>NZ_DATMVN010000337.1:0-2018 GCF_035563135.1 Streptomyces sp.
GGCGTCAACAAGCCCAGCGGACACGGACGACGAAGGCCCGCTCCGACCCGGCGGAGGCTGGAGGCGGCCCCGAGCGGCGGGCCGCCGCGACGGCCTGCGGCTGGTGTGGCGGGCCGATCACCGCGCGAGCCCGGGGCCCGATCCCGAAATGGTGTTCGGCGACCTGCCGGCACCGCGCCTGGGAGCAAACCCGCGCTGCGGCCTCGGGCCGGGCGGCAGTGCAGATCGTCGAACGGCGCGTGCAAGTCTCCGTGCGGCAGTCAGTCACCCGACGCGACTGGCCTCAGGCCCTCGCCGATTTGGCTGCGCAGCTCGAAGACGGCCGAATCTACGACCGTGACCTTGCCGGCCTGTCACTTGCCCTCGACGCCGTCCTGGCCGCCTACCACCGCCGGCACCACGTCGGCCTCCGCGCCGAGGGGCATTGTCCCATCGGGGACCCTCGAGACCGACCTCGCTGACACCTCCACCGGTGACAGCGGCCGTCTCCAAGACCACGGGACATCGGATACGGCAGCTTGGACCCGCGGTACCACGGCGTCCTCCAGGTTCCCTCCCGTACTCCTCCGGTAGCAGCTCGCGGGGACCGGGAGAAGCTGCGGAGCCGGTGCCTCCTTCCCGCTGGTCACCGGTCCGTGCTGACTAGCGCGGAACCGGAGAAGAACAGGAGGTCGGTCCCTCATCGTCGAGGAACGCACCGCGCCCATCGTCGCCCGCGCACGGCCGCTGCCGGACGGCGACCGGCGGACCGGAATACTTGGAGGAGACGAGATGGGCGACCCCGAGTCGCTGCAGGACATGCTGACCAAGAGCCCCCTGCTGCTTACGCCCGAGGATGCGGCCAAGGTTCTCCGCATCGGCCGCACCACGGTCTACGCCCTCATGAAGGCCGGCGACCTGCGCCCGGTCCACATCGGTCGCAGCTGTCGGCTGGCCCGCGCCGAACTCGAGCGCTATGTCCGCATGCTGGAGAACCCAGTGGCGCCTGCCCAGCATCGTCGACGCAGCCAGCCGAAGTCGGCGAATCAGAGCGGGCTCTTTGATCCCGATCCCCCGGATGCGGCCTGACCTGTGCAGAGCGGGCACCGTGGTCAGACCGGTGCTGAACACTGTCCGCCGAACCATCAGGAACGGAAAGCGGCCGGACGGCCGCCGGCCCCGGCGATCGGAGCAGCCCCATGGCGAAGCGAGGGAACGGCGAGGGCTCGATCTTCAAGCGGGCCAACGGACGGTGGTACTCGGCCCTGACCTACCGAGACGACTTCGGCGAGGTGAAGCGGCGGGAGGTCAGCGGCAGAACGCAGGCGGAGGTGCGGGCGAAGCTCCGGGAGCTGCGGGAGCGCGTCGAGGCTGGCGCCCCCGTCAAGGATGCGTCGATCACGATGGCCGCCTGGCTGGAGGACTGGACGACGAAGGCGCTGCCGGCGAGCGACCGCAAGCAGGCGACGATCGACCTGTACGCGACAATTGCTCGCAGCCATCTGGTGCCGAAGCTGGGCAGCCTGCCCCTCGACCGGCTTCGCCCCTCCGACGTGGAGGCCCTGGTGCTCGCCAAGCGCCGCGCGGGCCTTTCTGCGTCATCCGTCCGAACGATCTACGCCGTGCTCCGGGCCGCCCTTGACGTCGCGGTCCGGGACGGGCTGATCCAGCGCAACCCGGCCGCCCTGGTCAAACGCCCGGCCGTCGAGCGCAAAGACGCGGGTTACCTCTCCGCCCAGCAGGCGGAGGCGCTGCTCGAGGCAGTCCGCGGTGACCGCCTAGAGGCCCTCTACCGCGTAATGCTGGCGACCGGCCTGCGCCGCGGTGAGGCTCTGGCCCTGCACTGGCGAGACGTCGACCTCGATGCGGCCGTCGTCCGGGTGCGCTGGACGCTGTCGCGGACGTCTGCCGGGCTTGAGCTCGGCGAGCCGAAGACCGAGAAGTCGCGGCGCACCGTGCCGCTCCCCGTCCCCGCCGTCGAGACGTTGCGGGCGCACCGCAAGCGCCAGGCCGCGGAGCAGCTCGCCGCAGGCAGCCTG
>NZ_DATMVN010000338.1:0-3816 GCF_035563135.1 Streptomyces sp.
CGGACGCGCCGCGGCCCTCGTCGCCCGGCGGCCTGTCGTGCCGGCCGCGCGGCCGTGTCCCCTCCCCGCGTGTGCTGCTCCGTCCCACCAGGACCCCCCTGCTCCTCAGAATTCCGCTGTGGCGCGAGGACCCGTCGTCACTTCGCGCGTTCCGCCTTGTCGGTGCCGGCCCTCCGGGCGACTTCCGGCGTCTTCTCCGCACGGTGTCTTTCCGGAGCGGGCCGGTCGCACTTCGTGAGTGCCGGTGTGTGTGCCGAGGACCCGCCGGTCGGCGGTGTCGATGTCGTCCGCCCGCCCACGCCTGTGCGCGTCCACGGTTGCCTGAGTCCTCCGTCGGTGCCGGGCGAGGCGCCTCCCCCCGGCAGGGCGCTCGGTCGTCCGTTCCGGGCGCGCGGTCTGACGGCCGCGAGCACCGGATCGCGTCACACTATCCGGCGGAATCAGCCACAGGGGGCGCGGGTGACACATTCCACGCTCCTCACAACCGGGCATGACGCCCGCACCGTTCGCATGTCCGGTCACGGGCCGGGAATTGGCCTAGGGGCCGCACGGGTCGTCCGCCGCGTTCGATCCCGAATAGGTGGGGGCGGGGGACGGGCTCGCGTCCGTGTCACCGGGCTTCCGGCCGGACGGGTCCTTCCCGGAGCTGTGATCTGCCTGTGGGCCCACGGAGTTGACCGCCTCGGCGGGGGCCACGGCGACCGGCTCGTCCTTGCGCAGCTGTGCGAACAGCCGGTTCGCGTCCGGCTGCACGAGTTCGTCACGGTTCGGGTCGGCGTGGTACGCCTTCCGGGGCACGGTCAGGAACTGCACCTTCTCCGTCGGCACGTTCCGCATCCCGCGCACCAGGTCGTACAGGTCCCGCAGGGAGTCGAGGCCCGGGTCCGTGGTGAGCGACCTGGTCGCCGCGTCCAGCACCGGGTAGAGCCGCGTCGGGTTCAGCAGCACGCCGTTGCTCTGCATCTTGTTGACGAGGGCCCCGAGGAACTTCTGCTGACGGTCCATGCGTTCGGTGTCGCTGCCGTCACCGATCGACTTACGGGCCCGTACGTACCCCAGCGCCTCCTC
The DNA here is from genome assembly GCF_035563135.1 of Streptomyces sp. GTDB lineage: Bacteria > Actinomycetota > Actinomycetes > Streptomycetales > Streptomycetaceae > Streptomyces. Next base: position 1,069 of record NZ_DATMVN010000338.1, read on the forward strand.
GCCGTCGAGCTTCTGGCGTCCCGCGGGGAGCTTGAGCCGGGCCGCTGTGTCGTCGACCGGTTCCTTCAGGCACACCTCGACGCCGTCGACGGCGTCGACCATGTCCTTGAAGCCGTTGAAGTCGATGACCATGTGGTGGTCGACGCGAACGCCCGTCATCTTCTCGACCGTCCGGATCGTGCAGGCCGTGCCGCCGATCTCGAAGGCCGAGTTGAACTGGGCGAACTGCTTCCTCGTGACCTTGCCGTCGGTGGTGTGGCAGCTGGGGACCTCGGCCATCAGGTCGCGCGGGATCGACACCGCCGTGGCGCTCCCGCGGTCGGCCGCGAGGTGCAGCAGGATCGTGGTGTCCGAGCGCTGGCTGCCGCCGTCGTCACGTCCGTACGCACTGTTGTCGCCGGAGCGGGTGTCGGAGCCGATGAGCAGGATGTTCCGGGCGCCCCTCGCGACCGGCAGCGGGCGGTCCTTCTCGTACGCCTTGAGCTCGGCGGCGGCGCTCGTGTCGGTCGTGATGTTGCCGTCGAGCTTCTTGTACAGCCACCAGCCGGCACCGGCGGCGAGCAGCACGAGGAAGGAGACCGCGAGCGCGCTCCAGCGGAGCCAGTGCGCGCGGTCCCGGGGCCCGCGCCCGGGCCGCTCGCCCCAGGCCCCGGTGCCGGCCCCACCGCTGCTCCCGTCCGCCCCACCGCTGCTCCCGTCCGCCTCGGCGGTGGCGCCGTCCTGCGGGGAAGCCCCGGACGCGTCCCGCGAACCGTCCGCAGGCCCGCCCCCGGCCGGGTGTTCCGGGCGGTCCGGTTCGGCCGGGGTGCCGGGGCTGTCGCTCACGTCTGCGTCCATCCTTCACGTGCGGCGGCGCGATGGGCCGCCGATCGCAGGAGTAGACGGCTGAACCTCACGCTTGGTTGTGTATTCAGGCGGCGTTCTCAGCCGTGCCTCGTTCCGCCCGATCATGTACCGCCGTCGGTGCTCAGTCCCGGGGGCTCGGCCCGCCCTGGGCCGGACGAGTGGCCTTCGGGGCGCTTGTCATACCGCGGTGCCGGTGATCCGCTCGCTTTCGACGCGCTTGGCCAGCCCGTCCTCGTCCAGCCGGTCCAGGTGACGGCACAGGACGACGGAGCCCCCTGCGGCCAGCGGTGCGAAGATCCCGGCGGACAGCCCTTCCCAGGAGTCGTACGTACGGCCCGTCAGCAGCCTGGACCCCGGGCCGAGTCCCCACTCGGCCGCGTCCTCACGGGCCCGGGCGACCAGCTGGTCCGCCGTCAGGCCGGCACCGCCCACGACCAGCGCGGGGGCCGCCGGATCCACCGGGGCGTACGGGGCGAAGCGGTCGCCCTGGCCCGGAACCTCCACGGCGTAGTCCGCGAACCCTTCGGGAATCTGCGGGAACCGGCCGCCCAGCGGCCGCAGCGCCAGCGCGACCCGCTCGCCACGGCAGGCACGGGCCCGGTCGAGCGAGTCCGGTCCGCTGACGACCAGGTCGGCGGAGGCCGGGTCGCCCTGCACCTCGGCGACGACACCCACCGACGAGCAGGCCAGCAGCCAGACGGCCGACTGCCAGTGGGCGGGGAGCAGCAGAGCGAGCCGGTCGCCGGGCTCGGCGGCCAGGTCGCCCTGGAGCAGATTGGCGGTCTTGGCCACCCAATTGGCGAAGGTGGCCACCGACAGTTCGACGCGCTCTCCGGTTGCGTCGTCGTAGAAAGTGACGAGGGGGCGGGCAGGGTCCGCGGCGAGTGCGGATCGCAGCAGGTCGGCGGGGGTGCGGTCGCTGGCGTTCATCCGCGCAAGGGTACGCGGCGGACGCCGCCCCGGCAGAGCACGAAGGGTGTCTCGTACACCGGTTCGGCAGACGGTGCGTCAACTGGAGGCGGCTGCACTCCAGTAGCCGGGAATGCCGGGCTGTGCCAAGGATTTCCTGTATGCGTGCACTTCTTGCAACTTCCATCGGCGTCGCCTGCGCGACGGCACTCACCCTCCCGCTCGCCGCCCCCGCGCCCGCCGCCCCCGCCCCGGCCGCACAGGCGCCCGCGGCAGCTCCCGCCGAACCCGCGGGTTCGACCCAGTCCCTGCCCCTGCGGCCGCTCACCGACGCGGCCCCGAGGACCACCGGTGAACCCACCGGGCCCACGGCGCCCGCAGCCGCACAAGGGCTGCCCCGGCGTGACTCGCACCGCTTCTCGCTCGTCGGCGTGGTCTGGGACGACGCCGACACCGAACTGCACGGCACCGTCCAGGTCCGCACCCGCGCGACCGGCACCGGCACGTGGTCCGGCTGGCAGACCCTTGAGACCCACAACACCGACCACGCCGCCGACTCCGGCAGCCCCGAACGGGAATCGGGCACCGTGCGCGGCTCCACCGCTCCCCTCTGGGTCGGCGAGTCGGACGGCGTCGAGGTACGCGTACGTTCCGGGAGCACCGCACCGCGGGACGGCTCCGCGGGCTCCGGGCTCCTCCCCGCCGGCCTCCAGGTGGAACTCGTCGACCCGGGCGACGACCCGGAGCAGCCGCGCGCCGAGGGCGCCCCGGTCCCCGGCACCTCGTCCGCCGTCACCGCCGTCACCCCGTCGGCGGGCACCACGACGCCCGTCACGGCCGCCCGGCCCGGCGCGCTCCCGCAGACCGCGGGCCTCACCCTGGCAGCCGCCGAGAGCTCCGCCGTCAACGCCGACCTCGCCCCGCTGGGCGCCACCGAGATCACGGCCCTGAGCAAGGCCGAGTCGGAGGAGCAGGCGGTCGTCGGAGCGGCCG
>NZ_DATMVN010000339.1:0-19727 GCF_035563135.1 Streptomyces sp.
GCCGTCACCCTGCCCGAGGACGCCGAGGCGCACCTGCTGCGCATCGCCGGCGGCGACGCGCGGCGTGCGCTGACCGCGCTGGAGGCGGCCGCGGGTGCGGCCCTCACCACGCACGAGCGGGAGATCACGCTCACGACGCTCGAGGAGACCGTCGACCGCGCTGCCGTGAAGTACGACCGCGACGGCGACCAGCACTACGACGTCGCGAGCGCCCTGATCAAGTCCATCCGCGGGTCCGACGTGGACGCCGCCCTGCACTATCTGGCGCGCATGATCGAGGCGGGGGAGGACCCGCGCTTCATCGCCCGGCGACTGATGATCTCCGCCAGTGAGGACATCGGGCTCGCCGATCCGACGGCGCTGCCCACAGCGGTGGCGGCGGCCCAGGCGGTCGCCATGATCGGATTCCCCGAGGCGGCGCTGACCCTCAGCCACGCCACGATCGCGCTGGCGCTCGCCCCCAAGTCGAACGCGGCGACGCTGGCGATCTCCGCCGCGCAGGAAGACGTGCGCCGGGGCCTCGCGGGACCGGTCCCGGCCCATCTGCGCGACGGCCACTACAAGGGCGCCGCCAAGCTGGGCCACGCCCAGGGCTATGTCTACCCGCACGACGTGCCCGGCGGCATCGCCGCCCAGGAGTACGCCCCGGACGCCGTCCGCGGCCGGCGCTACTACGAACCCACGCGGTACGGGGCGGAGGCGCGCTACGCCGATGTGGCCGACAGGGTCCGCGAGCGGCTCGGCCGCGACCAGGGCGGCCCGGCGTCCTCGTGAGCGCCGCTCAGCACGACGCCGCCGCGAAGAGGGTGTGCATCGCGTGGTGCAGCTCGCCGATGTCACGCACGGGCTCGGGAAATTCGAACCGGGCGTCGAAACAGGCGTCGCGGCCGTCGACGAACCGCACCCGGAGCCCGAAGCGGTCGAGTGCGACCGGGACGGCGCCGAGCCGGTGCTCCGCACAGCCGCACCGGGCCCGGTCACCGAGCAGCGCGGACAGCGTGGCCATCTGCTCGCCGTGAGCGGAGTGCAGATGCTGGAGCAGCTCGGCCTCATGGGTGACCAGCGGGTCGGCGACGGCATCCCGGAAGGCCTCCGGCTCCACCTCCTCGAACCCCCACAGATCATCGACCGACGCTTCCCCCGTCTCCAGCCGGAGCATCACCCGGCCGGGCTGCGCGAGCCCCGGTACGGCGGTGAGCCAGCCGGAGATCCTGGCGCGGCCGCGGATCCGGTGCGGCACCGAGACCGGTGCGACATCGGTGATCTCCAGCACAGCGGTCAGTTCGTCGCCCTGGGCGCGCGTCGCGGCCCGTACGACCGGGGAATCGGCGGGGAGGCCGAGGAAGAGATCCCCCTCCGGGCCGATGCTCCTGCTGTCCGGCATCAGCTGGTCCGGGTGGATCACCGACAGGCCCGGTACGAGCAGCACGGCGGAGCAGGTACTCTGTACGAGAGTTCGTGTGCGCTCGGCTGCTGACGGCATCCGAGTGTTTTCAAGCCCGCTGGGACGCGGCTGACCACGATCAGATCGGCCTTCCGTCGTAGCAGCACCTTCTGGTGTGCTGCCGCTGTCTGTGCTGTCCGTGACGTGTGTGGTGTTCCCAGGGCGAGACATGCGATCTCCTTGAGTAAGGTAAGCCTAACCTAACCTACAACGGAGGTCTGGAGAACGTGCCTAACCAGTCGCGTCCCAAGGTCAAGAAGTCGCGTGCCCTCGGCATCGCCCTGACGCCGAAGGCTGTCAAGTACTTCGAAGCCCGCCCCTACCCGCCGGGCGAGCACGGCCGTGGCCGCAAGCAGAACTCGGACTACAAGGTCCGTCTGCTCGAGAAGCAGCGTCTGCGCGCGCAGTACGACATCAGCGAGCGCCAGATGGCGCGCGCCTACGACCGCGCCCGTAAGGCCGAGGGCAAGACGGGCGAGGCGCTGGTCGTCGAGCTCGAGCGCCGCCTCGACGCCCTGGTCCTGCGTTCGGGCATCGCCCGCACCATCTACCAGGCCCGCCAGATGGTCGTCCACGGCCACATCGAGGTCAACGGCGGCAAGGTCGACAAGCCGTCCTTCCGCGTGCGCCCCGACGACGTCGTGCAGGTCCGCGAGCGCAGCCGCTCCAAGGTCCCCTTCCAGGTGGCCCGTGAGGGTGGTTACGACACCGACGGCGAGACCCCGCGCTACCTCCAGGTGAACCTGAAGGCTCTGGCCTTCCGCCTGGACCGGGACCCGAACCGCAAGGAAATCCCGGTCATCTGCGACGAGCAGCTCGTCGTCGAGTACTACGCCCGCTGATGACGCAGGCGTAGCTCCCGACCGAGCTCGGGCCCGCCCCTCCCTGTCGTACGGGAGGCGGCGGGCCTTCGCTTTTCCTCTGTCCGGCTTCGTCCGGGGCGGACCTTGGCCGGGCTCTGCACTAGGAGACCGTGCCCGCGTCCGCCCCGGCCCGGAGCGCCCGCGCCACCGCGGCCCGCACGTCCAGCCGGCGGCCCGAGCTGCGCTCCGCGTCGTACCGCGCATCGCCGAGCTCCGCCCTGGCCCGCTCCTCGCACTCGGTCCGGGGCCTGCCGTAATGCACGGAGCCGAACAGCGGCAGGCCCACCGAGGGCCAGATCCGGTCCGCCGCGCCCTGGAGCACCGCCGCCTCCACCGCGTCGCCCTCGACGACGGTGACGAGGGCCAGCAGCTCCAGCGAGAGGACCGTGCCGAGCAGGTCGTGGAAGGTGTGCGCGATCGACAGGGACTGTCCGAGCATCCGGCGCGCCCGCCCGCCCGGGCCGGAGCGCAGCGCGGCGTAGCCCAGCACGTACAGCGCGTAGGCCAGTGCCCATCGCTCGCCGTGGTCCTCACAGATCTCCCGGACCTCGTCACAGAGCGCCGCGGCAGCGTCCAGGTCTCCGCGGAACGCCACGGCCATACCCAGTTCTACCTGGGCCATCAGCACGTTGCTGTTCAGCTCGCCGATCTCCCGATAGCGCCCGAGGGCCTCGCGCAGCAGCTCTTCGGCCCGGACCGGGTCGTCCGTGACGATCGAGAGGCAGCCCGTGCGGTGCACCGCGTAGGCGACGGCGGTGGCGTCCCCCGAGCGCTCGCCCTCCTCACGGCACTCCTGCAGGGCGGACACGGCGCCGGCCGGGTCCCCCTGCAGCACCGCGACGTACCCGAGCACCCACAGGGCCTTCAGCCGCGAGTGGTCGTGGGGGGACTCCTCCTCCAGGACGTGGTCCAGCCAGTGGCGGCCCTCGGAGAGATGCCCGCAGCCCGCCCAGTAGAACCAGAGCGTGCCCGCCAGGTACTGCGCGAGATGGACCTCCTCCGGGCTCTCCATCGAGCACTCCATGGCACGGCGCAGATTGGGCAGATCGCTGTCGACCCGTGCCGCGGCCTCCGCCTGCCTGGGGCTGAACCAGTCGAGTTCGCACCAGGTGGCGAGCCCCAGGTACCAGTCCCGGTGCCTGCGGCGCAGCCGCTCGGTGTCCCCGGCCGCCCGCAGCCACTCGGCGCCGTACTCCCGGACGGTGTCCAGCAGCCGGTAGCGGCTGCCCACGGCCGAGTCCTCGCGCAGCACCACGGACTGCGCGAGCAGCTCGTCCAGCACGTCCAGCACGGAGTCGGCCGGCAGACCGGGGCCGCTGCAGACGTACTCGACGGCCTCCAGGTCGAACTGTCCGGCGAACACCGAGAGCCGCGCCCACAGCAGCCGTTGCTCGGGAGTGCACAGCTCATGACTCCAGCCGATGGCCGTACGCAGTGTCCGGTGGCGGGGGAGCGCACTCGGGCTGCCGCCGGTCAGCAGCCGGAACCGGTCGTCCAGGCGGTGCAGCACCTGTTCCGTCGTCAGGGCCCGCAGCCGCCCCGCGGCGAGTTCGATGGCCAGCGGGAGGCCGTCGAGGCGCCGGCAGAGCTCCCGTGCGGTCTCCCGGCCGCCGTCCGCCGGCCGGAACCCCGGGCGCACCGCGGCGGCGCGCCGCACGAACAGCTCCAGGGCGTCGTCGTCCGTCATCGGCGGCAGCTGAAGGACGAGTTCGCCGTCCACCCGGAGCGGACGGCGGCCCGCCGCGAGCACCTGGAGGCCGGGCGCACGGCGGAGCAGTTCCCGTACGAGCACGGCACAGGCGTCGGCGAGGTGCTCGAAGCCGTCGATCACGAGCAGGAGCCGGCGCCGCGCACAGTGCTCGACCAGTACGGCGCGCGGCGGCCTGCTGGTGTGGTCGGTCAGCCCCAGGGCGTCGACGAGTGCGTGTTCGAGCAGCTCGGGACCACGGACGGCCGACAGCTCGGCGATCCAGACGCCATCGCAGTACCGTTTCTCCATCAGCGCCGCGGCCCGGGCCACGAAACGGGACTTCCCGACCCCGGCGGCCCCCGCCACGGTGACGAGCCTGGACTCCCGCAGGAGTGGCTGGAGTTCCGCCAGTTCGCCCTCGCGTCCCACGAAGGCGCTCAGCTCCGCCGGGAGATTCCCGCGTGCGGGGGCGGGCTCCGCGTCGTCGGGCGTGGGGGAGGGGTGGTGAGGGCGTCGCATGAAACACGCAGAGTACTGGCACATAAGCTCTCCGTACAATCTCCCCGGGTCCGGGGCGCACGCCGCCGTCCGTAATGCGGTACGGCGCGCGACGTCCGGCGCGATAGGCTCGGGGGGACGACGGTCGGCAGTGGTGGCAGGACGCGCCCGCCGGGACGTGACAGGCAGATACCGGCCGGGAGAGGTCCCGGCCGATGCGGGCGACGAGCAGAGAGCGGTGCACTGTGTCCGGTGGAGAGGTGGCCGGCATCCTGGTGGCTGTCTTCTGGGCGATCCTGGTGTCCTTCCTCGCCGTGGTACTGGTGAGGCTGGCCCAGACGCTCAAGGCGACCACCGCGCTGGTGGCGGACGTGACGGAGCAGGCGGTTCCGCTGCTCGCCGACGCCTCCGCGACGCTGCGCTCCGCGCAGACCCAGCTCGACAAGGTCGACGCCATCGCGAGCGACGTCCAGGAGGTCACCTCCAACGCCTCCGCCCTGTCCACCACCGTCGCGTCGACGTTCGGCGGCCCGCTCGTGAAGGTCGCCGCATTCGGTTACGGGGTGCGGCAGGCGATCGGCCGCCGTACCGCCGCGGAGCCGGAACCGGCCCGCCGGGCCTCCCGCCGCACCGTGATCGTCGGCCGAACCGTTCCGTCCGCCCGCGACAGGAAGCGGAACGGCCGGAGTTCCCGTGGACAGAAGGACTGAACCAGCGATGTTCCGCCGTACGTTCTGGTTCACCGCCGGCGCAGCCGCCGGCGTCTGGGCCACCACCAAGGTCAACCGCAAGATCCGCCGACTGGCCCCCGAGAGCCTCGCGGCGCAGGCCGCGGACAAGGCGGTCGAGGCAGGCCACAAGCTGAAGGACTTCGCCCTCGACGTGCGCGAGGGCATGGTCAGGCGCGAGGCCGAACTGGGCGGGGCACTCGGCATCGAGGCGCCGGCTGACCCCGGACCCGCCGTCCACCGGACGCTCCCCTACCACTCGAACAACCGGAATGAGGACTACTGATGGAGTCGGCTGAAATCCGCCGCCGCTGGCTGAGCTTCTTCGAGGAGCGCGGCCACACCGTCGTGCCTTCGGCGTCGCTCATCGCGGACGACCCGACTCTGCTGCTGGTCCCCGCGGGCATGGTTCCCTTCAAGCCCTACTTCCTCGGCGAGGTCAAGCCGCCCGCCCCGCGCGTCACCAGTGTGCAGAAGTGCGTGCGCACGCCGGACATCGAAGAGGTCGGCAAGACCACCCGGCACGGCACGTTCTTCCAGATGTGCGGCAACTTCTCCTTCGGCGACTACTTCAAGGAAGGCGCCATCGAGTTCGCCTGGGCGGCGCTCACGAACTCCGTGGAGGACGGCGGCTTCGGCCTCGACCCCGAGCGGCTGTGGATCACGGTCTACCTCGACGACGACGAGGCCGAGCAGATCTGGCGCGAGAAGATCGGCGTGCCGGCCGAGCGCATCCAGCGCCTGGGCAAGAAGGACAACTTCTGGTCCATGGGCGTCCCCGGCCCCTGCGGTCCGTGCTCCGAGATCAACTACGACCGCGGTCCGGAGTTCGGCGTCGAGGGCGGCCCTGCCGTCAACGACGAGCGCTACGTGGAGATCTGGAACCTGGTCTTCATGCAGTACGAGCGCGGTGCGGGCGACGGCAAGGAGGACTTCCCGATCCTCGGTGACCTGCCGTCGCAGAACATCGACACCGGTCTCGGCCTCGAACGCCTCGCGATGATCCTGCAGGGCGTGCGGAACATGTACGAGACCGACACCCTGCGCGTCGTCATGGACAAGGCCACCGAGCTCACCGGCGTGCGCTACGGCGCCGACCAGGGCTCGGACGTCTCCCTCCGCGTCGTCGCCGACCACATCCGTACGTCGGTCATGCTCATCGGCGACGGTGTCACCCCGGGCAACGAGGGCCGCGGCTACGTCCTGCGCCGCATCATGCGCCGTGCCATCCGCAACATGCGGCTCATGGGCGCCACCGGCCCGGTCGTCCGTGAGCTCGTCGACGTCGTCGTCGACACCATGGGGCAGCAGTACCCGGAGCTGATCACCGACCGCAAGCGCATCGAGACCGTCGCACTCGCCGAGGAGGCCGCCTTCCTCAAGGCCCTCAAGGGCGGCACGAACATCCTCGACACCGCCGTCACCGAGACCAAGGCCGCCGGCGGCAAGGTCCTGGCCGGCGACAAGGCGTTCCTGCTCCACGACACCTGGGGCTTCCCGATCGACCTCACGCTGGAGATGGCCGCCGAACAGGGCCTCTCGGTCGACGAGGACGGCTTCCGCCGTCTGATGAAGGAGCAGCGGGAGCGCGCCAAGGCCGACGCCAAGGCCAAGAAGACCGGTCACGCCGACCTGTCCGCCTACCGCGAGGTCGCCGACAGCTCCGGTGTCACCGAGTTCACCGGCTACACCTCCACCGAGGGCGAGTCGAAGATCGTCGGCCTGCTCGTCGACGGCGTGCCCTCGCCCGCCGCGACCGAGGGCGACGAGGTCGAGGTCGTCCTCGACCGCACCCCCTTCTACGCCGAGGGCGGCGGCCAGCTCGCCGACCAGGGCCGGATCCGGCTCGACACCGGCGCCGTCATCCAGGTCCGCGACGTCCAGCAGCCGGTCCCGGGCGTCTCGGTCCACAAGGGCTCGGTGCAGGTCGGCGAGGTGACGGTCGGCGCTTCCGCCTTCGCCGCCATCGACAACACACGCCGCCGCGCCATCGCCCGCGCCCACAGCGCCACGCACCTCACGCACCAGGCGCTGCGCGACGCCCTGGGCCCGACGGCCGCCCAGGCCGGTTCGGAGAACTCGCCCGGCCGCTTCCGCTTCGACTTCGGCTCGCCCGCCGCCGTACCCGGCACGGTCCTCACCGACGTCGAGCAGAAGATCAACGAGGTCCTCGCCCGGGAACTCGACGTCCAGGCCGAGGTCATGTCCATCGACGACGCCAAGAAGCAGGGCGCCATCGCCGAGTTCGGCGAGAAGTACGGCGAGCGGGTCCGCGTCGTCACCATCGGCGACTTCTCCAAGGAGCTGTGCGGCGGGACCCACGTCCGCAACACCGCCCAGCTGGGTCTGGTGAAGCTGCTCGGCGAGTCGTCGATCGGTTCGGGCGTACGCCGCATCGAGGCCCTGGTCGGCGTCGACGCGTACAACTTCCTCGCCAAGGAGCACACGGTCGTCGCCCAGCTCCAGGAGCTGCTCAAGGGCCGCCCCGAGGAGCTCCCCGAGAAGATCTCCGGCATGCTCGGCAAGCTGAAGGAGGCCGAGAAGGAGATCGAGAAGTTCCGTGCGGAGAAGGTCCTGGCGGCCGCCGCCGGACTCGTGGATTCGGCCAAGGACGTGCGCGGTGTCGCCCTGGTCACCGGACAGGTGCCGGACGGCACCTCGGCCGACGACCTGCGCAAGCTCGTCCTCGACGTGCGCGGGCGCATCCAGGGCGGGCGCCCTGCCGTCGTGGCCCTGTTCACGACGGCCAACGGCCGCCCGCTGACGGTCATCGCCACCAACGAGTCGGCCCGCGAGCGCGGCCTCAAGGCCGGTGACCTGGTGCGCACCGCCGCCAAGACCCTCGGTGGCGGTGGCGGCGGCAAGCCGGACGTCGCCCAGGGCGGCGGCCAGAACCCGGACGCCATCGGCGACGCCGTCGCCGCTGTGGAACGCCTCGTCACCGAGACGGCGTGACGCCGGACATGTCGCAGATGCGCCGTGGACGCCGACTCGCCATCGACGTCGGGGACGCCCGTATCGGGGTCGCCTCGTGCGACCCCGACGGGATCCTCGCCACGCCGGTGGAGACCGTGCCGGGGCGCGACGTCCCGGCCGCCCACCGGCGGCTCGGCCGGATCGTCGAGGAGTACGAGCCGATCGAGGTCATCGTCGGGCTGCCCCGCTCGCTGGGCGGCGGCGAAGGGCCGGCGGCCGCGAAGGTCCGCGCCTTCGCCCAGGTGTTCGCCCGTGCGATCGCGCCGGTCCCGGTGCGCCTCGTGGACGAGAGGATGACCACAGTGACAGCCACTCAGGGGCTGCGCGCTTCGGGCGTGAAGTCCAAGAAGGGCCGGTCTGTCATCGACCAAGCTGCCGCTGTGGTGATCCTTCAGAACGCTCTGGAGTCCGAACGGGCGTCAGGCGCTGCTCCGGGCGAGGGCGTCGAAGTGGTTGTCTGATCGCGATACGGTAACGTTCCGCGCGATGCGCCGGTGTTCGAACAGACACCGCACAGCAAAGCGAAGAGACGGAGCGTCGTCTCGCGGCTCAAGGGGATCGATGACTGAGTATGGCCGGGGCTCCGGCTCCGAACCGTGGCATCCCGAGGACCCCTTGTACGGGGACCAGGGGTGGGGAGGCCAGCAGGCCGCCTACGGCCAGGGCCAGTACGAAGGCCAGCAGCAGCCCTACGCGCAGGACCCGTACGCCCAGCAGGGCTACCAGCAGGACCCGTACCAGCAGGATTCGCAGCAGCACCAGCAGAATCAGCAGCAGCACCAGCAGGATCCGCAGCAGCAGCCCTACGGCGCGCCGCAGGACCCGTATGCCCAGCAGCAGCCCCAGCCGCCGCAGTACGACGGCGGCTGGGACACCGGCCAGCAGGCGGCGATGCCGTACGCGGCCCAGCAGCCCCAGCACGGCAGCACCCCCGGTGGCTACGGCGACCAGGCCGACTACTACGGGACCCCCGAGGCATACCCCCCGCCGCAGCCCCCGGGCCGCCGTGAGCCGGAGCCCCGGCAGCAGGGCCAGGACTGGGACCCGGAGACGCCGCAGGAGGAGGCGCATCCCTTCTTCACGGGTACGGACGACCCGGCGGACGAGCGCGCCCCCCGTCCCGGCTCCCGCGAGGACGACGAGGACCCGCGTGAGCCCCGCCGCGGCGGCGGAGAGCGTCGCGGCAAGGGCAAGAAGAAGAGCCGTAACGGCTGCGCCTGCCTGGGTGTCGCGGCGGTCCTCGTCGGCGGCCTCGGCGGGGTGGGGTACTTCGGCTACTCGTACTACCAGAGCCAGTTCGGCTCGGCGCCCGACTACGCGGGCGGCGGCACGGGCTCGGTCGAGGTGGAGATCCCGCCGGGCGCACTGGGCAACGAGATCGCGAACATCCTGAAGAAGGCGGGTGTCGTGAAATCCGTCGATGCCTTCATCTCGGCACAGAACGGGAATCCCAAAGGGGGATCCCTGCAGGCCGGTGTCTATCTCCTGAAGAAGGAGATGTCCGCCGACAGTGCCGTCGAGATGATGCTGGACCCGAAGAGCCAGAACGCACTCGTCATTCCTGAGGGAACGAGCACCACCGGTATCTATGCCGCGATCGACAAGAGGCTGGGCTTGAAGGCCGGCACCACCGCCGGCGTCGCGAAGACGAAAGCGGAGAGCCTCGGGCTGCCTGAATGGGCGGATGACGATCCTGGGATCAAGGACCCGCTGGAGGGTTTCCTCTTCCCGGCGGCGTATGCGGTCTCCAAGGGCTCGAAACCCGAGGATGCGCTGAAGAAAATGGTCACCCGGGCCAACAAGGAATACGGGAAGCTCGATCTCGAGAAAAATGCGAAAAAGCTGAATCTGGACTCGCCGCTCGACCTCATCACCGTAGCGAGCCTCGTCCAGAAAGAGGGCAAGTACAAGCACGACTTCGACAAGGTCGCAAGGGTCGTCTACAACCGGCTCGAGCCGGACAATCTGGAGACGGTCGGGCGGCTCGAATTCGACTCGACGATCAACTACATCCGAGCCGAGAGCACGCTGGACGTGGGAGCCGTCGACGACCTGCGAAAGATCGACGACCCGTACAACACATACAGCATCAAGGGCCTGCCGCTCGGACCGATCTCCAATCCGGGTGCGGAGGCACTGCACTCGGCGATCAGTCCGGCGTCCGGCCCCTGGTACTACTTCGTCTCCGTGACCGAGGACCAGACGCTGTTCGCGGTGACGAACGAAGAGCACGAGCGCAACCGCCAGAAATACCAAGAGAACCAGGCAGAGCAGTGAGTGTCATCCGCCGGGCCGCGGTCCTCGGCTCGCCCATCGCCCACTCCCTCTCCCCGGCCCTGCACCGCGCCGCGTACGCGGAGCTGGGGCTGGAGAACTGGTCGTACGAGCGCTTCGACGTGGACGAGGCGGGACTCCCCGCCTTCGTCGAAGGACTGGACTCCTCCTGGGCGGGGCTGTCCCTGACCATGCCGCTCAAGCGGGCGGTCATCCCGCTCCTGGACGAGGTCAGCGGCGCGGCAGCCGCGGTCGAGGCCGTCAACACCGTGGTCCTCACCGAGGACGGCCGGCGCGTCGGCGACAACACCGACATCCCCGGAATGGTCGCGGCCCTGCGCGAACGCGGCATCGAGAAGGCCGAGTCCGCCGCCGTCCTCGGAGCCGGAGCCACCGCGTCCTCCGCGCTGGCCGCCCTCGCCGGGATCTGCACCGGGCCGGTCACGGCCTATGTGCGCAGTGCGGCACGGGCCGAGGAGATGCGCGGCTGGGGCGAACGCCTCGGTGCCGACGTCAGGATCGCGGACTGGGCGCAGGCCGACGAGGCCCTCCGTGCCCCGCTGGTGATCGCCACCACCCCGGCCGGCACCACGGACGCCCTGGCGGAGGCCGTCCCCGCAGCCCCCGGCACCCTGTTCGACGTGCTGTACGAGCCCTGGCCGACCCGGCTGGCCTCCCGCTGGGCAGCGGCCGGCGGTCCGGTGGTCGGCGGGCTCGACCTCCTCGTGCACCAGGCTGTTCTCCAGGTGGAACAGATGACGGGCCGCCCGGAGGCACCGCTCGCCGTGATGAGGGCGGCGGGCCGGACGGCGCTCCGCGGGCGGGAGCCGCACGCTTCCGGATGACGGGGGCGGGGACACGTGCGCCGGAACGGCAGCAGCCGGCGGACGAGGCCCGTGCGAAGACGCCGCGGCGGACGGGACGGCTCCACGTCCCGCCCGCCGGACGGATTCCGTGGCCCTCAGGGCTCAGGCGGCCTCGGACACCCAGCAGGTCCTGTACGTCACGATGTCGTACGCGGTGACCGACAGGTCGATCGACGTGACGGCGCCCTTGCTCCACCAGCGGTATCCCAGCTCGCCCTGGGCGCCGCCCGACGTGCAGTCGATGTAGCGCCAGTCCGAGTTCCCCTCTCCGGCGTATGCGGTGCCGCCGAGGGTGACCGGCAGGGCCAACGCGGCGCCCAGGCCCAGCGGTATCAGGGATTTACGCATCTTGCGCGTCCTGATTAATTACATTTCTGAAATTCTTGCGCCGAGATTATTATTTCTCCCTGATGGGGCGCCAAGCATATTGATTTACTGAGTGTAATTGCCATGCATGGTGTGCGAATGTACATGGGTGCGGCTTTCCTGCCCCGTCCGTGCCGCCCGGCGCGGGCGCCGCATGCCGGGCCCGGGGCCCGCCGTTCCGCGGGGCCGTCCGTCTGCTGGACCGGCGGCCGGCCCCCGCCCCCGGACGTGGGAGGATCGGAGGCGGCGGGCCAGGGCCGCGCACCCGGTCGCGCCGTCGCAGTTACAGGCGCGAGCATGAGGAGCACCGTTGAGCAGGTTGCGCTGGCTGACCGCCGGAGAGTCGCACGGCCCCGCACTGGTGGCGACGCTGGAGGGTCTTCCCGCCGGTATCCCCGTCACCACGGAGATGGTGGCGGACGCGCTCGCCCGGCGGCGGCTCGGTTACGGGCGCGGCGCCCGGATGAAGTTCGAGAAGGACGAGGTCACCTTCCTCGGCGGTGTCCGGCACGGCCTGACCATGGGCTCTCCCGTCGCTGTCATGGTGGGCAACACCGAGTGGCCCAAGTGGGAGCAGGTCATGTCGGCCGACCCGGTCGACCCCGAGGTGCTGGCCGCGCAGGCCCGTAACGCCCCGCTGACCCGCCCCCGGCCCGGCCACGCCGACCTGGCCGGTATGCAGAAGTACGGCTTCGACGAGGCCCGGCCGGTCCTGGAACGCGCCAGTGCCCGGGAGACCGCGGCCCGTGTCGCCCTCGGCGCGGTCGCCCGCTCCTACCTCAAGGAGACCGCGGGCATCGAGATCGTCTCCCACGTCGTCGAGCTGGCGGCGGCCAAGGCGCCCTACGGCGTCCACCCCGAGCCCTCCGACGTCGAGCGGCTCGACGCCGACCCCGTGCGCTGCCTGGACGCCGACGCGTCGAAGGCGATGGTCGCGGAGATCGACCAGGCCCACAAGGACGGCGACACCCTCGGGGGAGTCGTCGAGGTGCTCGGGTACGGGGTCCCCGTCGGGCTCGGCTCGCACGTGCACTGGGACCGCAGGCTCGACGCCCGGCTCGCCGCCGCACTGATGGGCATTCAGGCCATCA
This sequence comes from Streptomyces sp., assembly GCF_035563135.1. GTDB lineage: Bacteria > Actinomycetota > Actinomycetes > Streptomycetales > Streptomycetaceae > Streptomyces. The sequence continues at coordinate 12,797 of NZ_DATMVN010000339.1, forward strand.
AGGGCGTCGAGGTCGGCGACGGCTTCGACCTGGCCCGGGTGCCCGGCTCGAAGGCGCACGACGAGATCGTGGCCACCGAGGACGGGATCAGGCGCACCTCCGGCCGCGCGGGCGGGACCGAGGGGGGACTCACGACCGGTGAGCTGCTGCGGGTCCGCGCCGCGATGAAGCCCATCGCCACCGTGCCCCGGGCGCTCGCCACGGTCGACGTGGTGACCGGTGAGGCGGCCAAGGCCCACCACCAGCGTTCCGACGTGTGCGCCGTCCCCGCCGCGGGCATCGTCGCCGAGGCGATGGTCGCTCTGGTGCTGGCCGACGCGGTGGCGGAGAAGTTCGGCGGCGACAGTGTCGCCGAGACCCGCCGCAACGTGCAGTCGTACCTCTCCCACCTCCAGATCCGGTGAGCGGCCCGCTGATCGTCCTGGTCGGCCCGATGGGGGTGGGCAAGTCCACGGTGGGCGAGCTGCTCGCCGCCCGCCTGGGCACCTCCTGCCGGGACACCGACGCGGACATCGTGGCCACGGCGGGCAAGGCGATCCCGGAGATCTTCTTCGACGACGGCGAGGAGCACTTCCGCGCTCTGGAGCGTCAGGCGGTGCGGGACGGGATCGACCGGCACACCGGCGTCCTCGCCCTCGGTGGCGGCGCCGTGCTCGACGCGGAGATCCGCGCCCTGCTCGCCGCCCGTCCGGTCGCCTACCTCTCCATGGACGTGGACGAGGCCGTCCGGAGGGTCGGGCTCAACACGGCCCGCCCCCTCCTCGCCGTCAACCCGCGACGGCAGTGGCGTGAGCTCATGGACACCAGGCGCCCTCTCTACGAAGAGGTGGCCACCGTCACCGTCGCCACCGACGCACGCACTCCCGAAGAGGTCGCCCAGGCGATCATCGAGGCACTGGAACTGCCGGAGCACGACGGCCCGCCCGTACCCTCCGGCCAGGAGGAGACACGCATGACCGAGCAGGGCACCACGCGCATCCAGATCGCCGGCACGGCAGGCACCGACCCGTACGAGGTGCTCGTCGGCCGCCAGCTCCTCGGCGAGCTGCCGAAGCTCATCGGTGACCGCGCCAAGCGGGTCGCCGTCCTGCACCCCGAGGCGCTCGCCGAGACCGGTGAGGCGGTCCGTGAGGACCTCGCCGCCCAGGGCTACGAGGCGATCGCGATCCAGCTGCCGAACGCCGAGGAGGCCAAGACCGTCGAGGTCGCCGCCTACTGCTGGAAGGCGCTCGGCCAGACCGGCTTCACCCGCACCGACGTCATCGTCGGCGTGGGGGGCGGCGCCACCACCGACGTCGCAGGCTTCGTCGCCGCGTCCTGGCTGCGCGGGGTGCGCTGGATCGCCGTACCGACGACCGTGCTCGCCATGGTCGACGCCGCGGTCGGTGGCAAGACCGGCATCAACACCGCCGAGGGCAAGAACCTGGTGGGCGCCTTCCACCCGCCGGCCGGGGTGCTCTGCGACCTCGCCGCGCTGGACTCGCTGCCGGTCCACGACTACGTCTCCGGCATGGCCGAGATCATCAAGGCCGGCTTCATCGCGGACCCGGTGATCCTCGACCTCGTCGAGGCCGACCCCCAGGGCGCCCGCACGCCCGCCGGACCGCACACCGCCGAGCTGATCGAGCGCTCCATCCGGGTCAAGGCCGAGGTCGTCTCCAGCGACCTCAAGGAGTCCGGCCTGAGGGAGATCCTCAACTACGGCCACACCCTGGCCCACGCCATCGAGAAGAACGAGCGCTACAAGTGGCGCCACGGCGCGGCCGTCTCGGTCGGCATGGTCTTCGCCGCCGAGCTGGGCAGGCTCGCCGGACGCCTCGACGACGCCACCGCCGACCGCCACCGCGCCGTCCTGGAGTCCGTCGGGCTGCCGCTCACCTACCGCGGTGACCAGTGGCCCAAGCTCCTGGAGAACATGAAGGTCGACAAGAAGTCCCGCGGCGACCTGCTGCGCTTCATCGTCCTGGACGGCATCGGCAAGCCCACCGTGCTGGAGGGTCCCGACCCGGCCGTCCTGCTCGCCGCCTACGGGGAGGTCTCCGCGTGACGGCCCGCAGGGTCTTCGTGCTCAACGGCCCGAACCTCGGACGTCTCGGCTCCCGCGAGCCCGACGTCTACGGCGCGACGTCCTACGCCGGTCTGGTCGACGCCTGCCGGGCCCTCGGCGAGGAACTCGGCTTCGACGTCGAGGTCCGCGAGACCAACGACGAGGGCGAGTTGATCCGCTGGCTCCACGAGGCGGCGGACGGTTCGATTCCGGTCGTTCTCAACCCGGGCGCCTTCACGCACTATTCGTACGGGATGCGCGATGCGGCAGCCCAGCGCACCGCTCCGCTGATCGAGGTGCACATCTCGAATCCGTACGCACGGGAGGAATTCCGCCACACCTCGGTGGTCGCCCCGGTGGCCACCGGCACCGTGGCAGGCTTCGGAATCGGTTCCTACCGGCTCGCCCTGCGGGCCCTGGCCGGGGAACTGACGGGCTGACACCGGGCACTTCGTACCCTCCCCGCCCGTTCACCGCACGGCGGCCGGGGAAGGTACGGTTGCCGTCGACCAGCGCCAGTTGCCTGTACGAGACGGAGTGGCACCGGATGCAGCACGCAGTGGGGGCCCCGCTGCCGCCGCCCCAGGGTCCCGGAAACGGACCGTGGACGCACCAGGCCCAGCACTCAGGCCACCCCGGCCCCTCGGGGCCGCCTCTCCCTCCCCTGGCTCCCGGGGCCCAGCCGCCCGCGCCCCAGCACCCTCCGGTCCCTCCGGCCCGGGAGACCACCGGGCACGTCCAGCTGCCGCCCGGCGGACCGGTTCCGCTGCCCGCTCCGCCCGCCGAGGCGGGTACGGGCTCCGCGACCCTGGCCGTGCTCCTGATCGGGCCGGCCGGAGCGGGGAAGACCACGGTCGCCAAGCTCTGGGCGGGCCGCCGCAGGGTTCCCACCGCGCACGTCTCCCTCGACGACGTCCGCGAATGGGTCTGTTCCGGCTTCGCCGACCCGCAGGCCGGATGGAACGACCACTCCGAGGCCCAGTACCGCCTGGCCCGGCGCACCTGCGGCTTCGCCGCCCGTAATTTCCTGGCCAACGGCATCTCCTGCATCCTCGACGACGCCGTCTTCCCCGACCGGCCCGTCGTCGGCCTCGGCGGCTGGAAGCGCCATGTGGGCCCCGGGCTGCTGCCCGTGGTCCTCCTGCCCGGTCTGGAGGTCGTCCTGGAGCGCAACGCGGCCCGCAGCGGGAACCGCAGGCTCTCCGACGAGGAAGTCGCCCGGATCCACGGCCGCATGGCCGGCTGGTACGGCTCCGGCCTGCCGATCATCGACAACTCCACCTACGACGTGGAGACGACGGCGCGCGTCCTCGACGACGTCCTGGCCCGCTCCATAGCCAGCCCGCCGGCCTGGTAGCGGCCGGGCGGTGCCCGGTCGGGTGCGCTGACCGGGCGGGGCCCCGCCGGCGCTCGTAGGCTCAGGAACATGTCAGAGGTGTACGCCGTCCGACGCGGGCTGCTACGTGACCGGTACGCCGCCGCCGGAGCCGCGGCCGCCCTGGTCTCCCGCCCCGCCAACGTCCGCTATCTCGCGGGCGGGGCCCCGCCCGGCGCCGTGCTGCTGCTCGGTCCCGGTGAGGACGTCCTGCTCTGCCCCCGCGCACCGGCCGGGGACCCCGCCCACGGGCGCCTCGACGAGCACCTGCGGCTGACCGTCCTTCCCGAGGCCGGCGGTGACCCGGTGGTCACGGCCGCCGGTCTCGCCGACGGCCTGCACGCGGACTCCCTGGCCGTCGAGGAACACGATCTGACCGTCTCCCGCCACCGCGCCATGAGCTCCGTCGCCCCGCGCGTGCGCCTGTGCGACCTCGGCAGCACCGTGGAGCAACTGCGCCTGGTGAAGGACGAGGAGGAGATCGCCTGCCTGCGGATCGCCGCGGAGATCACCGACCAGGCGCTCGGCGAACTCCTCGAATCCATTCTGGTGGGGCGCACCGAGCGCCATCTCGCCCTGGAGCTGGAGCGCCGGCTGGTGGACCACGGGGCCGACGGCCCGGCCTTCGCCACCTCCGTGGGTACGGGACCGCACTCGGGCCGGGGCCGTCACCGGCCCACCGACCGCAGGGTCGAGGAGGGCGATTTCCTTTCCGTCTGCCTGGGGGCGAACTACCGGGGATACCGTTGCGAGATCGGCCGGACGTTCGTCATCGGGACGAGTCCCGCCGACTGGCAGATCGAGCTCTACGACCTCGTTTTCGCCGCTCAGCGCGCCGGACGGGAGGCCCTGGTCCCCGGCGCCGCCTGCCGGGACGTGGACCGCGCGGCCCGTCATCTCCTGGACTCGGCGGGCCACTCCGACGGCCTCCAGTCCAGCACCGGGCACGGGGTCGGACTCGAAATCGACGAGGACCCGCAGTTGGCACCGACAGCCATGGGTAAACTGGACGCTTGTGTGCCGGTCACCGTCGAACCGGGGGTCCACCTCCCGGGCCGGGGCGGTGTCCGGATCGATGACACTCTCGTCGTGCGCCCCGAGGCGGACGGCGGACCCGAGCTACTCACCATTACGACCAAGGAACTGCTCGCGCTCTAGGGGAACTCCTCACGGGGACCCCGGCGCGGATCCTTGGCCGTCCACCAGCTTCAGTCCAGGAGATTCCGCAACCGTGGCTTCCACGAACGACCTCAAGAACGGCCTGGTGCTCAAGCTCGACGGAGGCCAGCTCTGGTCCGTCGTCGAGTTCCAGCACGTCAAGCCCGGCAAGGGCCCCGCCTTCGTGCGCACCAAGCTCAAGAACGTGCTCTCCGGCAAGGTCGTCGACAAGACGTTCAACGCCGGCGTGAAGGTCGAAACGGCCACCATCGACCGCCGTGACATGCAGTTCTCGTACATGGACGGCGAGTACTTCGTCTTCATGGACATGGACACGTACGACCAGCTCATGGTCGACCGCAAGGCCGTCGGCGACGCCGCCAACTTCCTGATCGAGGGTTTCACCGCCTCCGTCGCGCAGCACGAGGGCGAGGTGCTCTACGTCGAGCTGCCCGCCGCGGTCGAGCTGACCATCCAGCACACCGACCCGGGCGTCCAGGGCGACCGCTCCACCGGTGGCACCAAGCCCGCCACCCTGGAGACCGGTTACGAGATCGGCGTCCCGCTGTTCATCACGACCGGTGAGAAGATCAAGGTCGACACCCGTTCGGGCGACTACCTCGGCCGGGTGAACAGCTAACCGTGGCTGCCCGGAACAAGGCCCGCAAGCGCGCCTTCCAGATCCTTTTCGAGGCCGACCAGCGCGGTGAGTCCGTGCAGACGGTCCTCGCGGACTGGGTGCGGCTCTCGCGGACCGACGACCGTCAGCCGCCGGTCGGTGAATTCACGATGGAGCTGGTCGAGGGGTACGCGCAGTACGCGGACCGGATCGACGACCTCATCGTCACCTATGCCGTGGACTGGGAGATCGACCGCATGCCGGTCGTCGACCGGAGCATCCTGCGGCTCGGTGCGTACGAGCTGATCTGGATGGACTCGACCCCGGACGCCGTGGTCATCGACGAGGCGGTCCAGCTCGCCAAGGAGTTCTCCACGGACGATTCCCCGGCCTTCGTGAACGGCCTGCTGGCCCGGTTCAAGGACCTCAAGCCGAATCTACGCCGGGAGCAGTAGCCCCTGGCGGCGCAGAGCCGGACGAAGGGCCCGCGGTCGACGTGACCGCGGGCCCTTCGGCGTACCGGACCGGCCGGCCGAAACGGCCGGGACACGAGAGAACCGGGCCGGCGGGACCCTGAGGTCCCGCCGGCCCGGTTCTCTCGTGGGGTTCGTCAGCTCTCGTCGTGGGCCACCGCGCGGCGCGCGTCGGCGTCCAGCACGCCCCAGCTGATCAGCTGCTCCGTGAGCACGGACGGCGACTGGTCGTAGATCACGGCGAGGGTGCGCAGATCGTCCTGCCGGATGGAGAGCACCTTGCCGTTGTAGTCACCGCGCTGGCTCTGGATCGTCGCCGCGTAACGCTGCAGCGGTCCGGCCTTCTCCGGCGGCACGTGGGCGAGGCGCTCCAGGTCGAGGACCAGCTTCGGCGGCGGCTCGGCGGCACCGCCGGGGGTCGTGCCGGGCAGGAGCTCCTGCACCGGAACGCCGTAGAAGTCGGCCAGCTCGGCAAGGCGCTGCACGGTCACGGCACGGTCGCCGCGCTCGTAGGAACCGACCACGACGGCCTTCCAGCGGCCCTGCGACTTCTCCTCCACGCCGTGGAGGGAGAGGCCCTGCTGGGTGCGGATGGCGCGGAGCTTGGCCCCGAGCTGCTTTGCGTATTCGCTGGACATAAGGCTCCCCGGACGCTGGAACATTCTGCGGCTGGGCCGCGTGGCTGGTAACTCACTGTGAGGTTACGCAGCGTTACTTGGCTGCGTCAAGCCGAAAGGTCCGGACTGCCACCTCCCGGGGCCGGGACCGGGGCTTCGCGCAAGCCCTGGTAACGTGGATGACGCAATTTCGACGTCCTTTAACATCCGTCCAGTGAGGCGGAGAAGGAGGTCCGTTTCTTATGGACGCACAGCATGACCACACCGGCAATGCGGCACGCCCCGTTCTCGAGGCTTCCGACATCGCCCGGGTGCTGACCCGGATCGCCCACGAGATCGTCGAACGCGCCAAGGGCGCCGACGACGTGGTGCTCCTCGGCATTCCGACCCGGGGCGTCTTCCTCGCCCGGCGGCTCGCCGACAAGCTCGAGCAGATCACCGAGCGCAAGATTCCGGTCGGCTCGCTCGACATCACCATGTACCGCGACGACCTGCGCATGCATCCGCCGCGCGCGCTGGCCCGCACCGAGATCCCCGGCGACGGCATCGACGGCCGCCTGGTCGTCCTCGTCGACGACGTGCTCTTCTCCGGCCGCACCATCCGCGCCGCCCTCGACGCGCTGGGCGACATCGGCCGCCCGC
>NZ_DATMVN010000340.1:0-4000 GCF_035563135.1 Streptomyces sp.
GCGCTCACCGATCCGCACTGGAGCGCCCTCACCCCCGTGGCTCCGCTGCGCCGCTGGCGCATCGTCGAGCTCGACGACGAGACCCGGCTGACCACCTCCCGGCTGCGCCTCGACGAACGGATCCTGCACTTCCTGGCCGGCTCGCCCTACCTGGACGCCCGGCTGCACGGCCTGCTGCGCCGGACCACCGCCCCGGCCTCGCTGCCCGCCTCCTACGATCTGACGGCGGGCCGGGTCGCGGCGGGCTGGTCGGGTGCGCGGCGCGGCGCGCCGCTCAGGGTGGAGCTGGTCGGAGGCGATCTCCGTACCCGCGCGGACATCGCGGCTGTCGCGGCCCGCCGCTCAGGACTCGTCCTCTACGAGATGTCGGCCGCCGACCTCCCGACCGCCCCGGACCGTCGCGACCTGCTGGCCCGTCTGTGGCAACGCGAGGCGGTTCTGCTGCCTGCGGCACTGCTGGTCGAGGCCGGGGACCTGGACCGCGAACAGGCCGCCGCCACCGATGCGTTCGCCGAGAGCGCGGCCGTTCCGCTGGTCGTGTCGAGTACCGGCCCGCGGCAGACGGCACGGCGCCGGGGCGAGCGCGTCACGGTTCCGCCCCTGGACGCGGACGAGCAGCTCGCGGTGTGGGCCGACGCGTTCGCCGGGGTGCCCGAGGTGTCGGCAGGCGATCTGCGTGACCTGGCGGCCCAGTTCTCGCTGCCGCCCCACCTGGTCCGCGCGGCGGGAGAGGCCGTGGCCAGGGACCTGCCCGGTGAGGACCGGCTGGACGCGGCCGGCCTGGCCTGGCAGGCGGGTCTCACCGAGGCCCGGACAGGCATGGACGAGCTGGGCCGCCGGATCGAGCCGCAGGCCTCGTGGGGTGATCTGGTGCTGGCGGAACGGCAGGTCCGGGTGCTGCGCGAGATCACCGCGCATGTGCGGCAGCGGCCGACCGTCCACCAGGAGTGGGGCTTCGCCGGGACGCTGCGCCGGGGGCTGGGAGTCACCGCGCTGTTCGCGGGCGGTTCCGGCACCGGCAAGACACTCGCCGCCGAGGTGATGGCGAAGGAACTGGGCCTGGACCTGTTCGTCATCGACCTCTCCCAGGTGGTCAGCAAATACATCGGTGAGACCGAGAAGAACCTGCGCAAGGTCTTCGACGCCGCCGAACAGGGCGGGGCGCTGCTGCTGTTCGACGAGGCGGACGCGCTGTTCGGCAAGCGCAGCGAGGTCAAGGACTCGCACGACCGGTACGCCAACCTCGAAGTCAGCTACCTGCTGATGCGGATGGAGGCGTACCGGGGTCTGGCGATCCTCACGACGAACATGAAGCAGGCGCTGGACACGGCGTTCATGCGCCGTATCCGTTTCGTCGTGGACTTCCCGTTCCCGGGGGAGAGCGAGCGTGCCGAGATCTGGCGCCGGGTGCTGCCCGCGCGTACGCCGATGAAGGGCGTCGACCCGGCACTGCTGGCACGTCTGACCGTGGCGGGCGGTTCCATCCGCAACATCGCGCTGTCGGGCGCGTTCCTGGCGGCGGAGGAGGGCGACCGGCTCCGGATGCGCCACCTGCTGGAGGCCGCCCGTACCGAATACCTGAAGCTCGACCGTTCCCTGACACCGTCGGAGGTGCAGGGATGGGTCTGAACGAGCAGCAGCGCACGGTACGGGTGGACATCGGCGAGCTGGTGCTCGACGGGTTCGGCCGGGTCGACCCGGAGCGCGTGTCGGAGGCGTTCCAGGCGGAGCTGTCCCGCCTCGTCCGGGAACGGGGCGTGCCGCTGGCGGCGGACGGCGGGCAGACGCTGGAAGCCCTGGCGGGACTGCCCCCGCTGCCCTCGTCGCTCTCCGCGCGGCGCCTGGGCCAGGAGCTGGCGCGCGCGGTGCACACGGGCCTGTCCGGCGGGGGCGAGGCGACGCGATGAGTACCTCCCACGCGCAGGAGACGCGGCCGGACCGGTCCGGCAAGCGCCGCACACGCAAGGACCGTGCCGCGACGCGGGCACCCGAGCCGAAGGACATCGTCAGCGGCGCGGGCCAGCCGCTCGACCTGAGCGTACGGCGGGAGCTGGAGGAGCAGCTCGGGCACGACTTCGGCCGCGTACGGCTGCACACCGGACAGGACGCGGGCGCGCTCACCGAGATGCTCGGCGCGGACGCGGTCGCGGTCGGCCAGGACATCTTCTTCCGGGAGGGCGCGTACCGTCCCGGTACGCAGGACGGCCGGCGTCTGCTGGCCCATGAGCTGCTGCACACCGTGCAGAACCCGCACGGCCTGGGCACGCTGCGAGCGGGACGCGACCTGGGCGGGGTGAGCCTGCCGCACCAGGCGATGGAGCGCGAGGCGGAGTCGGCGGCGCGGGAAGCCGTACGGGACGGGGAGCCCGCGGCCCGGGTGGAGAAGGGACAGGCGACACCGGGCTGGCTGCGGTACGCGACCGTGGACGCCGACCGGAACCGGCTGGAGCAGATCGATCCGGCAACGCTGGTGGAACGGCTGGCGAACGGTCTGCTGCGCTCACTGCGCGGCGACCCCGCCGACCTGTCCGGGCGAGTGCGCTGGGAACTTGCCCGCCTGGCCCCGCGGTTGCAGGATTCTGTACTGGACCGGCTGGAGAACCGGCTGCTCACGTCCGAGTACGACCGGCTGCTCGATCTCGCAGAGGAAGCAGAGGCCGGGCCCGCAGGCTTCACCTCGGCCGATGTGCCTGCCCCGGAGATCGACCTCTTCGAGGCGCTGGGCGTGGAGCGCACCCGGTGGAAGCGCAAGCAGGAGGGGGAGGCAGCCTCCACCAGCCGGCGCGACGACGACGCACGCGAGGAGCAGCGGGACGCCAGCGCCCGTGACGAGCAGCGGGGCAGCGACCGCAGCAGAGCGCGTTCCGACGCGGCGGCCGAGGACCGGGAAGCGGCACAGCGTAAGGAGCGGGAGGCCGAGCGCGCGCAGTCGCGCGAGCGGGCGGAGCAGGAACAGCAGCAGGAGGAGGAGAAGCAGTCCGCGGACCGGCAGCGCACCGACGAGGCCGCCGACGAGCGGGCACAGGGGCAGCGGGAGGGCACCGAGGAGGCGAAGGAGGAACGCAAGGCCCAACGGGACCGCGAGGAGCAGGACCCGGAGCAGGCGAACGCTCCCGGCGCGGACAAACGCAAACGCCAGGATGACGCGAAGAAGCCGGCGGACGGTTCGAAGAGGGAGGACCTCGACCCGAAGGCGAAGGCGCAGCCCGGCCCCGTTCGTCCTGAGAAGGTCGATGAACGCGGCGACCGGCCGGACAGCGCACTGTCCGAGCACGGCCTCCATGAGAAGGACGAGGACGAGGGGGAACCGCGCGAGGAGGAGAAGCCGCTCGGACTTGAGGCGGGCGCGGGTGACGAGATCGACGGTGACGAGGGCCGTGGGCAGGGCAGGGCGGGCGCTGCCCGGGTCGAGGACGAGCTGAAGCCCGAGGACCACCTGCCCGAGACCGACCTGGACCTGTCCGCCGTGCCGGCAGCGGACGACATGACGCCGGGGGCGGCACCACCGAGCCTGCCCGCCTTCCCTGCCCCGCCGCCGACCAAGGCCGAACGGGTCCAGCAGGAGAGGGAGAAGGAGCAGCAGGAGGAGGACGAGGACTCCGCGGCTCCCGAGGCGAAGGCGCCCGGTCAGGACGAAGGGCCCGTCGAGGGCGAGGCACCCCGCCCGGAGGGCGGGCCCGTGGCGGAGGCGCAGGACCGCAGCGCGAAGGACCTGCAGCCCGAGAAGGCGGCCGACCAGGAGGTCGGCCCCGACCCGGGGACCGCGGACAAGGAACAACAGGAACCGGAGACCGAGAAGCCCGACCCGGCCCAGGAACAGGAGCAGCAGCAGGAGGGGCCTCCTTCCGGCGGCAAGGAGGAGCGGGACACCGACGAGGCGAAGGACGCCCGTGAGGAACAGCGTCAGCTGAGCGAACGCGGACAGCAGGAGGTGCAGCGGGGCGTCGTCGGCGACAGGCCGGCCCCCGCCGCGGCCGATGCCGCTCCCGCCGCCCCGCCC
>NZ_DATMVN010000341.1:0-34927 GCF_035563135.1 Streptomyces sp.
TCCCAGCAGAACGCCTCCATGCCCGGCCTGCGCGTCGTGACCGTCGAGCATTTCATCGCGGGCCCGTTCTGCACGCAGCTCCTGGGCGATCAGGGCGCCGATGTCATCAGGGTGGAGAGCCCCGCCGGATCGAATCGAGGCGGCTATTTCCCCACGCTCAACCGGAACAAGCGCAGTATCGTCGTCGATCTCAAGTCGGAGAAGGGCCTGGAGACGCTCCACGCCCTGATCAAGACGGCCGACGTCTTCGTCACGAATCTCGGAGCCGGTGTGCCCGCCCGTCTGGGGTTCGACTACGACCGCCTGTCGCAGATCAATCCGCGCCTGGTCTACGCCCACATCACCGGGTTCGGGCAGGACAGCCCCTATCGCGACATCCCTGCCTTCGACGGGGTGATCCAGGCGATGTCCGGGCTGATGGACCTGACGGGTGAGCCCGACGGCGCTCCGATGCTCTCGGGTGTCTTCGTGCCCGATCACCTCACCGGGCTGTGGGCCGCCCTGGCCGTGAACAACGCACTGCTGAAGCGGCACAACACGGGGCACGGCTCGTACATCGACCTCAGCATGCTCGACTGTCTGATGTCCTTCCACGCCACGGGATTCAGTGAGGTCCTGAAGGAGGGGAAGACGCTGACCCGAATCGGCAGCAGGGTCCGTGGGTCGTACGCGAGCACGTACCGGGCAAGCGACGGGTACGTCTATCTCGCCCCGCTCACCGCCCGCATGTGGCAGGGGGTCGCACGGGTCATCGGGAAGCCGGAGCTGCTGGACTACATGGGGGAGACCCCGGAGTCCGACGACCGGCTGCAGCACCGGGACATGCTGGACGCGCTCATCGAGGGGTGGACCTCGAAGCACACGGTCTCCGACGTCGTCGAGCAGATGCGGGCCGTAGGAGTCGCCAGCAGCGCGGTTCACACGATGGACGAGGTGGTGGCCGATCCGCACCTCGAGGTGCGGAACATGCTGCGCACCGTCCCGGACCTGTCCGGCGAGGGCGAGTTCCCCGTCCCCGGCTCACCCATTCCCTCCCTGGACGAGACCTTCTCGAAGAAGCCTCCCCGCCTGGGTGAGCACACCGAGGAGATCCTCGCGGAGCTCGGCCTGGCTCCGGCGGGCGCGGCTGGGCAGCGCGATGGCTGATGACGGGGTCTCGATCAGCCGGGTCGGCAGCATCGGGCTGATCAGGATCGAGCGCCCGGCCAGGAGGAACGCCATCGATTCGGGCATGGCCGCCGGCATCACCAAGGCGATCCGCGAATTCGACGCGGACGAATCCTGCACGGGGATCGTCCTCTCGGGGTCGGGCGGCACCTTCTGTGCCGGAGCGGACCTCAGTGACCCGAGCGACACCACTGCTGAGGGGTGGACCTACTCCGACAACCCGTCCGCGGTCATGCTGCGGACGGTCAAGGACTGCGACACCACCGTCGTGGCGGCGGTCGAGGGATGGGCCGTGGGCCTCGGTCTCGGCCTCGTCGGGGCAGCGACGTACGCCGTCGGGGCGGCCGAGTCGCGGTACCGGCTCCCCGAAGCGGGCCTCGGCTTCTTCCCCCTCGGCGTCGTGCCGTACCTGGTGGAGCGCATGCGGCCGGCGGCCGTCGTCGACCTGGCGCTGTCGGGACGCCGGGCCTCGCTCGACGACGCGTTCGCTTCCGGACTCGTGACGCACACCGTCGCTGCCGGCGCGGCCGAGGACGCCGCCGTGGCGCTCCTCGAGGAGCTGGCCGAGCTCCCCGCGCAGGTGCTCGACGACGCGCGGGCCTTCCTGCGGACGTGTTCGTCGGCGAAGGGCAGCGACGAGATCGTCCAGTGGTGTGAGCAGCGGATGACGAGAGGGGTCCTGGCCAGGAACTCCTCGTCGGCGAAGACCCATCAGTCGGCGAAGGCACAACAGGAGGGAACGGACCTGCGATGAGCATTCGAGGAAAAGCCTTCATCGCGGGGGCTTACGAGCACCCCAGACGCAAGATCCCCGACCGGTCGGTGGCACAGATCCACGCGGAGGTCGCCGTCGGCGCCCTCGCGGACGCAGGGCTGTCGCTGGGTGACGTGGACGGGTACTTCACCGTCGAGCCGCACGGGCTCGGCGCGATCACACTCGCCGAGTACCTCGGTCTGAACGTCTCCTACATCGACTCCACCCTGACGGGCGGCTCCTCCTACCTCGTCCACGTGGGTCACGCCGCCGCCGCGATCGCCGCCGGCAAGTGCAATGTCGCGCTGATCACGCTGGGCGGTCACGCCAGGCCGGCTCCGGGCATGCGCTTTCCGTCGCGTGCGGGGGGTACGCCGCACGGCGCCTTCGAAGAGGTGTACGGCGTCACCACGGTCAACAACTACGCGATGGCGGCACGCCGCCACATGTACGAGTTCGGGACGACGAGCGAACAGCTGGCGGAGATCAAGGTGGCGGCCTCGCACCACGCGCAGTTCAACCCCCACGCGCGTCTGCGGGACAAGGTAAGCGTCGAGGAGGTCCTGGCGTCCCCGATGGTGGCCGATCCGCTTCACCGTCTGGACTGCTGCGTCATGACCGACGGCGGCGGAGCCCTCGTGGTCGTGAGCCCGGAGATCGCGAGGACCCTGGACCGGTCCTGCGTCAAGGTCCTCGGTCAAGGTGAGGCGCCCAAGCACACGATGAACGGGCGCGTGGACGTCACGTACACGGGAGCGGTGTGGTCCGGGCCGAAGGCCTTCGCGGAAGCGGGCGTGACACCCGCCGACATCGACTACGCGTCCATCTACGACTCGTTCACGATCACGGTGCTGGAGACCATCGAGGACCTCGGCTTCTGCGAGAAGGGCAAGGGAGGCAGTTTCGTCATGGACGGCGGGTTGATCTCACCCACCGGGCGGCTGCCGTTCAACACCGACGGCGGCGGACTGTCCAGCAACCATCCCGTGAACCAGGGCGGGATGACGAAGGTCATCGAGGCCGTGCGCCAGCTTCGTGGCGAGGCCAACCCCGAAGTGCAGGTTCCGGACTGCGAGATCGCTCTCGCCCACGGTTCCGGCGGGCGCATCTCGTCCCGTATGGGGAGCTCCACACTCATCCTCGGGCGGGAGGACGCATGAACCGTCCTGCCGGGCCGTACCCGCCGGTTCCCCCGTCGACCGGCGTTCCCACGCGCACATCCCTGCCGGAGAGCGCCCGTACCAGGGAGGTCGACCAGTGAGCGAAGGCAGCTACCCGCACCTTCCGGCCCCACCACCGACGGTCGTTCCCGAGACCGAGCAGTTCTGGGCGGCAACCGCGAAAGGCACGCTCCTGCTGCCGCAGTGCGCCGCCTGCGCGACGATCATCTGGTATCCGAAGGGCATCTGCCCGGCGTGCGGATCGCTCGACGTCGGGTGGACCGAGGCCTCCGGAGAAGGGGAGATCTACACCTTCTCCATCAGCAGGCGCGGGGAGGGCGACTACCGCGAGGCCGGCCCGTTCGTCCTCGCCTACGTCGAACTGGACGAGGGACCGCGGGTCATGACGAACATCGTCGGCTGCAGCCCCGACTCCGTACGGATCGGGCTCCGGGTACGCGCGGTGTTCGACGACACCGGGCAGGGGACCGCACTGGTCCGCTTCGCCCCCTCGGAGCGATGAACAGACAGTTCCGCGCCTCGACGTTCCGTGCTCTCTCTGCCGAAACGGACATGACATTGACTTGACCAACTAGTTGGTCAAAGATTGGTGGCAGGCCGAGGGAGGCCGGGCGGCCGAACATCTCCCGCGACGACTCTCCTGGTGGGGGTGCTGGCACAGACCGAACTCTTCTTCCCAGGGCGATCAGCACGATGCCGGGACCTCGTTCCGTGGGCAGAGCCCCCGCCGGGCCGGTGCGCTCGCCAAGGACTCGAACGCAGTGGTCCACCGTGCGAGGAGACAGTCCTGGGCCTTCGACACCGACGCGGTCGACGCCGTGACGCACACAGCCACTCCACCGTCAGCAAGCCCCTCCCGGAGGAACCATGCCAGTCAAGTATTCCGCTCCGGCAGCACCCTTCCTGCTGCCGCCCGAGCTCATCGAGCTGAAGGAGCACGCCAAGAACATCGTCGAGCGTGAGTGTTTCCCGCTCGAAGCCAAGTTCCTCTCCAACAAGTGGCTGGACGAGGGGGTGCGCAAGGAAGGCGCCACCGAGGGCCAGACCGACGGCTCCCTGCCGGCAGAGGACTGGGCCCACCTCAAGAAGGTCTCCCAGGACGCGGGCCTCTACGCGATCGGACTTCCCGAGGAGTACGGCGGCGGAGGGTACGGCGCCCTCGGCGAGGTCGTGGTCGCGGAGCAGCTCAACCGCAGCGTGGTCAAGCTCCCCCGCTCCAACGCGATGCTGCCCCTGATGCGCGGCACCGAAGCGCAGAAGGAGGAGTTCCTCCTGCCGTCCATCCGCGGTGAGAAGCGCTTCTGCTTCGCACAGTCGGAGCCGGGGGCCGGATCGGACCCGGGCAACTCCATGCGCACCACCGCCAAGCCGGACGGCGACGGCTGGCGGATCAACGGCGAGAAGATGTGGATCAGCGGCGTCGAGAACTGCGACTACCTGCTGGTGCTGGCCGTGACCGACCCGGAGAAGCGGCAGCGGGGCGGCATGACGATGTTCATCGTCGACAGGGACGCGGAGGGCATCTCCACGAGCCCGATCGAGACCTGGCTGGTGCGCAAGGGCCACCAGCACCACGTCTGGTTCGACGACGTCTTCGTGCCCGCCGGGCGCGTCCTCGGCGAGGTCGGCTACGGATTCGGGCTGGGCCAGGAATGGCTCGCCATCCAGGACCGTCTCACCCGGGGGTCCCTGGCCTGCGGCCGGCTCGCACGCGGGCTGGACATCGCCACCGAATGGGCCAAGTCGCGCGAGACCTTCGGTGCGCCTCTGAGCGAACGGCAGGCCATCCAGTGGATGTTGGTCGACGTGTTCATGGACCTCAAGAGCATCCGGGCCATCTCCTACGAGACCGCCGCTCGCTACGACGCCGGCGAAGAGGTCCGGCACCTCGCCGCCATGGCCAAGTACATGGGCGGCAACTGGGGACACCGCTCCATGGACAAGATCATGCAGGTTCTGGGCGGGATCGGCGAGACCCTCGAAATGCCGATCTCGACCTTCTACCGCGAACTTCGCCACGGCCGCATCGGCGGTGGCACGGATGAGATTCAGAGGATCTTGATGGCGCGCGCGCTGTTCAAGCAGGGCAAGTCGGTCTGGGAGGCCTGAGCACCATGGGACAGTCAGTACAGAACGTCACCTTTCCCAGCAACGGGAACACGGCTCACGGTTATCTCCGGGTCCCCGAAAGCGGGTCCGGGCCCGGGGTCATCGTCATCCAGGAGTGGTGGGGGCTCACCACCCACATCGCGGACATCTGCGACCGGCTCGCCCGCGAGGGTTTCGTCGCGCTGGCTCCGGACCTGTACGGCGGGCCCACGACGCATGACGCCGCCGAGGCCAAGGAGATGCTGATCTCGATGCCCGTCGAGCGGGCCACCCGGGACCTGTCCGGCGCCGTGGACTTCCTGCTCGAGCAGGACTCCGTGACGTCGGAGAAGGCCGGAGTGATCGGCTTCTGCATGGGCGGCGGCTTCGCACTCGGCCTGGCCGCCGAGCGGTCCGACCACGTGGCGGCGGCCGTCCCCTTCTACGGCATGCCCAAGGACGCCGCGATCGCGTCCTCCATCTCGTGTGCGGTCCAGGGCCACTACGGCGAGCAGGACGGGAGCATCCCGGTCGAGGCCGTGGAGGGCCTGTTCAAGCAGCTCCAGGCCGCCGGCGAGGCACCGGCCGAGCTGCACGTCTACCCGGCCGGCCATGCCTTCCTGAACGACGAGAACCTCATCGGCACGTACGACCCCGAGGCCGCGAAGCTTGCCTGGTCCCGCGCGGTCGAGTTCCTCCGGCGGCACGTGCGATGAGCCACCGGACCGCGTTCGTGGACGTTCGAGAAGGAAGTGGTCTGTGATGACGGTTATCACCGACGAGATGCGCGCCCTCATAGGTGTCGAGTCCGAGCCCCGCACCGCGGCGCTGCCGCTGTCCGAGGAGATGCTCCGCCGCTTCGTGCACGGCGTCATGGAGCCGGACCCCGTGCACTGGGACCCCGAGGCGGCAGCCGCGTCGAAGTACGGCGAGGTGGTGGCACCCCCGCTCTTCCCCATGCACGGCTTGCGGCGTCCGCCGGGCGGGCCCGATCCGTTCGACAGCCTCCAGGAGGACCCGGAGGGCGACGGCACCCAGGCGGGCCGTCAGAACGGTCTTCCTCCTCTGAACCTCCCGTTCAAGCGCCTGCTGAACGGAGGCACGGAGGCGGAGTTCTTCCGGCTCGCGAGGATCGGCGACGTCATCACCGTGCGCTCCAAGTACGCAGGCCTCACCGAGCGTGAGTCGCGGAACGGAGACCCCATGGTGATCGTTCGTGTCCAGACCACCTACACGAACCAGGACGGCGAAGTCCTGACCGTCACCACGAGTTCGCTGATCTACCGATGACAGGAGGAACGATGACGAATTCGGCACCCGTGGTGTTCGAGAAGCTCACCGTCGGCGACGAGATACCCGAACTCGTGCGCGGGCCCCTGCGCGAGCCGCACCTGATGCGCTGGTCCGCCAGCATCGAGAACTGGCACCGGATCCACTACGACCAGCGGTTCACCGTCGAGCACGACAAGCTTCCCGACCTGCTGATCAACGGCAGCTGGAAGCAGCACTTCCTCGTCCAGGCCGTGCGTCAGTGGGCCGAACCGGAGGGGTGGCTGCGCAGCATCAGCTTCCAGTTCCGCGCCATGGACGTCGTCGGGTCGACCCTGCACGCATGGGGCCGGGTCACCGACCTCGCGGAGCAGGACGGCTACGGCACGGTGAAGCTCGAGATCGGCATACGGAACGAAGAGGGCCGGCAGAGCACCCCGGGCTCGGCCACCGTCGTCCTGCCCCTGCAGGGCGGCCCGGCGGTTCCGTACCCGTTCCCCGTGTCATGAGTACGCGCAAGGCCCCGCTCGACGACGTGCGCGTCGTCGAGCTGGGCGTCGGCCTCGCCACCCCGCTGGCGGGCCGCCTGCTCGGGGACATCGGCGCGGAAGTGATCAAGGTGGAGACACCGGAGGGGGATCCGACCCGTTCGGAGGCTCCGTACTACCGCACCGACGACGGCGAGGAGCGGGGCGCCCTCTTCGAGTATCTGAACTACAACAAGTGGGGAGTGTCGCTCGATCCGGGTACGGACCGCGGCGTGCTCGATGACCTCTTGTCGACGGCGGACATACTCCTGATCGGTGACGACATAGGCCAGCTCGCCACCTGGGGCATCGATGTGGCTTCGCTGCACGAGGCCCACCCCGGACTGGTGATCGAGACGCTCACACCGTTCGGCATCACCGGACCCAAGGCGCACTGGAAGGCGACGGACCTGGTCCTGCAGGCCGCGGGCGGCCTGCTGTCCTTCAGCGGCAACGCGGAGCGCTCCCCGCTGAAGCGAGGGCTCCGGCAGAGCACCTTCCAGGCGGGCCTCACCGGCGCGTACGTCGCTGAGGCCGCCCTCCTGGGCGCACGGCAGCACCGCGGCACCGTCATCGACATATCCATGGCCGAGTGCGTCGCCTCGGAGCTGGTGATGACGATCCCGGAGTACACCTTCCTGGGTGCCGTCTCCACCCGTCGTCCCGGCGTCGTCGATCCTCTCTCGGGCGATCCCCTCCCCGCCGGATCCGGGTACGTCAGCGCGCAGGTCAATTCCCTCACCCCGATCAGTGTCTTCGCGGACTTCATCGGTGACCAGCGCCTGGCCGAGCCGCAGTACGAGACGTCCGAAGGGCGCGCGACGCGGGCGGCGGCCGTCGGAGAGATCTTCCGGTCGGCACTGGAGAACGAGCAGCCGCGCGAGTTCTTCGAGCGGGCCTCGGCCCAAGGACTGCTCGCCGGCTTCGTACAGACGGCCGACCAGCTCCTCGAATGCCCGCACCTCGGTGCCCGGGAGGTGTTCCGGGTCATGCCGGGAACACTCGACGGCCGCCCCTGGCGGATGCCCGCGACCCTCGCCTCCCTCTCGCACACGGGCACGACCGTCCGGCGGGAAGCACCCCAGGTCGGGGAGCACAACGAGGAATTCGTCTCCCGTCCCAAGGCAGGTGTCCTGTGAGCCGCGAAGCAGTGGGATCAGACGCTCCCGGACCGCTGGAAGGACTCCGCGTCGTCGATCTGTCGGCGGTGTTCGCCGCGCCCTACATGTGCGGGATCCTCAGCGACTTCGGCGCCGAAGTGATCAAGATCGAGCCGCCGTCGAAGCTGGACCAGACCCGGGGCGGCGGCTTCGGACGCTACCTCCGCAACGAGCCCGGTGACGACGGCTGGAACTGGTCCGGCACATTCCACAGTCTCAACCGCGGCAAGCGTTCGCTCGTCCTGGATCTCAAGCAGGAGGCGGGCAGGTCGGTGCTCCGCCGGCTGGTGGACATGGCCGACATCCTCGTCGAGAACTTCACACCCCGTGTGATGCGCGGGTGGGGCATGACCCACGCCGACCTTGTGACGAGCAACCCGGGGCTCATCATGTTGTCCAACACGGGGTACGGCGCCTCCGGACCCTGGTCCGGCTTCAAGGCGCAGGGCACCTCGCTGGAATCGACCATGGGGCTCACGGCGTACTCCGGCTACCCGGGGGAGAAGCCGCGGAAGGTCGGGCAGTCCTACCCGGACTTCCTGGCGGCGTGGACCGGCCTCTACGCGATTCTCGCGGCGCTCGAAGAGCGTCATGACTCAGGGGAGGGCCAGTGGATCGACCTGGCGATGTACCAGCTCGGCCCGGCTGTCATTCCCGAGGCGCTCATCGCCGCACAGGCCGGCGCCGAGCAGCTCACGTGTGAGGGCAACGCCGAGGCGGACACGCTCCTGTCCGACGTCTACGCCTGCCGCGGTGACGATGCGTGGGTGGCGGTGGCCGTCGAGGACGACGCGGCCCGGCTGCGGGTGGCCGGCATCGTGCGGGGCCATCTCTCCGACGACGACCCCGGCCTGGCGGAGCTCGGCCGCGGTCTGGCCGCGTGGGCGATGACGCGGACGCCGGACGAGGCGGCGGAGACCCTCCAGAGCCACGGTGTTGCGGCATCGGCGGTGGCCGCGGTCCGCGACCTGCTGCTCGACGGGCAGTTCCGGCACCGGGAGTTCTTCGACTGGGTGGACGTCAGAGGCGAGACGTTGCCTCTCCCCGGGACACCATTCGTCTGGACCGGCTCCTCCACGGTCATGAGCCGCGCCCGTGCGCCGCTGTTCGGTGAGGACAACGAGACCGTGCTCAGTTCGCTGGGCATGCCCGCGGCCGAGATCGAGACGCTGAGACGCGATGCGGTCGTGGTCGACGCACCGCTGGGAGTCCAGCCGCCGCGTCCCCTGGACCTCGACGCGCTCGTCCAGGCAGGTGTGTACCGCGAGATCGCGGCGGATGTGACGGACGTACTGGACAAGGTACGACCGCACGGCGACGAAGAGTGACGCAGGCGAATCAGTACGAGGAGAACGAGAACATGGGATACCCACGTGTACAGCTTCGCGAAGAAGTCATGCGTGAAGGGATGCAGATCGAGTCGGTGGACATCCCCGTCGACGTGAAGGCCGAACTCCTGCAGGAGCTCGCCGAGTGCGGTCTGCCGGCCATCAACGTGGGCTCCTTCGTGAGCCCTCGATACACGCCTCAGATGGCCCGGATCGAAGAGGTCCTGCGGCGTTTCGAGCCGGTGGAAGGCCCCAGCTACTACTGTCTGGCGATGAACCAGCGTGGGCTGGACCGGGCGGCCGAGTTCCCCTGGCTGGATCTGCCCGGCAAGTCCGGGTTCTCGACCGGTGCGCACCTGTGCGACACGTTCATCCGGCGCAACGCGAACCGGAGCCAGGACGACGAGATCGCCAACTGGGAGCGGACCATCAAGCGCGCCGTCGACGCGGGAGCTGCGGAGGCCCGGATCTCGATCGGGGCCGCCTGGGGATCCAACTTCGAGGGCCGTTTCACCACCGAGCAGCGGATGACGATGCTCCGGCGTCAGTATGACGCCTGGCAGGCGGCGGGCATCCGCGTGACGGCGGTCGCGTTCGCCGACCCGATGAGCTGGTGCATGCCGCACTGGGTCGAGGAGACCATCGCCGCGGTCCGCGCGGAGTGGCCCGAGATCCGGCGTGTCAGCCAGCACCTCCACGACGGACGTGGCATGGCGCTGCCGAGCACGTATGCGACGATCAAGGCCCTGGACGAGACCTTCGACGTCAGCTTCGACGTGACGGCCGGAGGCATCGGCGGCTGCCCCTACTGCGGCAACGGCCGGGCGACCGGCATGGCGGCGACCGAGGACGTCGTCATGATGTGCACCGCCATGGGCATCCCGACCGGCGTCGACCTCGACCGCCTGATCGGGTTCGTCCACAAGCTCGACGGCGTGCTGGGCCGGCTGTCGCCTGGGCACGTGTCGAAGGCCGGTCCCCTTCCGCTGTCCCCGGACCAGTACTACGACCCCAATCTGCCGCTCGTCGAGACCCATGAGGAAGCCCAGCACTTCCGTCTGGGGTCCGCGGTCGTCGAGCACCAGATCCGGCCGTGGAAAGAGCCGATCCCCTCACCCGGCGACCGCTCGGCCGACTGAGTGACCGACATCGACGCGGGCGCCGGCGTCGACGTCACGTGGACGGCACCGGGCGGAGCCGTGGACGAGCTCCGCCTGTCGTTCGAGGACGTCGCCGGGGCGCGGGTGGCCGTGTGGACGGCGGGTGACCCGGAGGCGGGCACCCTGGTCCTCGTCCATGGCAGCAGGGCGAACCATGCCTGGTGGGCGGGCATGGTCCCGTCCCTCGCGAGGGACCGGCATGTGGTCCTGGTCGAACTCTCCGGTCACGGCCGCAGCGACCACCGCAGCCGCTACACCTGGCAGACCTGGGCCGACGAGGTGGCAGCCGTGGTCCGCCGTGCCGGTGCCCCCGCGACCGTGGTGGGGCACAGCATGGGCGGGGTGGTGGCGTCGGTCATGGCTGCCTCCTATCCGCAACTCGTGGACCATCTCGTGGTGTTCGACGCCTACCCGCAGGGACTGCGTACGCGTGCGCCCCTGCGTCGGCCACCGCAGCCGCGGCGGTACTACCGGTACCGCGAGGAGCTGGCCGCGCGATTCCGGCTGGCGCCGGAGCAGAGCCTGCCGGCGATGGAACTCACCCGGCGCCTGATCGACGCGGGCATCACCGAGACCCCGGGCGGCTGGACCTGGCGCAGCGACCCCGCCGTGCGGGGCGACTGGAAGGATCCGGTCCTCGACCGGGTGGTCTCCCGGGTCCCCTCTCCCACGACGTGGATCTTCAGTCAGTACAGCGAGTACCTTCACGAGGAGGCCGCTCAGCAGATCTCCGAGGAGTCGTCGGCCCCCTATGTGATGGTCTCGGTCCCCCGTACGCACCATCATCTGATCCTCGAGGAACCGGCGGTGTGCTCGGCGCTGCTGGCCATGCCACGGCCTTGAGTGCTGGGAGCCCCGGGCGCCCCCCATCCCGTTCGTGAGGAGCCGGGGGTGCGGGGCTCCTGGCCATGCCCCGGGCTGCTGAGCCAAGAGGGAACCGGTGCCGGGCGGCCGGGACGGCAAGGTACGCGGCATGCAGCCCCAGCGATGGCTGAAGGGCGGCCGACGAGCGGTGCCGTGGCTGCCGGCTCCGGCGTCACGGCCCGGTTCCACACCCTTCACCGGCGATGCGTCGCCTCGCAGCGGGAGCGCCCGTTTGCGCCGAGGGCCGGGACGAAGCCCCCGACGGGATCTTGGAGTGTTTCGCTTGTACCGGCTGGTACATTCCTAGGCGTCATCGGCTCGTCCGCGTCCCAGGCATCAGTGGCGGCCTGAGGCCTCGATGGCCTGTCCTTCGAATTGCGGGAACGGCTCCTGATGCATCGTCATGGAAGGTCCGCGAGGCGGCAGGGTCATCAAGATTCAGGGTGCCGCGACCCTGAGGCGCCGCTTCTGATCGTTACCCGACCTAACGGATAACGCGAATGTAACAGACCTGTCGCCCTCCATTGACGCATTCATCAACTGGATGGTTGGCTCCATCGGAGAGCAGGCAGTAGTGCACGCTCTCACCGTGACTCATGGAGGTGGGCGCGTGCCGCGCAATTGGTGGTCCCCCGCATCGTCACCTACGCGCGGTTTGCGTGGGACGGCCGGGCTGGTCGTAGGCGGGATATTTTTTCTCTCCGCATGCGGAGGGGGCGACAGCAGTAACGTCGGCAGCTCCGGGGGCGGATCCGACGGTGTTCTGACGCTGGCGCTCGAGAACACGCTTCCAGGATGGGACTGGAGGAAACAAATCAGTGCCGGGCACACCGGTCTCGAATGGCGACCGGTCTACGACACGCTGTTGCGGACGGAGACCGACGGCACTGTCGTACCCAACGCCGCAGAGAAGTTCTCGTACAACGAGGACAAGACAGTGCTCACGCTGAAGCTGCGTGAGGGCATGAAGTTCACGGACGGATCGCCTGTCGACGCGAAGGCCGCGAAGCTGAGCATGGAAGGTTTCCGTGACGGAGGCGGAGCGGACTCGCTCCGCCTGGGCGGCGTCAAGATGCGCGTGGTGGACGACCTGACCGTCACTCTCACGTTGCCGGCTCCGAATCCCGCCCTGATCAGCTACCTCGGTGGATCGTCGGGCCAGTTGGTGAGCCCGGCGTCGATGGATTCCCCGACCTCGGCGACCAAGCCGGTGGGCAGCGGCCCGTACGTGTTGAACATGCGGGAGACGGTGACCGGGAGCAAGCTCGTCTTCAACCGGAACCCTGACTACTGGAACCCTGACGACTTCGCCTACGACAAGCTGGAATTCATCGTCATGGCGGACGAGACGGCTCAGCTCAATGCGCTGTCGACCGGTCAGATAGACGGCGCCGAGATTTCACTCGGAAGCATCGAGCGGGCTAAGTCGTCGGGCCTGCACGTCAAGAGCTTCCAAAATCTTTGGAGTGGGCTCTTCTTCCTCGACCGGGCCGGCGCGAAGATTCCTGCCCTCGGGGACGTACGGGTACGGAAAGCAATCAACATGGTGTTCGACCGGCCGGCGATCGTCGAGGGCCTCTGGAACGGTAACGGCAAGGCGAACAGTCAGACCTACGGTCCTCCGAGCGTTGCGTACCAGGAGGATCTCCTGGACTACTACCCGTACGATGTCGAGGCCGCACGGAAGCTGATGAAAGAAGCCGGCTACGCCGACGGGTTCAGCGTCGTGCTACCGGAGGTCGACCACTACAACGACGAGTACAGCGCCATCGCGGTGCAGCAGCTGGCCGAACTGAACATTCGCGCCAAAGTGGTTTCCGTTCCGCGGCAGGAATCCATCCCCCGTATTCTCGGCGGCGAGTTCCCCATGTTCGTCTACAAGATGCCGGTGAACCCCGAAGCGGAGCAGGTCTCGAACGTGATGGGTCCGAAGGGTGCTTTCAATCCCTATCACAGCGAGGACCCTGAGCTCACCAAACTGCTGGCGAAATGGAAAGTCGCCGACAAGGACGAGGCGGCGGACATCTACAAGCAGATCAACCGCTTCCTGGTCGAGAAAGCCTGGTTCGCGCCCTTCGGCAACCCGAATTCGCCCTGGGCCTTCAACGGCTCCACCACCATCACCGGGACGTTGGGCACGACGCCCCCGCTCTACGCCTTCAAGTAGCGGAGCGGGGTGGCCGGCGGACGGGACCCTCGGGTCGCGCGGGCCGGCCGCAACGCTCCACCCCCACAGGGTGACATCGTCCGTACCGCTCGTTCGAAGATTGCCGCGAGGTCGCAATGCTGATGTATGTGGGGCGAAAACTCGTCTCCGGACTGGTCCTGTTCATTACCGTCACGTTCGTTACCTTTGTCCTCGTGTTCTCCAACGGGGAGAAGTCCGTGCGCAACAACCTCGGTGAGCTGGCCACCGATGAGCAGGTGGCACGCCGGGTAGCTCAACTGAATCTGGACCAGCCAGTTCTCGTCCAATACGTCAAGTGGCTCGGCGACCTGCTGACGGGAACCCTGGGCAAGAGCTTCAATTCCGGCGAGGAGGTGGTGACCCTCCTCGGTTCGCGCATAACCGTCACGCTCTCGATCATATTTCTCGCACTGTTGTTCACGTCACTTCTCAGCGTCAGTATCGGCGTCCTCTCCGCGGTCAAGGGAGGGTGGATCGACCGCTCGCTGCAGTTCATAGCCGGCAGCGCGGTGGCCTTGCCGAGCTTTCTCGTGGCCATCGCACTCATGTTCCTTTTCGCCATTGCGCTCCCCGTTTTCCCGGCGACGGGCTACATGCCCTTCAGCGTCAGTCCGGACGGCTGGGCGGCGTCACTGGTGCTTCCTGTCTCCGCCCTGGTGATCCACATGGTCGCCAGCTCGGCCCAGCAGTTCCGTGGCGCGATGGTGGACACCCTGAAGCAGGACTACATACGTACCCTGCGCTCGCGCGGTCTGTCCGAGCGTGCGGTCGTGCTCCGTCACGCATTGCGCAATGCCGCGGCACCCGGACTGACGATTCTGTCCGTGCAGACGATCGGCCTCGTCGGAGGAGCGGTGGTCATCGAACAGGTCTTCGCGCTCTCCGGGGTCGGCCAGTTCACCATCACCGCGTCGCTCGCCGGTGACCTGCCCTCCGTGATGGGCGTCGTCGTCTTCGGAACTCTGCTCGTTCTCGTCGTGAACATAGTGGCAGATGTCCTCAACGCCTGGATCAACCCGAAGGTGAGGCTTTCATGAGTGACGCCGTGTCCCACCAGGTCACTCCGCAGTCGGACGCCCCCGTGGCAGGGCGCGCGCTCTGGCGCCGGGTGCTGAGCAACCCCGTGGGTTTCGTGACGGTCCTGCTTCTCATACTGGCCCTCGGGTTCGGACTGGCGGCACCCTGGCTGGCACCCTTCGACCCGAATCTCCTGCGGCTGGAGGTGACGAACGACGGGCCCTTCCAAGGCGACTTCCTGCTCGGTGGCGACAACACGGGGCGAGACATCCTGAGCCGGCTCATGTTCGCCACCCGCAGCACGATCATGGCCTGCCTCGTGGTGCTGGTCGTGAGCTCGGTCCTGGGCGGGACGACCGGTCTGATCGCCGGCTACTTCGGTGGTCGCCTGGACGATCTCGCCGACTGGGTGTCCAACGTCTTCCTGGCACTGCCGGGCATCGTCCTGCTGATCGTGCTGTACACCGTCATCGGACCGAACATCATGGTCGCCATGGCGGTCTACGGGGTCCTGCTCGCGCCGTCGTACTTCCGGCTGGTCCGCTCGTCGGTCAAGAGCATCAGGAACGAGCTCTACGTGGATGCGGCAAGAGTCGCCGGCCTCACTGACGGGCGCATCGTCGCCCGCCACATCCTCCGGGCCGTCCGGGGCCCCATCATCGTCCACAGCTCCTTCGTCGTGGCCTCGGGCATCGGCATCCAGTCGGCACTCGAGTTCCTGGGCCTGGGCGATCCGTCCAAGCCCTCCTTGGGCGGGATGCTCCAGGACGCGTTCGCCAACATCTACCTGAACCGGGTCGCGGTGGTGTGGCCGGTGCTCCTGATCGGTGTGTCCACGCTGTGCCTCGTCCTGCTGGGCAACGTCATCCGCGACGCCCTGCAGTCGTCCGCGAACAGGCCCACCACTCTCGCCCCCTCGGTGGTCCGGCGACTGCGTGCCGCGGCGGTCAGCGGTTCGGAGGCACCGGCAGCAGCGGTGAAGGGCGACCGGCCCTCGCTCCTGCGGGTGCGCGACCTGGCCGTCGCCTACCCCGACTCGACGACGACGGCGAAGGCAGTCGTGCACGGAGTCGACCTGACGGTCGAACGCGGTGAGATCCACGGGCTCGTGGGGGAGTCCGGCTCCGGGAAGTCACAGGTCGCCCTGTCGATTCTCGGCATCCTGCCGCCGGAAGCGGTAATTCTGCGTGGAGCGATCGAATTCCAGGGAGAGGACCTCCTGGCAGCGCCGAAGCGCGTGAGGGCGGTGCGAGGGCGCCGGATCGGTTACGTGCCCCAGGAGCCGCTGAGCAACCTTGACCCCGCCTTCACGATCGGGCAGCAGCTGACGTACGGCCTGCGGGCGGTCAAGGACGTGTCCCGGCGCGATGCCAGGGAACAGCTGCTGGAGCTCCTGGACAGCGTGGGGATCAGGGACTGCGCCCGTGTCTTCGACCTCTATCCCCATCAGGTATCGGGCGGAATGGCGCAGCGTGTGCTGATCGCCGGGGCGCTGGCCGGCGACCCCGAGCTGATCATCGCGGACGAGCCGACGACAGCCCTTGACGTGACGGTGCAGGCCGACGTTCTCGACCTGCTGCGGAACCTACAGCAGGAGCGGGAGCTCGGCATGGTGATCGTGACGCACAACCTCGGTGTGGTGGCTGACATCTGTGACAAGGTCAGCGTGATGCAGTCGGGACGGATCGTGGAGTGCGGCAATGCCGATGACTTGTTCACGTCCCCGGAGCACGAGTACACACAGATGCTGTTGAGCTCCACTCTCGACGGTGCCGAGATGCGGAAGCCGCTCACGGTCGGGAGCGAGGCGTGAACAGCTCCGTCGCCGGTACCGGCACACCGCTCCTGTCGGTCCAGGACCTTCACGTCAGCTATCCGGCCAAGGGATTCCGTTCGCCGCCGGTGACGATCCTCAACGGGGTGTCCCTCGACATCCGTCAGCACGAGACGGTGGGCCTGGTCGGGGAGTCCGGGTCCGGCAAGACCACACTGGGGCGGGCGCTGCTCGGCCTCGCTCCCGTGACCGGTGGCCGGGTGGTATTCGAGGGCCGGGACATCTCGACACTCTCGCGCACCGAACGACGCCGTCGGGCGAGGGACCTCCAGGTGGTGTTCCAGGACCCGTACTCGTCGCTGAACCCGGCCATGACGATCGAGGACATCCTGACGGAGCCGCTGCTGGCCGACGGGGAGAAGGCCGGACGCGACGTCGTCAGGCGTCTGCTCGACCAGGTCCACCTGCCGCACGACGCGGGCCGGCGCTTGGCCCGCGAGTTCTCGGGCGGCCAGCGCCAGCGGATCGCGATCGCCCGGGCCCTGGCACTGGACCCCAAGCTGGTCGTCTGTGACGAGCCGACGAGCGCGCTCGACATGTCGACCCAGGCGACGATCCTGACTCTGTTCAAGGAGATCCAGGAGGCGACGGGAGTCGCCTA
Source organism: Streptomyces sp. (assembly GCF_035563135.1). Taxonomy (GTDB): domain Bacteria; phylum Actinomycetota; class Actinomycetes; order Streptomycetales; family Streptomycetaceae; genus Streptomyces. The sequence goes on from NZ_DATMVN010000341.1 coordinate 17,139, forward strand.
TCTGTTCATCACCCACGATCTGGCCGTGGTGCGTGCCATCAGCCACCGGATAGCCGTGCTGCTGCGCGGGGAAATCGTCGAGCTGGGCCCGGCGGGCCAGGTCACGGGAGATCCGCAGCATGCCTACACCCAGCGGCTCCTGATGGCCGCGCCCGTGGCCGACCCGGCCGCCCAGCGGGCCCGGCGTGCCGAACGCAGGGAGCTGCTGGAGAGTCAGGGTGAACGGCACGCCGAGGTTGTCGACGCCGCAAGCTGACCGGCCCCGGCGAGCGTCGGCCCGACCGCGTCGGGCCGGCAGCCGCCCGGGGGGAGATGCCGGGTTCACGGCCGATGCGGCCGCCCGATCTCACGACGAAGGAGCAGAAGCGATGCCAGAATTGGATTCAGGGAAGATTCCGGGCAGACGCCTTGTCCTCAAGGGCGCGATGCTGGCCACCGGGACGGCGGCATCGGCCGGGGCCCTGGCACCGGCCGCGTCGGCGGCCACCGCTGAACGAGGCGGGCACGGTGACCCGGAGGGTCCCGAGCCCATCCCGGAACAGCTGCCGGTGACCGAGGGGTTCGTGGAGGTCCCCGGTGGAGAGCTCTGGTACTGGGACACCGGCGGCGAGGGATCGGCCGTCATCCTCTCCCATGCGGGCACCGGGAGCGCGCTGGCGTGGCCCTACCAGCAGCCCGCGCTGGCCAGGGCCGGTTACCGGGTGATCGCCTACTCCCGGCGTGGGCACTACCGGTCGTCGGGCGCGACCACCGCGGATCCGCCGGCCGCGGACGACCTGCTGATGCTGGCCGACCACCTCGGGGTGGACAGGTTCCATCTGGTCGGTGCGGCACTCGGTGGCTTCGTCGCCACGGATTTCGCGCTCTCCTACCCGGAGCGGCTGCTCAGTCTGGTACTGGCCAACAGCCAGATGGGCATCGAGGATCCCGATTTCGCCGCCACTCTCACCCGGCTACGGCCGCCCGAGTTCGGCGCTCTTCCGCACTCCTTCAAGGAGCTCAGCCCGGCCTACCGCGCGGTCAACCCGGAAGGTCTCCGCGAGTGGGAGGAGATCACCGAGCGCTCCCGCCCCGGCGTGGCGCTCCCGCTGCCGAACCTGGTGCACGGGGTCACCTGGGACCTGCTGAAGACCCTCAGAACCAGGACGCTGCTCACGGCGGGTGACGCGGATCTGTACATGCCGCCACCCATGACGAAGCAGGTGCTCCAGCATCTGCCCAACGCCTGTTCGCTCACGTTCTCCGAGGTCGGCCACACCCCTCACTGGGAGCGGCCGAGCGCCTTCAACCGTAAGCTCCTGCAGTTCCTGGCGGGTGCCCGGTTCCCGGAGGGCACCCGCTGCTGATCCCTACCGGTCGATGTGACGGGCCGGCCGGCTGCTCCGTTCGTGCCAGGCACCCCGCGATCCGTGTGGTGCCTGGTCCCGTTATGGTGGACCGACTGGTACACAATAACGATCGGCCGGAATCGGGATTGCTGTCAACTCCGCGCTTCGCACAGTGGAACGACTCTTGCCAGAAGCTCGGCTTCGCCTTACGGTTCTGTTGACCAATCGGTCCATTAAACGTGCCGGGTCCCCGCATGACCGACGAGGAGCGAGATGGAGAATTTCGCCAGCACGCTCGACCATCAGGCCGAGCACCGGCCCGACAAGGTCGTGCTCACGTACGGCGCCCGCACCCTGACCAACACGGCCCTGCACGAGCGTGTGAACGCGCTGGCAGCAGGACTGCGTGACCTGGGCGTCCGCCGCGGCGACATCGTGGGAATGCTGCTGTACAACTGCCCGGAGTTCCTGGAACTCGTGTACGCCGTCAACCGGCTCGGGGCGGCCTTCCTGCCGCTCAACTACCGGCTGGCGCCCGCCGAGTGGGAATACATCCTGGCCGACAGCGAGGCCAAGGTGCTCATCGCCGACCCGGAGTTCACCGCCGCGCTCGACGGGCTGCGACTCCCGGCGCTCCGGGCCCGCCTGACGACGGCGGCCGAGGCGCCTGCCTCGCCGTGGCTCCCGTACGAGGCGCTGGTCACCGCACACCGTGGCGAGGGCGTACCGGTCGCCGACGTGCCGGGGGAGGCCCTGCAGCGGCTCATGTACACCTCGGGCACCACCTCCCGGCCCAAGGGGGTGTGCATCAGCCACCGCAACCTGGCCTGGAAGAACCTCGGGCTCATGGTGCAGTTCGGCCTCACCGACCAGGAGATCACCGCCGTCGCGGGCCCCTTGTACCACGTGGGAGCCCTGGACATGGGCGGCCTGGCGACGCTGCACGCGGGCGGCAGCCTCGTGCTCCAGCGCAAGTTCGACGCGGCCGGCCTCCTCGGGATGGTGGAAGAGCACCGCGCCACCAGCGTCTGGATGGCGCCGGCCATGGTCAACTCCGTGCTGCAACTGCCCGACGAGCTCGCCCGCAAGGACGTCAGCTCGATCCGCCTGATCCTGTCCGGCGGCGAGAAGATGCCCGAGGCGCGGCTGCGCACGGTCCTCGAGCGCTTCCCCGGGGTGTGGTTCGCCGACGCCTACGGACTGACCGAGACCGTCTCCAGCGACACCTTCGTGCCGTACGCCCACATGCACGACAAGCTCGGCTCGGTCGGCCGGCCGCTCCCGCACAACCAGGTGAGAGTCGCCGACGAGCGCGGTGAACCCGTTCCGAGCGGCACGATCGGCGAGGTCCTGATACGCGGCCCGAAGGTCTTCTCGGGTTACTGGCGTGACGACGAGGCCGACAAGAGGTCGTTCGTCAACGGCTGGTTCCGCACGGGCGACATGGGCCGCCTCGACGACGACGGCTTCCTCTACATCGAGGACCGCAAGAAGGACATGATCGTCTCCGGCGGCGAGAACATCGCCACCCCCGAGATCGAACGTGTGCTGTACGAGCACGAGGACGTCGTCGAGGCGGCGGTCGTCGGCCGCCCGGACGAGCGGTGGGGCGAGGTGCCCCACGCCTTCCTGGTGCTGCGCGCCGGCGCCACGCTCACAGCGGCCGACGTCGCGGAGTTCTGCGCCGGACGGCTCGCCAAATTCAAGGTACCCAAGCACGTCACCCTGATCGAGGAGCTGCCCCGCACTCCCTCGGGCAAGGTGCTGAAGCGCCAGCTGCGCCGGACCGAGGACCAGGTATGACCGGACACCCCTTCGACCTGACCGGTCGCGTCGTATGGGTCACCGGCGCGGGAAAGGGACTGGGCCGCGCCATGGCTGTGGCGCTGAGCCGGGCCGGCGCCCGGGTCGCCGTGTCCTCCCGTACGGCTGACGACCTCGACGGCCTGGCCGCCGAACTCGCGGCCGAGGGCGGGCAGATCGACGTGCATCCGCTCTCCGTCGCCGATCCCGGCGCCGTCCGTGCCACCGCCGACGCCGTCGTCGAGCGGGCCGGACGCCTCGACGGGCTCGTCAACTGCGCCGGCATCAGCCCCGACTTCACCCGCAGCGAGCGGCTCGACGACGCCACCTGGACCCGGATCCTCGACGTCAACCTGTCGGGCACCTTCTACTGCTGCCGTGAGGCCGGACGGATCATGCTCGGGCAGAGCGGTGGGTCGATCGTCAACGTCAGCTCCGTGCACGCCACCGCGGGTTTCGGGCGGCTCGCCGCCTACTCCGCGAGCAAGGGGGCCGTGGAGGCACTCACCCGCACCCTCGCCGTGGAGTGGGCCGAGCGCGGCATCCGTGTGAACACACTCGCCCCCGGCTACTTCGACACCGAACTGAGCAAGCCTCTGATGAGCAACAACACCTGGGCCGACCGCGTCAAGTCCGCGATCCCCATGGCCCGCACCGGCGACCCGGACGAACTCAGCGGGGCGGTGGTGTTCCTCATGAGCGACGCCTCCCGCTACACGACCGGCTCCACACTGACCGTCGACGGGGGATGGACCGCATGGTGAGCAACGACGAGCGCCTTGAGATGTACCGGCGGATGGCACGCATCCGGCAGTTCGAGCAGATGGCTTCGAAGCTGTACAAGGACACCGAGATTCCGGGCTTCGTCCACCTGTCCATCGGGCAGGAGGCGACCGCGGTCGGCGCCTGCTGGCATCTGCGCGACGACGACGCGATCACCTCGACCCACCGCGGCCACGGGCACTGCCTGGCCAAGGGGCTCGACGTGGAGCCCATGTTCGCCGAACTGATGGGCCGCGACGCCGGCACCTGCCGGGGACGGGGTGGCTCCATGCACATCGCCGACCCGCAGCGCGGCGTCTTCGGCGCCAACGGCATCGTCGGAGCCGGCATCCCCATCGCCGTGGGGGCCGCGACCGCCGCACAGATGCGCGGCGAGGGGCAGGTCGCCCTGTCGTTCTTCGGGGACGGCGCCGTCGCCCAGGGCATGTTCCACGAGGCGGTGAACCTGGCCGCGGTCTGGGACCTGCCCATCGTGTTCTTCTGCGAGAACAACAACTACTCCGAGTTCTCCCGCGCCGCCGACCAGCACCGGGCCGGCCTCGCCGCCCGCGCCGCCGGGTACGGCATCCGCTACGCCCACGTCGACGGCAACGACGCCATCGCCGTGGCCGAACTGATGGAGGGCCTGACAGCGGGGCTGCGCCGGGGTGACGGTCCGGTTCTCGTCGAGGCCGAGACCTACCGCTGGCACGGCCACTACGAGGGCGACCCGCAGCGGTACAGGACCGAGGACGAACTCGTCGAGTGGAAGCGGCGCGATCCGCTGATCCTGGCCCGCGCCCGGATGACCGAGGCCGGGATCGACGCCCGGGCCGCCGACGAGGTGGACGCCGAGATCGCCCGCGAGATCGAGGAGGCCGTCACCAGCGCACGCAAGGCTCCGTACCCCGAGCCGGGCAGCCTCCACGACCACGTGTGGGCGGAGCGGCCCGAACTGCCCGAACCCGCCCCGGCGGACGGTCCCGTCTTCCGCACCATGGACGCGGTGCGCGAGGCGGTCAGTCACGAACTCACCCACGACGGGGACGTGTTCGTCGCGGGTATCGACGTCGGCGAGGGCGGCAACGTCTTCGGGCTCTTCCGCGGGCTGGCCGACGAGTTCCCCGGCCGGGTGCGGGACACCCCCATCTCCGAGTCGGCGATCGTCGGCACCGCGGTCGGCGCCGCGATGGCCGGCATGCGGCCGGTGGTGGAGGTGATGTACATGGACTTCATCACCGTATGCATGGACATGCTCGTCAACCAGGCCGCCAAGCTGCGCTTCATGACCGGTGGCAGGGCCTCCATGCCGCTGGTCGTGCGGACCCAGTTCGGCGCCGGACGCTCCTCGGGAAGCCAGCACTCCCAGAGCCTCGAGGCGATGCTCGCCCACGTTCCGGGACTCACCGTGGTGATGCCCTCGAACCCCGCGGACACCTACGGGCTGCTGCGGGCGGCCATCCGCGACCCCAATCCCGTCGTCTTCGTGGAGAACCGGCTGCTGTACGGGAAGAAGGGCCCCCGCCCCGCCCCGGACCACCTGGTGCCCCTCGGCAAGGCCCGCGTGGTGCGGCCCGGCAAGGACATCACCCTGGTCAGCTACTCGCGGATGCTGATCGAGGCGCTGGCCGCAGCCGAGGAGGTCGCCGCCGAGGGCATCGACGTGGAGGTGATCGACCTGCGGACGGTGGCACCGCTGGACCGGGCCACGGTCCTGGACTCGCTGCGCCGCACCCACCGGCTGGTCGTCGCCCACGAGGGCGTGCAGGACTTCGGAGTGGGCGCCGAACTGGCCGCGCTCGCCGCCAACGAGGGCTTCTGGCACCTGGACGCCCCCGTGGTGCGCGTCGCGCCGCCCGCCATGCCCGCGCCGTACTCTCCGCCCCTGGAGAAGGAGTGGCTGCCGGACAGGGAAGCGATCGCCGGGGCGCTGCGACGCGTGGCCGGGGGAGAGCCCCGATGACCGAGCAGCGCGCGCCGGCCGCGGCACACCAGCCCGAGGCCCCTCCGGCCGGAGGTATCGCCCACCGCGCGGTCGCCACCCCCTGGGTCCGGTGGCTGGCAGCGGAGCGCGGAATCCGGCTGGACGGGCCGGAGACGCGCGGACGCCGGATCACCGCGGCGGACCTGGACGCACTGCGGACCCCGGACGTACCGGAGACCCCGCACCAGGCACCGCCCATCTCGCCGCCGCTGCGCGCCACCGCCCAGGTGGACCTCACGTCGCTCACCTCCAGGACGGGCGCGGACTCCTTGCGGCGTACGGCACATGTGGCCGAGGCGCTGGTACGTGTGTGGCGGCACGCAGGGCTGATGAGTGACTCCAGCCTGCTCAGGGTCGTCCACGGAGAGCACACCGGCACCATCGCCGACCCCGGAACCCTGTCGGCCGACGGCGTGTACGCCCGGCTCGGCGACCCGGAATCCGGACCGCGGGGTACGGACGTGCTCTCCCTCGTCGACCTGTCGGACAGCCGGGTCACCTCCCTGGCGGGAGGCGAGGGGCCGCCAGGGCGCGGAGTGCTCACCCTGGGCGCCGCGCGGCCTGCCGTGACCGCTCTGCCCGACGGCGCGGACGGGCACGTCATGGCCGTGCGTACTGTCGCGGCACTCACGTACGAGGGAGGGCCGGACGCCGACCGCCGCACGGTGGTGGCCGCACTCGACGCCCTGGTCGACCTCCTGGAAGGAAGACGTCCATGAATTCCCGTACACCGGTGCGTGTGGAGCGCGACGGAGCCGTGACCACGGTGCGGCTGGACGCGCCGCCGCTCAATCCCATCGACACCGGACTGCGCGAGGCCCTCGCCGCCGCCGTCGCGGACATCGCCGCGGACCCGACGGTACGCGCGGTCGTCCTCGCCGGCGGCGAGCGCGCCTTCGCCGCCGGCGCGGACATCGCCGGCCTGGCCGCCATGGACTACCCGGAGATCCTGGAGTGGAACGCGCGCCTGCAGCGCGTGTTCACCTCCGTCGCCGAGCTGCCCCAGCCGGTGATCGCCGCGCTGCGCGGATACGCGCTCGGCGGGGGACTGGAGCTCGCCCTGTGCGCCGACTACCGCGTCGCCGCCGAGGACGCGGTCGTCGGCCTCCCCGAGGTGCAGTTGGGCATCATGCCCGGTTCCGGCGGCACCCAGCGGCTGACGGAGATCGTCGGCCGCAGCCGGGCCAAGGAACTGATGATGACGGGCCGCCGGGTCCGGGCCGCCGAAGCGCTGGAGCTGGGCATCGTGGACGAGGTCCTGCCCGCGGCGGAGGTCCATGCCCGTGCGACGGACTACGCCCTTGAGCTCGCCCGGGGCCCGCGCCTCGCGATCCGCGCGGTCAAGCAGGCCGTCGACGAGGCCGCCGGTGCCACCTCCACCGGGCTCGCCCTCGAACGCACCCTGCTGGCAGGGCTGTTCGCCACCGAGGACCGGGCCCGGGGAATGCGCTCCTTCCTCGAGCACGGTCCGGGGCACGCCGAGTTCGAGTGAGCAGCGCCTACACTGACCCCTGAGGAACCGATCGCAGGAGAGGACCAGCATGGCGAGGCCCCCGGGCCATGGCCCGGCTTTCGAGGGCCGGCGTCAGGAGATCATCGACCAGGCCGCGAGTCTGTTCGCGAAGAAGGGCTATACGGCCACCGGAATCGCCGAGCTGGGTGAGGCCGTGGGCCTGGGCAAGGGCGCCCTCTACCACTACATCGGTTCGAAAGAACAGCTGCTGGTGGAGATCCAGGACAGGGTCCTGCAGCCCCTTCTGCAGCGGGCCCGGGTCATCGACGCCCTCGACGCACCGTCGCTGGTCCGTCTGCGGCTGCTGTCCGAGGCGCTCCTCGAGGCGATCCTGTCCCGGCTCGACCACATCTGGGTCTACGAGCACGACTACCGTCACCTCACCGGGACCAACCGCAAGCGGCTGGTCCGCCAGCGCCGTGAGTTCGAATGGCTCCTGCAGGGTCTTCTGGAGGAGGCCATGGAGGAGGGCGCTCTGCGCCGCACCGACCCCCGCCTGGCGGCCCTGCAGTTCCTCAACCTGCACAACCACACCTACCAGTGGGCCGGTACCAGAGGACCCGCATGGACCGCCGCCCACCTCTCGGAAGAGTACTGCCGCACCTTCTTCGGCGGACTCGCCACGGACCGCGAGGCGCTGGAGAAGCTGGACGAAAGCGTGGCAGAAGTCCGCGGTGTCCTCACCGCGGACTGACCGCCCGCGTCGCTCGGGCCGCGCGTCCGGCGCGTGGTGGTGGTGACAGGAACGACACGACGGCGACAACGACAACGACCCCGGGCAGGGGTGGAGCCCGGGGTCGTTGTCGTTGCTCCTGCTGCCCCGGTGCGGTCGGCAGCGGCAGGAGGGCAGGGGCGGAGCGCGCGGGCCGTCGAACCAGCGAGGGCTCCGTCAGCTCGTGAGGGGGGCCAGCAGTACCTTCAGGTGGTCGTGGTTCCCCCCGGCCAGCTCGTCGAGGACCGCGACGCCCTCGGAGAGCGGGCGTACGCCGGTCAGGAGGCAGGAGGCGTCGAGCCGGCCGTCGGCCATGAGAGCGAGAACGCGGGGAATGTCGAAGTTGTAGCCGAGGGAGCCGCACAGGCTCCGCTCGTAGAGCACGAGTTGGCGCACGTCGATGGAGAGCGCGGCCTCGGTGATGCCGGCCACCGCCATCCGGCCGCCGCGGCGCAGACTGCGCAGACCGAGGTCGACGGCGTCGGGACGGCCGGTGGCGTCGATCGCGACGTCCGGGCCGACGCGGCCGGTGCGGGTGAACACCTCGCGCCGTACGTCGGTGGTGGTGGGGTCGAACACCTCGGTGGCACCCGCGGCGAGCGCTGACGCGTGCCGGGCCCTGGCCGGCTCGCTGACGTAGACCGCTCCGGCACCCGCCATCCGGGCGCCGAGGATCGCAGCGATGCCGATGGGGCCCGCGCCGAGCACCAGCACCATGTCACCGGGGCCGACGTCGGCCCGGGTGGCGGCGTGCAGACCGACGGCGAGCGGCTCCGCCAGCGCGGCCATCTCGTCGCTCACCCCGTCCGGGACCGGGTGCAGACCGCGCAGCGGGACGGTGGCGTAGCGGGCGAAACCACCGTCGGAGGCCAGGCCGACGGAGCCCCCCTTGGCGCAGATGTGGTACTCGCCGTGCAGGCACCAGCGGCATTCGCCGCACGCCACGCACGGGTCCACGGCGACCCGTGTCCCGATCCCGACGCCCGGGCGTTCGCCGCCCAGGGCGACAACACGGCCGCTCATCTCATGGCCCATCGTCACCGGCGGGGCCTGCCCGGTCAGCGGGTGCTTCCCGGTGCGGATCATGTTCGGCCCGTGGCTGATCTCGTGCAGGTCGGTACCGCAGATCCCGCAGAAGGCGACCTCGACCACCGCGTAGCCGGCGGGCGGTTCACCCGGCTCGCCGACCTCTTCCAGACGCAGGTCTCCGCGCCCGTGCCACCGCAACGCCTGCACGTGAACCTCCCAGGGTTTTACATAACGATCAGTCCAAAGAATCGTATCTGCTGCCCGGTGTCAAGCTCTCGGTCCGCAAGGGGGGCTTTTTGTCATCTGTCGCCCCTCTGGCCCGGATTCGACAGGCAATTCGGGTGACGCGACCCCTTGACCACCTGATCGGGCACCGGCACCGTTCCCATGTCCAATCTGTGTACCGGATGGTCCATCAAACTGTCGGGCCGCGCTCCCCGACGGCCCGGCGTCGGCACCCGCTCCGGCGGTGGTGCCTTCACAGGACGGACAGGTGATGACCTCACGAGCACCAGCACGACCAGCGGCGCCGGTCCTGCGCGTCGACGGGGTCTCCCGTGACTTCGGAGGACTGCGGGCCCTGGCCGACGTCTCGGCGAAGACCTCGAAACGGTCGTGATCACCTATCCGCAGAACGACTACGGCAAGGCCGCGTCGGCGGCGGCCAAGAGGCCGACGGCGCTCGGCTACGTGGTGAAGGACCGGCCCACCGGACAGTCAGCGAGTCCTTCTTCAACCCGTCGGCCGGCCTGCCGGGTCTGCAGAAGCTGCTCGCCGAGGCGAAAGGCAGGACCGATGTTCCGCTCGACCAGCACTTCGTGATCGGTGCCCGGACGGCGCGGATCGTGCAGGCGGCGCTGGAGGAGGCCGGTTCGGCCCGCCCGCAGGACGTCAACGCGGCCATGTCCCGGATTCGTATCGCGTCCGGGGGCGCCTACCACTACCTGCCGACCGCACCGGACGGAATCGCCTGCAAGGACGGATCCATCACGGGCGCTCAGCCCGTCTTCAACCAGTGGAAGGAGAACGGCACCCGTGTGATCGTCCACCCGCCGCTGTCGGCCGGCCGGGAGCCGGACCTGGACTGAGCGCCGCTCCGCCGTTCCCGGGACCGGGTGGGCTCACCTGATCTCGAAGGAGCGCTTCGCCAGACCCGCCATGTAACCGTCGATGACTGTCCGGGCCGGCTGTTCGGGGTTCTCCGCACTGCCCAGAGTGATGAAGATGGGGAGGAAGTGGTCCGGGGTGGGGTGGGCATAGGGCATCCCGGGAGCGCGGCCGGCATAGGCGGCGAGTTCGCCGACGTCGCCGCGGGCGAGGGCGTCGGCGGCCCACATGTCGAAGTCGGAGGACCAACCGGGCACGGTGCCGTGGGCCATCATCTCGCGCGTGATGTACGGCAGTCCGTGAACCATGAAGCCGGAGCCCACGACGAGGACGCCCTCGTCGCGCAGGGGTGCCAGACGGCGGCCGAGTCCGAGCAGGCGATCGGGGTCGTGGGTGGGCATGGACATCTGCAGGACCGGGACGTCGGCGAGCGGGTACATGGCCATCAGCGGGATCCAGGCGCCGTGGTCCAGCCCTCGGGAAGGGTGCTGGTAGAGCGGCTCGTCGTCGGGCATCATCGCGGCGATGCGGGCGGTGAGCCCCGTGGCGTCAGGGGTGGCGTACTGCATCTCGTAGTAGCGGGGCGCGAAGCCGCCGAAGTCGTACACCAGCGGGGTCCTGGCCGCGGGGGCGGACAGCATGAGCGGCGCGTCCTCCCAGTGCGCGGAGACGATCACGACGGCCTTGGGTTTCGGCAGGGACTGCGTCCAGTCGAACAGCTGGCGGAGCCACTGACCGTCGTCCAGGAGCGGCGGAGCGCCGTGGCTGATGTAGAGGGCGGGCAGAGGGCCGTCGGCGGGAGTCCAGGGCCGCTGGGTGGCGGCCCTGGTCAGGGCGTCGGGCAGGAAGGCATCGAATGCGCCTGCGGGTATCTCGGGATTCAGCACGTCGGGCATGGTTGGCCTCCGGGTCGGGCGCGGATGCGGGGGTGTCGTCGTGGTGTCGGGGGGTGAGCCGTGCGCCGCAGGCCGGGGCCGGTCAGGTGGCGGGCATCCGGGGACAGGTGCGGTGAGGGTCGATGGCGTCGGTGACGCGTCGGCTGATCTCACGCAACTGCTTGGACTGCGCTTTCGTCAGGGGGTCGATGAGCAGGCGGCGTACTTCCTCGACGTGCCCGGGAGCGGTGGCGGTGACCTTGTCCCAGCCGGCGTCGGTGAGAGTGGCGAGGGTGAAGCGGCCATCCGCGGGGTCGGGGCTGCGTGTGAGCCAGCCCTTGTTCTCCAGGCGCTTCGCGGTGTGGGAGAGGCGGGAGAGGGAGGCTTCCGCGAACTCGGCCAGATCACTCATCCGCAAGGTGTGTTCGGGTGACATGGAGAGGCCGGCGAGGACCTGGTACTCGAAGTGGGAGATGCCGGCGTCGCGCTGCAGCTGAGCGTCCAGCGCGGCGGGGAGGCCGACGAGCATGGCGACCATGGCGAGCCAGGTCTGTTGTTCGTCGTCGTCCAGCCATCGAGGTTCGTCGGTGTCCATACCTCCACGATAATTTGCTGCTTCAAACCCTATGGCGGATGCGTCGTTCATCGGCGTACCTCCGGATCCACGGATGGGCGGATCTGTGCTGGAGACTCCCCGCCGGCGAGCGGGGGTCGGGGGCGCGGGTCAGCCGCGGGGCACGGCGTTCAGAGGCAGAGCACGGTGGTACGCGGGCACCGCCACCGCCGCGACGGCGACGTGCATCACGATCAGTCCGATGATCCCGGCGGCGTCGGCGTGCGCCTTGTAGTCGCTGAAGAACATCATCAGGTCGGGAATGAAGGAGACGACCACGACCGCGGGGACCAGCCGGGACAGCAGGGCGCGGGGATCGGCCGACCGCCGCCGGACCACAGCCCAGCCGGCCGCGCCTATGAGGACGCCGAGGAAGGTGAACGAGATGAACGATCCCGGCTGGAGGGGCTGGAAGTCCTCCGACGCCCCGGCCGCGATCGAGAGGAGAGCGATCACCTCGTTGAGGACGCTCGCGGCCACGATGCCCGCGATCAGCCATCCGGCGACAGCGGCCGGCCCGGGCTGGGTCCGGACGGGAACCGTGGACGCCGGGGGAAGGGAAGAAGACGTGGACACAGGGGAGCTCCTTGGATGAGGGGGCGGGCGGTCGCGCTCGCCCCGTGGTCCGCCTGGTCGATGAGAGGCACGGGGTGCAGGCGATCGCCCGGGCCGTACCGCCCGTCCTGGATCCAGGCGTCTCCAGGACGGGCGGGGACACTGCGTGACGCGCTCAGTTGCCCGTCGCTGCGGCGATGGTGGTGCGCACCGGGGTGGTGGGCCGGCCGGCGAGACGGGCCAGGTCGCCGGTGGTGTCGGCCAGCTGGCCGTCGGCGGCACCCGCGTCGATCGATACGAGCATCTCCACGACGGGCTCGGGCAGGCCGGCTCCGGCCAGGGCCTTGGCATGCTCCTCGGCCGGAAGGTCCTGGTAGACGACCTTCGTTCCGGTGGCTGCGGTGATGTCGGCGGCGAGGTCTTCCATGGTCCAGGCGGCGTCGCCGGACAGTTCGTAGACGGTGTTGTCGTGGCCGTCACCGGTGAGGACGACGGCCGCCGCGGCGGCGTAGTCGGCGCGCGAGGCGGCGGCGACGCGGCCGCCGTGGGCGCTGCCGATGATGGTGCCGGTGGCCACGCCCTGCTCGGCGGTGGGAATGTAGTTCTCGTTGTACCAGCCGTTGCGCAGCAGGCTGTAGGTGAGTCCGCTGGCCTTGATCGCTTCCTCGGTGACCTTGTGCTCAGGGGCGACGGGCAGTGTGGAGGTGTCGGCGTGCAGGACGCTGGTGTAGGCGAGCAGACTGACGCCGGCATTCTTGGCCGCGTCGATGACGGCCTGGTGCTGCGGAATGCGGCGGCCGATTTCGCTGCCCGAGATCAGCAGGATCTTGTCCGCGCCCTCGAAGGCGCTCTTCAGGGTTTCGGGGCGGTCGTAGTCCGCCTCGCGGACCTGGACGCCTCGCTCGGCGAGGTCGGCGGCCTTCGCGGGGGTGCGGACGGCCGCGACGATCTGCTCGGCGGGGACCCGGGTGAGGAGGTCTTCCACGACGAGGCGGCCGAGTTGGCCGGTGGCACCGGTGACGACGATCATGGGAATTCCTTACTTCGGTTCTTCGGCCGGCTACTGCCGACCGCTCCGCCCGGAGGCGGACGGGATGGTGTCGGGATGGGTCAGTCGGTGACGCGGATGACGATCTTGCCGCGTGTGCCGCCCGCACTGAGGGCCGCGAGGCCGTCCGCGGCCTGTTCCAGGGGGAACACCTTGGTGATGTCGACCTTCAAGGTGCCCGCCGCGGCCAGGGCGGCCAGCGGCTCGATGACTTCCCGGAGGGGAGAGGCCATGATGTTGCTGCCCGTCAGCCCGGCCGCTCCGAGGACTTGTCCGTCCGCGGCACCCAGGGTGCTGGCGACCCTGCCGCCCTTGCGTACGGCGCTCAGGGGCAGGGCGTCGGGGCTGGAGGCGACCAGGTCGATGAGGGCGTCGACCCCGCCCGGGTAGGCCGCGGTCACCTGATCGGCCACCGGGGTCCCGGACCTGTGGTCCACCACCGTCGCCGCACCGAGGCCGGTGAGCCGGTCGCTGTCGGCGGCCCCTCCGGTGGCGACGACGGTGACGCCGCGGGCGGCGAGCAGCTGGACGGCGTACGAGCCGACGCCCCCGGTGGCCCCGACCACCAGGACCACCTGGTCCTCCGAGGCCTCGACGGCGTCCACGGACGCGAGGGCGGCGGTGCCGGCGAGCGGCAGTGCCGCAGCCGTGTCGAAGTCCAGGCCGGCCGGCTTGGCCGCTACCGCGGCGGCCGGGATCAGTGCGTACTCGGCGATGCTGCCTGCCTGGATCGGCGGGGCGAGCAGGACGTGTCCGATGACCTCGTCACCCACCGCCACGTGGTCGACGCCCGCCCCGACCGCCTCGACGACTCCAGCGGCGTCCCGTCCCACGACCAGCGGGTAGAGGTGGGGCATCATCTCGGCCATCATGCCTGCGACCAGGGTCTTGTCGATGGCGTTCAGGGCGGCGCTCTTCACCCGTACCAGGACGGCGCCATCGGTGACCTCAGGCACGGGCAGGTCGGAGACGACGGGCTGGGCGCCGGACTCGGGAACGTTGAATGCGCGCATGACAGGCTCCATGGATTTGGGTGGTACGGGTGATTTGCGACCACCCTAGAAGGCGTAGGGCCCGAACCTTCCCCACGCCACGATGGCGGCCAGGATCAGCAGCACGACGTTTGCGCCGATCATCTGGTTCTCCTTGCGGCGGGCGTGGACGACCGCGGCGCCGAGCATGGTGATCGCCAGCCCGGTGGCCGCCAGCGGCACCAGGACCGGGGCGATGTTCAGGGCCGCGGGCAGGATCAGGCCCAGGGCTCCGAGTACCTCCACCGCACCGATGGCCTTCACTGCGCCGGACGAGAAATCGTCCACCCAGGCCATGCCGGAGGCTGCCAGCTTCTCCTTCGGCTGGCCCGCCTTCATCAGGCCGGCGAGGAGGAACGCGACGGCCAGGATGCTCGCGATGATCCAGAGAGTGACGTTCATGGGGACGGACCTCCGTGATTGCTTGATGCTTCAAGTAACGATAGGGCGAGTCACTTGAAGCGTCAAGCGAAAATGGCCCATGTTTACTTGAGGAATCAAGTGATCTTCGGGATCGGCCTCCCACAGGCCGGAGCAGGGGCCCTGACCGTGGACAGGGCAGCGGTATTACTGCCACCCGGGTGGGTTCGGCCCGGTTCGCAGGTTCGGCGGCGATTCAGATCGAGCCCGTGGGCACGCCGGGGGAGGGGGGCCGGCTCGGACCCCGGGGAGATCGCGCGCCTGTGCCCGGGCAGGGGCTCACGGCCCCGGGGCGGCCTGCCCCGGCCGTCCTGCCCGGCGGCGGGCAACGTGGTCAGCCCTGAGGCGGTGCGTTCCTCGTCCGGGTCAGGGCGGGCAGAGCGTCCAGGAACAGGGCTCCGGTCAGAAGTGCCGCACTGCCGCGCGGGCTCCAGCCCCGTGCGTGCAAATCGGCGTCCAGGGCCGCGAGTGCCTCGGCGCCGGCGGGGGCCGCGGTGCCGCCCGCGTCCAGAACAGCGCGTGCCCCCACGTGCACGTGACGCAGGCCCCCGGGCCCGGCGGTGTAGAGGAGTTCGCTGTCGCGCAGGGTCGACATCACGGTCAGCAAGGCATCGAGTCGTGCCTGCGTCTCGGTGGCGCCCGCCTGCCGGGAGGCGTCAAGTGCCTGGAGCGCACGGAGCACGTGGGGAAAGCCGGCGCGTGCCTCGCCCCGGGCGCCCGCCGCCCCGTACTTCACCGACACGGCCGAACCGTGCGAGGGCCGCCTCGGGGCCTTCCGGTCAGGGTGCGCGGCAATGCGCTTGGCGGCTGTGGTGACCTCGGTTCCTGTCGAGGAAGGGAGGAGCGCGGCACCCGCGACGAGCAGGCCGAGCGTCCACAGGGCGCCCCGGTGGCCACCCCCGGCCAGATCCGCCGAATGCTCGGTGCACCGTCCGACAGCGCCCAGCTCCTCGCGCAGCAGAGGCGTCGGCTCTCCGGTGCGGCGGGCTGCGGCAGCCATCGCGGTGAGCCCGGACGTCAGCGCCTTCGCCGTCCAGAGCAGAGCTCGGTGGTCCTTGCGGGTGGTGCGTGCAGCGAGATCACGGGGGTCGGGCAGCCCGGGCTTCGGAGCGAGGGACAGCTGTTCGGTCAGAGCGGATACGGCGATGCCGGCGAGTTGCTCGTCGTGGTACTTGGTCATGGCCGCCTGCGGAAGGAGTAGGGGCGCGGATGGCTCCGCCACGTCGGGAGCGCGACCTCGACGGGTCGCTGCTCGGTCTGGGGAGCATATGCGGGAGGGCGGGCACAGGCGGTCCGGCCGGTTCCCGGCCGGTCGGTTCCTGTGCCCGCCCCATGCGGATCCTGGCTGCCGTCAGCGGACCGTGAGGCCCGCCCGGTCACGCCGCATCACGTCCTACGCCGACGGCGAGGCCGAGGGGGGCGAAAGAGGAATGTCCCCGTCGTTGGTGGCTTCCGGGTCCACGCCCACCGTGATCGAAGCGGTGACGCCCTTCGCGATCCGCTTCTTGTCGTAGCGAAGGGTGAGCAGGCCGCCCGTGGCGCCGCTGTCGTCGTAGACCGTGTCCTCGGTGAGGGTGACGCGGTCGACGGTGCTGGTCGAGTAGGGCTTCACCTCGGCGACGGCCAGGACGGCCTTCTCCTCGAAGTAGAGCTGGCCGGTGTGGCAGGTGCGGCCACCCTCGTAGCCGCCCTTGGTCCACGTTCCGTCCGTGTGCACCTTGGTGTGGATGTGTGCGGCACGGCCCTCGTACCAGCCGGGGAAGATGCTGGTGAACCGGACCTTGCCCGCGTGGTCGGTACGCAGGGTGCCACGCAGGTACCGTTCGTTGTCGGTGGGTTCCAGGTGCAGGTCACCGGACGCAGGCGGGTTGTCGGGGGACATGCCGGGGGGCAGGGCGGAACCCATGCTCTCGTACCCGGAGTAGATGCCGAGCGCGTCGCAGTGCCAGATGTCGACCGCCGCGTTCCGCACCGGCTTGCACGTCTCGGCGTCGATCACCTTGATGACCAGGGTCAGCGGAACGCCTTCCTTGTCCTCGGTGACGTCCGTCCGGATCTTGTCCGCATCGATGTAGTAGGGACCTTCGATGGCTTCGGTGTTCAGCCGGTAGCAGGTTTCCCCGGCTGAAGGCTTCGATCCCTTCACCTCGACCGGTGTTTCCTCCCCGGCGAGAGCATTCGTGGCCAGCACGCCGCCCGTGCCGGCCACTGCGATCGCGGCACCTCCGGCGACGAGCACCTGTCGACGTGACGTGTTCCTCTTGTGCCGCGCACCGTCCTGGGTCATCCTCGACGGATCCTTTCGGCTTGGGCTGGTTCGCTTAGACCGGCCGTGGACGCTCACTATTGCGGACCCACCTGAGGCGTAACTGAAATGGACTGCGCTCCGGGGCGCCCTGTTCGGCTGACGCCCGCGTCCCGGCACCTGTGACCCGGAAACCTGGGACCGCCTCAGACCGCGTCGTCCTGCGGCGGTGGTTGCCGGGTCAGCGGCAGCAGTACGGTGAACTCGGTGTCGCCCGGTTCGCTGTGTACCTCGATCCGGCCGCTGTGTGCCCGGGTGATCGCGGAGGCGATGGCGAGCCCGAGACCGGTGCCGCCCTTCCGGTCGGCGGTACGAGCGCGGGAGGTGTCGGCCCGGGTGAAGCGTTCGAAAATGGAGGGCAGGGCCGCGGTGGGGATGCCGGGGCCGTCGTCATGGACGCGGATGACGCCCCAGGTTCCGGCCGTCTCGGCTGTCACGGTGATCTGTGTCCCGGCGGGGGTGTGGACCCGGGCGTTGGCCAGCAGGTTGGCCAGTACCTGCTGCAGGCGGGCCTGGTCGCCGTCGGCCGTCACGGAGGCGTCCAGGCGCAGGACCACCTGCCACAGGTGATCGCTTCCCGCGGCCCGGGCGTCCCACACCGCTTCGGCGACCAGGGTCGCCACGTTCACCTCGCCCTTGTGCAGGGGACGGCCTTCGTCGAGGTGGGCGAGCAGGAGCAGGTCCTCCACCAGTGCCGTCATGCG
>NZ_DATMVN010000342.1:0-2901 GCF_035563135.1 Streptomyces sp.
GCCCGGGTGCGCGGCGGCGCCGGACGACGACCTGAGGGTCGGCGGCGACAGATGTGCGGGCCCGGCTGCTCCTCGCGGAGCGGCCGGGCCCGTCCTGTTTCCGGTCCGCGGCTCGCGCGCCGCGTACGGTCCCGGGCGGGACGGGCCAGGGCGGGGCGGAGTTCGTGGCGCAGGGGTCCTCGCGCCTTCACCGCACAGGGGGGCTCCGGTTCGCATCCGGCCGGCCCTGTTCCACCCCGCCGGGCGCGTGGCCGCGGTTCGTCCGCGCGGCGGTCGGGCGTCCGCAGGAGCCGGGTTTTTCCGGCTCCGCTGTCGGTAAGCCGGTGAGGCGGGCGGGTCTAGTCTCGAAGGATGACCGATTACGGAAACTTCCCCGGCTCGCGGCCCCGCCGGCTGCGGACGACCCCCGTCATGCGGCGCATGGTCGCCGAGACCCGGCTCGACCCGGCGAACCTGATCCTGCCCGCGTTCGTGCGCGAGGGCATCGACGCCCCGGTCGCGATCTCGGCCATGCCGGGCGTACAGCAGCACACCCTGGACACGCTGCGGAAGGCCGCCGTCGACGCCGTCGCCGCGGGTGTTTCGGGGATCATGCTCTTCGGTGTCCCGCTGGACGGGAAGAAGGACGCGCGGGGCACGGCGGGGACCGACCCGGACGGGATTCTCCAGGCCGGTCTGCGGGCGGTGCGGGAGGAGGTCGGGGACGACCTGGTGATCATGTCCGACCTCTGTCTGGACGAGTACACCGATCACGGCCACTGCGGGGTGCTGACCGAGGACGGCCGCGTCGACAACGACGCCACGCTGGAGCGGTACGCCGAGATGGCGCAGGTCCAGGCGGACGCGGGCGCCCATGTGGTGGGCCCCAGCGGCATGATGGACGGCCAGGTCGGGGTGATCCGGGACGCGCTGGACCAGACGGGCCACGAGGACGTGTCGATCCTCGCCTACACCGCGAAGTACTCCTCCGCCTTCTACGGCCCGTTCCGTGAGGCGGTGGGCTCCTCGCTGAAGGGCGACCGCAAGACGTACCAGCAGGACCCGGCGAACATCCGGGAGTCGCTGCGGGAGCTGGCGCTGGACCTGGAGGAGGGCGCCGACATGGTCATGGTCAAGCCGGCCGGTCCTTACCTGGACATCCTCGCGAAGGTCGCCGACGCGGTGGACGTGCCGGTCGCGGCGTACCAGATCAGTGGCGAGTACGCGATGATCGAGGCGGCCGCGGAGAAGGGCTGGATCGACCGGGACGCGGCGATCCTGGAGAGCCTGACGGGCATCCGGCGCGCGGGGGCGCGGATGATCCTGACGTACTGGGCGACGGAGGTCGCGCAGCGGCTCGGGCGCTGAGCCGGGGTGCTGCCTGAGCGGGCCGTGCGCCCGCTCAGGACACCAGGCCCTGGCGGTAGGCGTAGACGACCGCCTGGACGCGGTCGCGGAGGCCGAGTTTGGTGAGGATGCGGGAGACGAAGGTCTTGACCGTCTCCCGGCTGATCACGAGGGACGCGGCGATCTCGTTGTTGGAGAGGCCGTCCGCGATGAGGCGCAGGACCTCCAGTTCGCGGGGGGTCAGCGGGATGCCGGGTCCGTGGTCGTCGGCGGGGCGGATCCGGGCGGCGTACCTGCCCACGAGCTGGCGCGTCACCTCGGGGTCCAGCAGGGCCGCGCCGGCGGCCACGGTCCGGATGCCGTGGAGGAGCCGGTCCGGCGGTGCGTCCTTGAGGAGGAACCCGCTCGCACCGGCGCGCAGCGCCTCGTAGACGTATTCGTCCAGGTTGAACGTCGTCACCACGAGCACCTTGACGGGGTGCCGCACTCCGGCACCGGCCAGCAGGCGGGTGGCTGCGATGCCGTCGAGCACCGGCATGCGGATGTCCATCACCACGACGTCCGGGTGCACCTTCCCGGCGAGTTCGACGGCGGTTTGTCCGTCCCCGCATTCGCCCGCGACCTCCAGGTCGGGCTGGGCGTCGACGATCGTCGCCAGCCCGGTGCGGATCAGCACCTGGTCGTCGCAGATCAGGACCCGGACCGGTGCGGTCATGAGGAGCTGCCCGCGGGGATGCGGCCCCGGACGACGAAGCGGCCGTCCGGCTGCCGGCCCGCGCTGAAGTCGCCGCCCAGGACTTCCACCCGCTCGCGGAGACCGGCCAGGCCCCGTCCGCTTCCGCCGGTGAGCGCGGCCTCCGAGCCGGTGCCGTCCGTGCCGACCTCCACGGTGATCTCCCTTTCGCCATGGCGCACCTGGACACAAGTGCGGCTGCCATGAGCGTACTTGAGGGCGTTCGTCAGGGATTCCTGCACCATCCGGTAGGCCACGAGGTCGGCGCTGCCGGTCGATTCGGCGGGGGTGCCCTCCTCCGTGAACTCCACCGGCTGCCCGGCCCGTCGCGTCTGTTCGACGAGGGTGAGGAGCCTGCCGACGGGCGGTGGTGTGGCCTCGGTGCCGTGGTCGGGGTTGAGCAGGTCGAGCAGGTGCCGCAGGTCGGTGATGGCCCGCCGGCCGGTGTCCGTGACGGCGGTGAGGCTCTGGTCGAGGCGGTCGGGCGCGGCGGTCAGATAGCGTGCCGCCTCGGCCTGTACGACCATCGCCGTCACGTGGTGGGTCACGACGTCGTGGAGTTCACGGGCGATGCGGGTGCGTTCGGCGGTGCGGGTGTCCTCGGCGACGCGGTGGCGGTGCTCGGCTTCCGCGGCGCGGGAGGAGCGGTGCCATGCGCCGACGCCCCAGGCGAGGGCCACGGCCAGGTAGAACGTCACGAACTCGCTCGGCGGTTCGCCGGGGCCGAGCTGGTGGAGTGCGACTGCCAGCGGGATGTACGCCGTGGTGAAGGCGAACGCGGCGGCACGCCGGTGGTGTTCCAGCAGGGACGCCAGGCTCATCAGCGCGATGGGCAGCGCGGT
>NZ_DATMVN010000343.1:0-2063 GCF_035563135.1 Streptomyces sp.
GCTCTCGAGAGTGCTGACGTCCAGCTCGCCGATGGAGGGCGCGACTGCCTAGGAGCGGTGCACCCTGTCTGGCGTCTCCGCCTGCGGGCAGCATCGGGGTCATGACGCCAGCCTCCGCAGATGTGGGCCTTTCGGACACCCTGGGCCCGACGACCGCCTCGATCACGCGATGGGTCGAGGACTACGTGATGGCCTGGAAGAGCAACGCCCGCGCCGACATCGAGGCCCTTTTTACCGACGACGCCGAGTCCCACGAA
Source organism: Streptomyces sp. (assembly GCF_035563135.1). Taxonomy (GTDB): domain Bacteria; phylum Actinomycetota; class Actinomycetes; order Streptomycetales; family Streptomycetaceae; genus Streptomyces. Next base: position 258 of record NZ_DATMVN010000343.1, read on the forward strand.
TCGCCCTTCGACCTGACTTCTATCAGGTTAGTGCGCACCTTCCCGTCAGCAGTTCTGGGCGAGCGCGTCTCGTAGGTCGTCGGGAAGCGGGTCTTCGGCGGTGAGGAGCTGGGTGCCGGCGCGGATCTGCACGGTGCGGTAGCGGCGGGCCGTGCGGACGAATTGCTTGATCGACCAGCCGGTGCAGGTCTCGACGTGGTGGGTGACGGCGAGCGCCGCGAACACCACGTTCAGGTGGGCTTCGATGGACTCGCGCTTGTGGTGGTAGATCGGCCTCGCGCGCAGGTCGTGCTTGGACATGCGGAAGGACTTCTCGATCCGCCACAACTGGGAGTAGGCCCCCATTACGAACTCTTGATCGGGGTCGGGCAGGTTGGTGACGTAGCCCTTCAGGCCGGCCAACGCCCGCGCCTTGGCCTCCAGTTCGCGGTTCACGCTCTTGTCACCGCCGGTCAGCTGCACGAACCTGTTGCGCTTGACCGACGCCTTCCCCGCGACCGCGGACTCAGCCTTGGCGATCTGCTCGTCGATGCCACGCAACGTGCGCCGGGCCCGGTCGGCCCGGTACTGATAGAACACCGTCTTGTCCCGCCGACCAGCGGCTTTCTCCTTGTCGGTGGCCGGCCACGGCTGCACGAACACGTGCCCGTCGGGAATCTCGGCATCCGGGTTCTCGCGGCGCCACTGGGCGACCAGGTACGGCACGTACGGGATCTTGGCGCCGAGGATGAACGACAGCCCGGCGTCCTCGATGGCCTCCTGGTTGCCCGCCGAGATCATCCCGGCATCGGCGACCACGGTCACGTCCTCCAGGCCGTGCGCGGTCATGAACGACCGCAGCACCGGCAGCATCGTGGTGGTCTCGGCCTGGTTGCCCTCGAACGCCTGGACCATCAGCGGGAAGCCGGCGGCGTCGGTGAGCAGCCCGACGGTGATCTGCGGCTCCAGCCGGCGTTCTTTGGAGAAGCCGGGCTTGCGGAACTCGTCGGCGGTGTCGGTCTCGAAGTAGAGCGTGGACACGTCGTAGAGCACCAGCGACGCCGGCCCCAGCGCCGCGTGCGCCGCGCACGCCGCGGCCAGAGCGGCGGCGAACTTGTCGGTGGCGTAGCCCGGCAGGCGGCGGCCCAGCGTCGGATACGACGGCCCGGACACGCCGACCTCGACCAGCACGCGCAAGCTGTCGGCCTTGCTCGTGGGCTCGATGATCCGGGCCAACACCAGCGCCCGGAACACCTCATCGGCGCCGGCCACCCGGTCGAACCCGAGCGCGTCGTAGGCCCGTGACAGCGCGTCCCACAGGTGCGCGGCCTGCGACCCGACGATGGTCAACGGGCCGGCCGCGGAAGCGCCGTCGTCGACGCCGAGATCGAGCTCAGTCTGCCCGCCGGCCAGCCGCTGCCGGGCCGCCGCCCGCAGCGCCTCAACCTCGGCTTCGTCATGCCCCGAGCCGATGTGCTCGATCTGCCTCGACCCCCGCCGGGAGGACCACACGATCTGCACCGCGGTGGCCCCCGACGCCGTCTTCACAGCGCGCACGTAGGCCACCGGCCGACCCTACGGCCAACGATTAGTGCGCAGACCCGGCCGCCTCAGCAAACAAACCCGCAGGTCCCAGGCCTACGAACCGTCAAGATCACGCAAACTGATAAAAGTCAGGTCAGACCCCGCCGGAGCGCCCCTGCCGAACGCCGTCCTGCGGTGACCAACCCGCGCATATCAGCATCGACCGCGCGTCGCACCGACACGCTCACGCGTCGAACCGCTAACCCGAGCCAGCACAAGGCGAGGCGCGGCAGAGCATCCAGC
>NZ_DATMVN010000344.1:0-6501 GCF_035563135.1 Streptomyces sp.
TCGAGGGAGCCGTCGCGGCCGGCGAGGGAACGGCGGTCGCGGCGGGCGCGGGGCCCGTCGAGTTGAGCTGCTTCACGAGGTCGACGCCGCCGAAGTCACGGGCGTCGCTGCCGGTCGCATGGGCGGCGAGCACCAGCTGGGCGGTGGCGGCGGGGCCGCCCTCCTTCGCCCAGCCCTGCGCGTGCTTCTCCAGATAGGCGACCGCCCCGGCCGCCTTGTCCTTGTGGCCGGCCGCCGCCAGCGCCACCACCGCGTCCGCCGTGTTGCCGAAGTCCGGCTGCGGCGCGGACTCCTCGGCGCCGGGCATCGGCGGCAGATCCAGGTGCCCCGATCCGCCGAGAGCCTTCGCCAGGTAGGAGGCGCCGTTCTGCGCGGACTGCTCGGGGGTGAGGCCGGTGCCCTCGTGGCAGACGGGGGCCTTCACCGCGTTGTAGTTCCCCACGGCCATGCCCTTGCCCATCGAGCCGAGGACCGCGGCCGCCGTGGCGTCCGCGTTGGCGGTGAGCCGGCCCTTCTTGTCCGGCTGATAGGCGAACGCCCCGCCGTCCTTGCCGCCGCAGGGCAGTGCGAAGGTCTGCAGCGCCGTGTACGGCGTCTTCCCGCCCGCCTTGGTGATCTCGGCGACCGGCACGCCCGCCCTGGCCAGGGCCCCGGTCACGACGGCGGTGGAGTTGGCGTCGCTCGGGCTGCCCGGGTTGTAACCCCAGCCGCCGTCCTCGTTCTGCACGGACTTCAGCCAGCCGGCCCCGTTGTCCACGACCTCGCGGTGCACGCCGAGCTCGACCATGGCCTGCACCGCCGCCGCCGTGGCGTTGGTGTCCGCGACCGTGGTGGCGTCGCAGGGCTCGGAGGCGTCGCGGTACGAGGCGAAGGCCCCGCTGTCGCACTGCTGGCCGACGAGCCAGTCCACCGCCTGCGTGGCGGGTGTGACCAGCTCGATCTTCTGCGCGAGGAAGGCCAGCGACTGGCGCCACACCCCGTCGTAGGCCGGGTCCTTCGTGCCGTACAGCCCCGCCGGAAGAGCGGGGGCGGACGGGGACGGGCTCGGCGCGGCGACCGCCGCCGGGGCGGCCGCTCCACAGAGCACGGCGGTGATCGCGAGCGCTGCCGCGCGGCGGCGTACGGACATGGCGGGCTGGGCCTCTCGAACGGGATCGCCCCTGCTCGGACCGGGCCGAGCGCGTGGGGGCCGGGTCGGCGCCGGATTCGCACCGGCTTCCCCCTGTACGGGCGTGATGACGACCAGCCCACTCTACCGGGGCGCTCCCGGCCGCCCTCGGCCGGAGAGCCGGAACCCGCGCACGGACCCTTCCCAGCAGGTCAGACCCCATGCGAAACTCCGGCGGGGGTCACACGGGCGCGGGCCCGTGGGGAGGAACGACCGGGGTGGGAAGCACCAGTGCGCACAACCAGGACAGGCACGGCGGCAGTCGCCGCCGTGGTGGCCGGATTCATGACGGTGACGACGGGCTGCGGCCTCATCGGGGAGAGCGACGCCGCGCCGGCACCCTCCCCGGAACCCACCGTGCCGTTCACCTCGCGGACGGTCGCCGACGAGATAACCGGCTTCGCCCGGGCCGCAGGGCTCCCGGACGGTGACACCTCCACGGCCGGACTGCCGGAGGGGGACTGGCGCAGGTGTGTCGTGCCCTGGGCGGGCGACGCGCCGGCGGCGGACGCCGCCGGCGCCTTCGAGGCGACGGTGATGCGCATGCGGCAGCACGACTGGGAGATCGTCTCCAGCCATGCCGAGCGGGACGTCACCTACCGCACCCTCGCCAAGCGGGGCTGGAAGCTGTACGCCCGGCACCGCACCGCGGGAGGAGCCGGGCAGGCCGTGTCCCTCACCGCGGTCGAGGACGGCTGCGAGCTGCCCCGGCGGATCAGGGACGGCTACGAGGACCCGGCCTGACAGCCTGAGTCGGCGATCACGAAGTGACCCGCGGGTGACTCCCGGAGGGTGTGGGTGACGAACACGTTGTACAGCCCCATGTCCTGCGCCGAACCCTTCGCATAGGCACGGCCGCCCGAGGTGTACGCCCGGCCGGCCGTCACATGCGCGTAGTTCGACGCCGTGAAGCACCGGGCCGGGGCCGTGCCGCCCGACGTGGTCGCGGTCACGGCGGACGAGCCCGGCCCCGCCGCCCCCGAGGGGTCCGCCGCGCCCACCCGGTAGCGGTAGGAGGTGCCGGCGGTCAGCCCCGTGTCCGTGTAGGCCGTCGAGGCGGTGGAGGCCACCTTCGTGCCGTCGCGGAACACCGCGTAGGAGGCCGCGCCCGCGACCGCGTTCCACGCCAGTGAGGCGCTGGTGTCCGTGATACCGGTGACCTTCAGGCCCGCCGGGGCGGGCAGCCCGTCGCCGCCGCCCGGGGCGCCCTTGTCCAGCCCCCAGAACACACCCGTGTGGTACGCCGAGCAGATGGTGTCCAGGAAGTACGCGGCCGTCGACCCGCACTGCTCGGCGCCCGGCCCCGGGTTCACCGGCAGGCCGTGCCCCATGCCGGACACCGAGAACGTCTCCACGGCGGACCGGCCGGACGCGTCGGCGTAGACGCTCCGGGTGGTGTTGCCGGGCAGGCTCTGGGTGCCGGACGGGGTCTGGCCGATGCCCCACACGTCGGTCCACTGGTCGCGCAGCGCCGTGGCGTTGGCCGGGCGGACCGTGTAGTCGGAGGTGCCCTGCCAGATGGCGACCCGGGGCCAGGGGCCGGTCCAGCCCGGGTAGGAGTTGCGGACCTTGTCGCCCCACTGGGCGGGCGACAGCTTCTGCGGGCCCGTCTGGCAGCCGGACGCGGCGGCCTGGCTCGTGGCGCACTGCGCGGGCAGCCCGGAGGCCACGGACCCGCCGGCGAAGACGTCCGGGTAGGCGGCCAGCAGGTCGGCGGTCATCCCGCCGCCCGCCGAGAGCCCGGTGACGTACACCCGGCGGCCGTCGGAGCCGTACGTCTGCTTCGCGTACTGGACCATCTGCACGATCGACGCCGCCTCGCCCCGGCCCCGCGTGCTCTCGGCCGGGTCGAACCAGCCGAAGCACGACAGCGGGTTGTTCGCCGAGGTGGTCTGCGGGAAGACGACGTCGAAGCCCCACCGATCGGCGTACTCGGTCCAGCCCGAGTGGGTGTGGTACGCGTCGGCCGACTGGGTGCAGCCGTGCAGGGCGACCACCAGGGGCGCGCCCGCCGGCACGCTGTCGGGGGTGTAGGCGAACATCTGGAGGTTGCCGGGGTTCGGGCCGAAGCCGGTGACCTGCTGAAGACCGGCGGCAGCCGGGGCCGCGGGAGCGGCGGCGGCGGGGACCGGATACGCGGCGAGCAGGGGCAGCAAGCCGCAGACGGCGACGGACGCGACGCGGCGGAGCAGGCGTCGCAGGAGCGGTGGGCGCACGGTGGGGCCTCCTCATCGGACGTGCGGACGGACGCGGACGGGCGTGGACGGACGCGGACGGGCGTGGGCGTGCGGACGGACGCGGACGGGCGGAGGGACACGGACGGACGGGCTGCTGCCGGAACCTACGAGCCGGGGCCCGGGCCGCCCATGTGGCAGACGGCCACCCGCCGTCCCCCGCTGTGTGCGGCGCTCCCCTTGCGCCCGCCCGACGCCCGGCGGACGCGCGCCCCGGCACCCGGCCGCACCATGTAGGCCGCCACCATGCGGCCGTACCGGGGTGTGTGCACCGACCCCGTGTGATGCGGGCGGCGACGTCCTTACGGTGACGCCCATGCAGACTTCCCGTACCCCCCAGCACGACCCCCTCGCCCCCACCGCCCTCGCCGGACGCACCGCCCTGGTCACCGGGGCGGCCAGCGGCATCGGACTGGCCTGCGCGCAGGCACTCGCCGCCGCCGGCGCCCATGTGCACGTCGTGGACAAGGCGGGCGACGCCGCGAAGGACGTCGCCGCACGGATCGGCGGCACGGCCTGGGTGGCCGACCTCTCCGTGGCGGAAGCGGTGGACGGGCTGCCCGCCGACGCGGACATCGTGGTCAACAACGCGGGGCTCCAGCACGTGGCGCCCGTGCACGAGTTCCCGCCGGACCGCTTCACGCTGATCCACCGCGTCATGGTGGAAGCACCGTTCCGCATCTTGCGCCGCACGCTCCCCGGCATGTACGAACGCGGCTGGGGGCGTGTCGTCAACATCTCGTCCGTGCACGGGCTGCGCGCCAGCCCCTACAAGTCGGCCTACGTCTCGGCCAAGCACGCACTGGAGGGGCTCAGCAAAGTGGTCGCACTCGAAGCGGCGGCGCACGGGGTGACGAGCAACTGCGTCAGCCCCGGCTACGTCCGCACGCCCCTGGTCGAGGGACAGATCGCGGACCAGGCCCACAGCCACGGCATCTCCGAACAGGAGGTGGTCGGCCGGGTGCTGCTGGAACGCAGCGCCCTCAAGTCGCTGATCGAGCCCCGCGACGTGGCCGGTGCCGTCCTGTGGCTGTGCGGACCCGGCACCTCCCACATCACCGGGAGCTCCCTCACGATGGACGGCGGCTGGACCGCCAACTGACCCCCGACCACCCCCGCAAGCCGGAAGAACGATGGCCGCCCATGTCTGAACCGCCCCCCTCCGCCGCGCCTCTTCTGGCACGCCTCCTGGACCTGCTGGCCGACGACGCCCCCGCCGAGGAACTGGGTGCCGTCACCTCGGCGGCCAGGGCCGCGGGTGTGCCCGCCGCCGAACTGGCCGAGGTGGAACGGGCGGCCGCCACCGCCCTGCGGATCAGGGGCGCCCTGCGCCAGCACCGGCGCAGGGAACTCCAGCTCACCGCCCTCTTCGACACGGCGGGCGACCTGGCCGCCTCCCGGGACCCGGACGACGTGCTGAAGGCGATCGTGCGGCGGGCCAGGAGACTGCTGGGCACCGACACCGCCTATCTCACGCTCCCCGACGAGGAGGCCGGCGACACCTACATGCGGGTGACCGACGGGTCGGTGTCCCTGCTGTTCCAGCGGCTCCGGCTCGAACTGGGCGAAGGGCTCGGCGGACTCGTGGCACAGACCGCGAGCCCGTACGCGACCCCCGACTACCGCACCGACGACCGCTTCCGCCACACCCGCAACATCAACGCCGGTGTGCTGGACGAAGGGCTGGTGGCGATCCTGGGCGTGCCCCTGCTGCTCGGCTCCAGCCGGGGAGGCACGGGCAAGGTCATCGGGGTCCTCTTCGCCGCCGACCGCGCCGCGCGGGTCTTCAGCCCCGACGAGGTGGCCCTGCTCTGCTCGCTCGCCGCGCACGCCGCCATCGCGATCGACACCGCCCGGGCCCTGGACGACACCCGGGCCGCCCTCGCGGAACTCGCCGGCGCGAACGCGGAACTGGCCGAGGCCAACGCCGCCGTGCGCGCGCACTCGGCCGCCATGCGGCGCGCGGAGGAGGCCCACGACCGGCTCACCGACCTGGTGCTGCGCGGCGGTGACGTGAAGGACGTCGCCGTGTCCGTCGCCGGGCTGCTCGACAGCCCCCTGACCATCCACGACCCCGGCGGGCGCCCGCTGGCGGCCGTACGGCCCGACGGCACCGGGTGCGCCGCCGACAGCATGGACGCCCACTGGCTCGCCGGCACCGCCGAGGAGTCCCGCCACGGGGCGCGCGCCGTGCACCGCGACGGCCGGTGGATCTGTGCCGTGCTCGCCGGGCAGGAGCTCCTCGCCAGCCTGGTGCTGCACCGGGCGGCCCGGCTCGACGACTCCGACCGGCGGCTCTTCGAACGCGCCGCCGTCGTCACCGGCCTGCTCCTGCTGCTGCGCCGTACGGTCGCCGAGACCGAGAACCGGATACGGGGCGAACTGATCAGCGACCTGCTCGGCGACCCGGAGCGCGACCCGGCCGGGCTGGCCGAACGGGGCCGGAGACTCGGCGTCGACCTGGACCGGCCGCATCTGCTGCTGGTGGCGGAGGCGGCGGCCAGGGAGAAACTCGGCGGCGCCGCGATGCGGTACCTGTTCGGCGGGGGCATCCACGGGGTGAGCGCCGAACACGCGGGCACCGTCGTGCTGCTGATCGAATGCGACGGCGAAGGAACGCCCGCGGGCGCCGCCGCACGGGCGGCAGCCGCGCAGCTCGGCCACCTCGTCCAGGCGCCCGTCACCGTCGCCGGCACGGGCCCGGCGGCCGGCACCCGCGACCTCGCCGCCGCCTACGCGGAAGCCGCGCGCTGCCTGCGTGCCATGCGGGTGCTCGGCCGCGAGGGCGAAGGGGCCTGCGTCGGCGAACTCGGCTTCCTGGGCGTCGTCCTGGGCAACGCGAAGGACGTGGACGGCTTCGTGACCGCCGTACTGGGCCCGCTGCTGCGGTACGACGAGCGACGCGGCACCCATCTCGTACGGACCCTGCGGGCGTACTTCGGCGCGGGCGGCAGCCTGATCCGGGCCAAGGACGAACTGCACGTGCATGTGAACACGGTGGTGCAGCGCCTCGACCGGATCCAGGTGCTGCTCGGCCGCGACTGGAACGAGCCCGACCGGGCGCTGGAGCTCCAGCTGGCGCTGCGGCTGCACCTGCTG
>NZ_DATMVN010000345.1:0-15294 GCF_035563135.1 Streptomyces sp.
GGCATGACGATCGAGAAGGACACCATGCAGGCGGTCCACGTGGGTGCGCGGATGGAGGAGGGCACGATCGACTGGTCGGTGGCAACGCAGACCAAGGAGCTCGAACTCATCACCTCCAAGACTGCCGACGCCGTGGCCCACTTCCTTTCGCACAACTACGTGGAGAGGCTCATCGAGAGCATCACGGAGCGGGCCGCAACCGAGATCAACGACCCGGGCGCGACCGTCAAGGAAGTCACCAAGCAGCTCAACATCCCGGACGAGACCGCGGACGCGATTCTGCGCCACTTCATCAAGGGTGGCCAGACCACGGCCGGCGGGGTCATGCAGGCCTTCACTTCCGTCGCCCAGACGGTCGAGGACGCAGACGCCGCGCACGCTCTCGAAGCCAAGGCCATCGACGCTCTCGCCCTCGCCGCGCGCTGAGCGCAGCGTCCCTGACATGTGGGGCCCCGCACCTGCGGGGCCCCACACCTCACTCACCCCCCCAACGACCTGCCGAACAAGCGATGTGCCGGCGGACCGACCGGACAACCATGGAGCAGAACCGTGACGCCTTCCACCTCCCGTCTGCTGGACGCTGCACACCATCGCCCTCATACCGTCGAGCGCCCGGACCCCGTCGCAGATCCAAGATGGCGGGAGCGCCGGGAGTACGAAGAGACAGATCGCAACACCTACCTGGGAACACACGAACCGTCGTGGCTGGCCCGCGACGAATTCGGAGGTAGCCGCGCCGTCCCCCTGTGCGTATCGCACCGCCAACTGGCAGACCGGCGCACACTCCCACGCGCGGTTACCCCCTGGCTTCTGGACTCCGGCGCGTTCACGGAATTGTCCATGTACGGGGAATGGACCGTGTCCCCGAAGTCCTACGCCATTGCTGTGCGCCGCTACAACGATGAAATCGGAGAACTTGAATATTGTTCGATACAGGACTGGATGTGCGAACCCGAGATCCTCGCGCGCACTGGCCAGACCGTCTACGACCATCAGAGGCCCCACAGCTCAACGGGTGAATCCTCTTGGTTTCCGGACATGATCTTCGTGGATCTGTTCTCACCAAGGGGCTTCACACTTTCATCGAGCCCGGGTCGGCTCGTTCTCACATCTTGTCACCTGGCCCGAGCGTCAGGATTTGTCAGGCGGGGGAAGCAGACCCCGCATGAGGTGATCGAGGAACGCCTGCTGCGCTTCCTTGAACTCCGGATCGCCAGGCTCCAGGCCGGTGACGAGAGAAGCGATTTGAGGCGCCATGTGAGGAAAGCTGATGATCGCCGTGACGGCGAGATGCAGGAAGCGCGCGTCGATGTCCGGGTCGATCTCTCCGTCGAGTTGCGCTTTGCGGATCTGGGCTACCTTTTGCGCGTAATGTTCCTGACGCTCATCGTGGCGTGCAATTTCTTCCTGGCTGGAGCCTTCAACGGCTTCCCACAACCAGTACCGGTACAAGCGATTACGAATTTTCGAAAAACTTGCGGCGCTGGTGCGGAGGACTGATTTCAGATAAGAATGGTCAGAATCGTCATGGGTCACCTCGAGTGCGCGGGTCGTGACATGTTCCATGACCTTGGAATGCAGAATGCGTTTGCTCTCGAAGTAATAATAGATAAGTTGTTTATTCACCCTGGAGCGGCGTGCGATCTCATCGATGCGGGCCCCGGCGAAACCCTTCGCCTCGAATTCTTCCGCTGCGGCTGCGAGAATCCTGTCGCGTCGATTTTCAACCGGCCTGTCGGGGCTTGTCTCACCTTCTTCAGTCCAGCGGCGTTCTCGATTCACCTTCGGGTTCGTCATGCAAAATCCTCTCCTTGAGAATCGGTTGCCCTGTGTGAACCCACAATGCCCGTTTCTGCGGCTAATCGGTACGTGAGGCGTAGTTGTAGATTTTGCCGCAGGTGTTTTCATGCAGGTGGACGTCGGGGGTGGGGTTCTGCATTTGGCAGTAACCTATCAGTTGAGAAGAGAAGACTGAAATGGCTAACCCGATCTTTCGTGAGTCCGGCGGCGCGGAAGCCGCCCGCGGTGCAGCCGCTACCGGGGACTGCGGCGATCGTGCGTGATCCGGGAGTCGCCCTGAGGCTGTTATGGATCATCAGGTGGACGGCGTCGGCTGCCGGCTGTGGGCGATGAGCGCCACGGACCTCTCCGGCCGACTGAACTCCGGGTTTGTCCGCCATCTCCAGGCCACAGGGCTCGTTGATGACCGCTGAGAAGACGCGAAGCGCCACAGGAGTGCGGATTCTGACAGCTGCGGCGGATGCCGTTCCCGAGCGAGGACCCGGCGGTGTGACGATCGCGGCCGTATGCGAGCGGTCCGGGCTGCCGGCGAGCTCGCTCCACCGGCGCTTCGCGGTACTGCAACCCCCTTCGCCGATGCCCGCGCCGGTCTGCTGACTGCCTGTCGGACTGCTGAACGCCACGCCCGGTTCTTGCGCATCGGCATGCGACTTGTGCTGGACCGGCGGGCGCGCCACGCCCCGGCACGACGAAGAGGGCGAGACCGCGGAGGATCTCGCCCGGCTCGCCATGGCCGTTGCGGACGGCCTTCTGGTGGGGTCGATGAGCACACGCGCAGGGGACCAGCAGCCCTGTACCGAGATCTTCCCCGTCTCGTTCGCGGGAGCGGAGCCTGCAGCCCACTGCCCGTGCCGGTGGCCCACCGCCCGGCACGGGCCCGTCCGTCAGCGCAGGACGACGAGGGCGTCGACGGCCGTCGCGCCCGACTCGCGGAGCAGAACGGGATTGATGTCCACCTCCGCGATCTCGTCGCGCAGATCGGCGATCAGCCACGAAAGCCGCTCCGCGGCCGCAGCGGCGGCGGCCGTGTCGACAGCCGGACGCCCGCGGACGCCACGGAGCAGGGCCGCTCCCTGCAGGGAGCCGAGCAGGTGCTCGACATGCGCCGTGTCGGTCGGGGCCGATGCGATCCGGGTGTCGGCCAGTACCTCGACGAAGATGCCGCCGAGCCCGACCACGACGACCGGGCCGAAGGCCGGGTCCACCTGGGCGCCGAGCATCAGCTCGACGTCGCCACCGGTCATCTGCTGGACGAGAACGCGAGGCTCGGGCTCACCGTGCCGGCGGCCGATCTCCAGGATTTCCTCGGCGGCCTGTCCCACCTCCTCGGGAGTGGTGAGGCCCAGGCGCACGCCGCCCACATCGCTCTTGTGGGTGATCTTGTTACTGAGAAGCTTGACCACCACGCGCCCGCCCAGCGACGCGGCCGCAGCGGCTGCCTCGGCGGCGGATGAGGCGATCGCCGACGGTGAGGTCGGAATCCCGTAGGCCTCCACGAGAGCGGTGGCCTCGGCCTCGTCGAGCGTGCGGCGTCCGTCGGCCCGGACCGCTGCGATGACGGACCGAGCCGCCTGCTCGTCGATGCCGGCGGGCCGTTCGGGACGAGGGAGTTCCCGGCGCAACGCGTGGTCGGCGAGGGCGCCCAGAGCACCCACCGCCCTCGTCGGGTCGGTGAAGCAGGGAATCCCGAGTTCGCGCAGACGGCGGCGCGGCTCGCCGGTGCCACCGGTCCACGAGAACACGATGGGCCGGTCGGTCGTCGCGTACAGCTCGGAGACGGCCTCGATGACAGGCTCCGCGAAGCCGTCCGCGTTGCCGAGCACGATGACGATCATGTCGGCGCCCGGGTACTCGATCGCCGTCGCGAGCGCGGTCCGCAGCAGGCTGGGATCGGTGATCATCGAGCCGGTGAGGTCGACCGGATTCCGGGGCGAGGCGAACGCCGGGATCCGGGAGGCCAGCTTCTCCTGCCACTCCGGCTCCCACGGCGTCACATCGAGGCCGAAGTCGCTCGCCGTGTCGGCGGCCATGACGGCGCCGCCGCCGGACATCGACAGGACGGTCAGCCGACGGCCACGCGGAGTCCGGCGAGCGTCGAAGACCTGTGCGGCGTCCTGCAGTTGCTCCTGGCTGTGCACGCGGATCACACCCACCTCGCGCATCAGCTGATCGAAGACCTTGTCGTCGCCGGTCATGGACGCGGTGTGGGAGGAGGCGGCCCGGGCGCCCGCCTCGGACCGTCCGCTCTTGACCGCCAGTATCGCCTTGTCCCTGCGATGGGCGTCCCGGGCGACCTCGAGGAGGTTCTCGCCCCGGGAGACGCCTTCGAAGTAGGCGAGCAGCGTGTGGATCTCCTCGTCCTGGACGAGGCCGGAGAGGACCTCGCCGACGGTGACGTCGAGTTCGTTACCGGTGTTGAAGTAGTGAGACATGCCGATGGCCGAAGCCTGCAGGTCGCCCAGGATGAACGTTCCGAACGCACCGGACTGGCTCACGAACGCCACACCGCCGGGGCGGAGCGGGTTGTCGGCCTCGAACACGGAGGCGAAGGTCGGCACCGCTGCGTCGCGTACCCCGATCATGCCGAGGCAGTTCGGACCGATCATGCGGAGGTCACTGCCGTCGACCAGCCGAGACAACTCCTGCTCCAGGGCAGCGCCGTCGGTGCTCGCCTCGGCGAAGCCCGACGCGGTGATCAGTGCGAACCGGACGCCCTTCTCCACGCAGCCGCGGATGGCATCGAGCACGAGGCCGGCGGGGGAGACGATGACCGCGACGTCGACGTCACCCTTGATGTCTCGGACGTCGGGGTACGACGGAAGTCCTTGAACGACATCGCGGGTGGGGTTCACCGGATAGATGTGTCCGGCGTACCCGAACTTCTTCATGTACGCGACCGGTCGGCCCGAAAGCTTCTTGGGGTTGTCGGAAGCCCCGATCACAGCGATCGACTTCGGTGCGAGCAGCGGACGGAAGTCGGTCTCGATCCGCTTCTGGGGCGGTGTGGCATCCGGCGCGGTCATACTGCTGTCCTCCGTGTGCTCCCGCACCGTGCGCCTGCCGCGCAAGATGCACATCATTCAATAGACTGACTGGTCCAAGAAACTCTCAAACGACGTTTCTGTCAAGGTCCGACGCCTTGGGCGGATGGGTCGGTTCAGTCCCGGTCGGTGGTTCGACGGCGGCTTCCCCGGACCGTTCGGCAAAGTGCGTAACGGCCGTTCACTTTTGGCGCCATTGGGCGACCTCGATCGACGACCTGATCTTCCGCGGTGCCCACGGTGCCACGACCCGCCGGACGATGACCGGAACCCCGCTGGCGGCCGGCCGGGTTCCGGTTCGCTGAGGCCACCGGTATCCCGCACCGACGCTCGCGGTGACCGCCGCCGAGCAGTACGCCGCGCTCCGCGCATGCCTGACGGAGGCCGGCGTCGCGCTCGCAGGGGCGACGACGGTGGACGGCGGGGCGGAGCACCACTTCACCGGCACTCGGTCCGCCCTTCGGGACTTCGTGGTCGAGATCGTCGCTCAAGGGCTGCCTCGTCATCCCTGGTGGATCAGCGCGAATACGACCGGCTGCTGGGCGTGCCTTCCTTCAACGTCCGTGACCGGCGTGACGGAGCGGGGCTGCTGGAGAACTTCCCGTACCGCGGTGAGCCCGTGGAGCACGTGTACTTCACCGGGCTCACCACGTTCCGGGACTTCAGCGCCGGGACCATCCAGCCGACGTGCGGTCTTGGCCACCACGACCGTGAGATCCAGGATGTCCGCGGTAACGGATCCACCATCTTCTTCTGCGGGGCACCTCGTCGGCCGAGGAGTGGGGCGAGGTCGGCCAGTGGCTTGCCGGCCGCGGCATCGGCCGGGTGTTGGGCTCCGGCATCGTGCGGGGCTCGATCTGCTTCTGCTGGTACGGGAGGACAGCTGCCCTCGGCGACTGCATGGGCGAGGGTGTCATGAGCCGCCGCACCCCGGACGGGGGCCTGCCCCGCCGCATCCACGAGCGCGAGCTGGAAGAGGACGCTCCAGGGGCTGCTCCTGGTCCGCGCGTCGGAGCGGGACCCGGACGCCCGAAGTCAGGTCATTTCCCGGACCGGAGGCACCCCCCTTTGTGCATGGCTCCGGTTCCGTGGACGTCTCAGCTGGTCATGACCCGGAGCGGCAGGTTTGTCCACCCGCGCAGGCGGCCGGCGGTTTCCGTACCCGGCCCCGCGAGGGCGATCTCCGTGGTCCGGGCCAGGAGTTCTTCCAGCGCCACTCGCATCTCCAGGCGGGCCAACGGAGCTCCGAGGCACTTGTGAATGCCGAAGCCGAACGCCATGTGGTCGTTGCGCTGCCTGTCGATGATGCAGGCGCTCGGGTGCTCGAACGCCTCAGGGTCACGGTTGGCCGCACCGTAGTGGAGGTCGACCTTGTCGCCGGCGCGGATCGTGCGGCCGTGCAGTTCGACGTCCTCGGTGACGGTGCGGGCGATCGATTGCAGAGGAGTCTCGATGCGGAGGAACTCCTCCACCGCGCTCGGGATCCTCTCCGGGGACTGACGCAGGGTCACCTGGATGTCCGGGTTGGTCGCCAGTCGGTATATCGATGTGGCGAGGGCGTCGGCGGTGGTCGCGTGGCCTGCCACGAACAGCTGGACACCGATCTGGAGCACCATGTCGTCACTCAGCGGCTCACCGTCGACCTCTGCTGCCAGGACGCCGCTCAGCAGGTCGGTTTCGGGATCCAGGGGCTGGGCCCGCCGTTCCGCGATGACGCGCGTGATGTGCGCTGCGAAGACCTGCTCGATCACGGCGTTGACCTTCTCCGGAGCCCAGCCCATGCGTTCGAAGCCGGCGAACTGCTCGACCAGCTCGGTGTAGGCGGAGTCGGGCAGGTTCAGCAGAGCGGCGAGGGCCCGTGCCGGGAAGGGCTGGCAGAAGCCGGTGATGATGTCACCTTCGCCTGCCTGGAGCAGAGGTTCGAGGTGCTCGACGGCATATCCCCGGAGCGTCGGCTCCAGGCGGTCCATGGCATCTTTGGCGACGTAACGGTTCAGCATACGCCGGTACTTGGCGTGCTCAGGCGGATTGAGCGAGATGGGGATCTGGTCGGCGAAGTCGGGCCACTGGATGATCGGTGCCCCGGAGGCGTACGTGGCGGGCGTGCGGGCCGCCTCCCGGACGTCGGCATACCGGGTCAGTGACCAGTAGCCGCCGTGGTCGTCGGCCCAGGCTACCGGGCACTGCTCGTGCAGGCGCTGATACGCGGCGAGCCGCTGGACCGAACGGCCTCCCCGGAGTTCCGAAGGGGCCCAGTCGGCGGCACGGTTCTGACTGTCGTGCTTCTCTTCGTCGGTCATGCCCGGATGCTAGGGGTGGTCAAGTGCGATGGCTAGATGCTTGGCACAGGTAGTTGAAAACTGTCGGCGTGGTGACTCGACCGCACAGGAGACCTCCTGGGGTGGCACGCGGAAAGCGCCTCCCGGCTGGGCCGGCGGGGCCCTCGGTGAGGTGCATCGTCCCCGCCCGAAAGGCCCCTTACCGTGCACGGCCGGGTGACTGGTACCGCGCCAGGTGAAATGGGGAGGTCGGAGCGGGCCGCTTGACAAGGGCCACGGTTATGGAGTTCTTTGGACCGACCGGTTCACTAAACTCTGAGGAGGGCAGATGCGAGCTCCGCACCGGGCCTGCGCGGCCTACCCGGGCCGGGAGCGCACAGAATGCGGGCCGCGCAGCCGCGGCTCGGCACCGCCGGCATGATCGGCCCGATCGCCGCCGGCCGGGCCCGAACTGTCTGCTCACCGGCCCAGGCGTTGCCGGGCGCGGTTACGACCTTTTCCGAACCGGCCGACGGCGTTCACGGCAACTCAAGATCCTGCTCTCGTCCGAGGAGAACTGACATGGACTTCGACCTGAGCGAGGACGCTCTCGCCGTCAAGAAGCTGGCCCGCGACTTCGCGGCCAAGGAGATCGCCCCGTATGCGGCGGGATGGTCCGAACTCGAGGAATTTCCCGCACCGGTGTTCCAGAAGCTCGGCAGCCTCGGTCTGATGGGCATGCTCGTCGAGGAGGAGTACGGCGGTATCGACGTCGGCCTCGTCGCCTACGTGGCCGCCATGGAGGAGATCGGCCGTGCCGACCAGTCGGTGGCATCCTCCTGGAACGCGCACTCGACCATCGCCACGCTGCCCCTGGCCAAGTTCGGCACGCACGAGCAGAAGGAGCGCTGGCTGCGGCCTCTCGCCGAGGGCACGCACATCGGTGCCTTCGGCCTGACCGAGCCCGGCGCCGGTTCGGACGCCGCCTCGATCCGCACGCGTGCGGAACGCCGGGACGGCGGATGGGTGCTCAACGGCAACAAGATCTTCATCACCAACGCGGGCACCGAGATCAGCCTCGGCGTCAGTGTGCTGGCGGTCACCGGGGAGAACGCGGACGGCTCCAAGCGCTACGGAGTGATCTTCGTGCCCAAGGGCACCGAGGGCTTCGAGGTCGGCCAGCCGATGCGCAAGATCGGCTGGCACGCGATGGACACCCGCGAGCTGATCTTCGACGACTGCTGGGTCTCGGACGAGCACCTCATCGGTGACGAAGGCGCAGGCCTTCGCCAGTTCCTCTCCGTCCTGGACCCCGGACGGATCAGCGTCGCGGCCCTCTCCCTCTCCCTCGCCGCCGCCTCCCTCGACCTCGCGCTCGAGTACGTCGTCGAGCGCGAGCAGTTCGGCCGGCGGATCGCCGATTTCCAGGCGACGCACCACCGCCTGGCGGAGATGGCCACCCAGGTGGAGACGGCGCGCCTGCTGGTCTACCGGGCCGCATGGCTCGCGGACAGGGGCAGGGACTTCTCGATGGCCGCCGCGATGGCCAAGCTGCACGCATCCGAGGTGGCGAACAAGGTCGCCAGCGCGAGCCTGCAGCTGCACGGCGGTTACGGCTTCATGCGGGAGACTCCGATCTCGCGGTTCTACAGCGACGCCAAGATCCTCGAGATCGGCGAGGGCACCAACGAGATCCAGAAGAACGTCATCGCGCGCAAGCTGCTGCGCGGAACGACGGAGAGGTAGGCGCCACGATGGCATCCGGATCAGGCAAGGCTTGCGTCGTCGGGATCGGAATGACCGAGCTCTCCCGCAACAGCGGCCGCAGCATCACCCGTCTCGCCCTGGAGGCGTTGATCGCCGCCGCCGACGACGCGGGTGTCGCCCCGTCGATGATCGACGGCTTCGTCCCGTACCCCGACTCGGTGACGGCCGAGGACGTCATCCCGGTCCTCGGCAGCGCGGATGTGCGCTTCACCGCCGTGTCGCACATGGGCGGCGCCAGCAGTCTGGCGGGGCTCCGGCTGGCGACCCTCGCCGTCGAGAGCGGTCAGGCGGACTACGTCGCGGTCTTCGTGGCACGCAACGGCAGCTCGGCCACCCGCATCGACCAGCGGGTCCGCCGGCTCACCGGCCAGGCGTACCGCCGCGAGCTCGAGTACCCGCACGGTATGAACACCCCCGCACAGTGGTACGCCCTCGCCTGCCGCCGCCACATGCACGAGTTCGGCACGACGAGGGAGGCGCTCGGCACCGTCGCCCTGACCATGCGGGACAACGCGCAGCGGAATCCGGGCGCGCAGATGTACGGCCGGAAGCTCTCGATGGACGACTACCTGAGTGCTCCTGTGATCGCCGACCCCTATCTGAAGTACGACTGCTGCCTGGAGACGGACGGCGCCGCGGCCGTGATCATCGCTCGCGAGGAGCGGATGGCGGACTGCCGCGCACCGGGCGTGCGGATCGAGGGGATCGCCGAGGGGCACCCGGACTCGGCGGACGACATCGCCGGACGGTGGGACATCTTCGACACCGGTCTGACCAGGGCGGCGCCCCGGGCGTTCGGACAGGCGGGCCTCACGCCGGCGGACGTGGATCTCGCCTACATCTACGACTGCTTCACCTTCGAGGTCATCCAGCAGATCGAGGAGGCGGGCTTCTGCGGTCGTGGCGAGGGCGGCGATTTCGTACTCGACGGGAACATCGCCTCGGGTGGGAGCCTGCCGGTCAACACCCACGGGGGGCTGCTGTCCGAGGGACACCTGACCGGGATGAACCATCTGGTGGAGTGCGTACGCCAGCTCCGTCACCAGGCGCCGGACGAGCGCCAGGTCGCCGGTGCCCGGGTGGCCGCCCTGACCGGGTGGGGCGACATGGGCGACGGCGCGCTCGCCGTACTGACGAAGGCCTGAGGAGGAGCCGATGACACAGAGCGAAGACCTGCAGGGCTACCGGGACGGGCTCGCCGAGGGTGAGCTGCGCGGCCAGTACTGCACGCCCTGCGGCCGGTACCAGTGGCCGCCGCGGCCGGCGTGCGCCGACTGCCGCTCCTTCGAGGTCGACTGGGTGCGCCTGCCGCCCACCGCCTCGCTCTACACCTGGACCGTCGTGGCACGCACGAAGCTGCCCGGCTTCGAGGACAAGGTGCCGTACGCCGTCGGCGTGCTGGAGTACACCGACGCCCGGATCCGCCTCGTGGGCCACCTCGACGCGGAACCGGACGGTCTCCGCGTCGGCGACGAGTTCGCGTGGTCCGTCGAGCCCTCGCCCGACGGCAGCCCACAGCCCAGGTGGCGGCCGGCCGGCACGGGAAAGGCGGCGTGATGGAGTCCTTGCTCACCGACGAGGCACGCGCCTGGCTGGGACGTGAACAGACGTTCCCGCTCTACCAGGTCACGCGGATGCAGATCGCCCAGTACGCCCACACGGTCGGCATCACCGACCCGGTCCACTTCGACCTGGAGGCCGCTCGCAGGGCCGGCCACGCAGATGTGGTCGCACCCCTGGGCTTCCATCTCGTCATCCGGCACTCCGTCCCGAACCTGATCCCGCTCCAGGAGCTGGCCGAGGACGGCGGGAGCGAGGACATGACTCCTCCCGTGGCCGCCTCGCGGCGGATGGCGGGGGAGTCGTCCACCGCGTTCCACCAGCCGATCCTCGCCGGTGACGAGATCCGGCTCACCAAGCGGATCGGCTCGATGGAGGAGAAGAGCGGACGCTCGGGGCCGCTGGTCTTCGTGGGCTACGACCTCGAGTACCGCCGAGAGGCCACGGGCGATCTGGTGGTCAGCGAGCGCTACGTGAGGATCCTTCGATGAGTGATGTGACCGTCGCAACGGGTGATCTCCTGCCTTCCTTCGAGGTCACCCCCGACACCGTCCAGCTGTTCTGCTATTCGGCGATCACCTGGAACCCGCACCGCATCCACTACGACGCGCCCTACGCGCGCGAGGCCGAGGGCTACTCCGACGTTCTCGTCCAGGGGCCGCTCATGGGCAGCTGGCTGATGCGGCTGTGCGCGGACTGGGTGGCGCCCTGGGGCCGGGTCGACACGATGACCTACCGCACGACGACATCGGTCATGCCGGGGGTCCGGCTTCTTGTCGGAGGCCTCGTGGTCACCGGTGGCGCCACGCCGGAGGCCGAGATCTGGGTCGAACTGCCCGACGGCACCAAGGCCACCCACGGCCGCGTGACGGCGGTCGCCCGGCGGTGAGACCGGGCGGGTCCGAGGCGTCATCCGCATGCTCCGGTCCCCCTGGCCCCGGCGCCCGCAAGGCACATTCCCACCGACTTCTTCCGGGATCGCGACCTGTTCGGCCCCGGCTTCCATGCGACTGGTTTGTGAGGAACAAACATGCGTACTGTCATCACTGAAATGTTCGGCGTCGAGTTGCCGATTTTCGCCTTCAGTCACTGCCGCGACGTCGTCGCCGCGGTGACGAACGCGGGCGGAGTCGGTGTCTTCGGCGGAACGCGCTTCTCCCCGGAGGAGCTGGAGAAGGAGCTCACCTGGATCGATGAACAGGTGGGTGACAAGCCGTACGGCGTGGACCTGCTCATGCCCTACAAGCAGTCGGGCCTGGAGCACTCCCCCGAGGAGCTGCGCGCCCTCATCCCGGACACGCACGTGGAGTTCGTCGACGAGATGCTGCACCGCTACGGTGTGCTCGGTGACGACTCGTCCGGCTACGACGTCGCCGACTGGCGCGGCTCCGCCACACGGCCCGAGAACGTCGCGGCCCTCATCGACGTCGCCCTGCAGCACCCGATCCGGCTCCTCGTCAGCGCGCTCGGCCCGCCGGCGCCCGAGGTGATGGCGCGCTGCAAGGAGCGGGACATCATCGTGGGAGCCCTCGCCGGGACCGTGCGGCACGCACGCCGGAACATCGAGGCCGGTGCCGACTTCATCGTTGCCACGGGGTACGAGGCCGGGGGCCACACCGGTGAGGTCGGCACGATGGTACTCACCGCCGAGGTCGCAGCCGCGGTCGCTCCCGTGCCGGTCCTCTCGGCCGGCGGCATCGCCACGGGCCGGCAGGTCGTGGCCGCGCTCGCCCTCGGCGCCGCCGGCGTCTGGACGGGGTCCGTGTGGCTGCAGACCGCCGAGAGCGAGGTGGACGAGACGGTCAAGGCCAAGATGGCGCAGGCGTCCTCCTCCGACACGCTCCGGTCCAAGACCCGAACCGGTAAGCCGGCACGCCAGCTGCGCAGCGCCTGGCACGACGAGTGGGACGCTCACCCGGAGGTCCAGCCCCTGCAGATGCCCTTCCAGGGGATGATCAGTGAGAACGCCTTCGAGCAGATCTCCCGGGCAGCCGATGCGGGGAACGAGCGTGCGAAGGAGCTGGACTCCTACTACGTCGGCCAGGCCGTCGGCCTGATGCCCGGCACGCGCCGGGTCGCCGATGTCATCCACGAGATGCTCGCCGACATGGTGGACGCATACGAAGCGGTGGGGGAGTCCGTCAGCAACTGAGCCCGCTGCCCCGCAGCAACCTGCGGCACAAAGAAGGCGTCACCGCGAGGGCCGGCCGCGGTGGCGCCTTCCTCGTCCCGTCCGACGGCCCGACGACCGGACGACCCGAAGCCCCGGCGCCCCGAAGCCCCGGCGCCACGACGACCCGATGGGCGTCGGGCCGGTATCGGCTCAGGTGCTGACCGCGTGATGGCTGCCGCGGTGCGGCGTATGGCGGTGCACGCGACCGACGGGTTGCGCTGTCCAGTGGGTCAGGGAAAAAGACGGCATCGGCCGCCTGCCCCTCCTTGAGGGCCGGGAGGCGGCGCAGATCAGTTCGATCCGTTCCTCCTCGTTGCCGTGCGCGACGTACTCGGCGCGGGCCCTGCGGAGTCCACCGAGGAACCCCTCGGGCGCCGTGTGGGAGCGCGGTGCCCGCCGGACCAGCTCCGGGCGGACGAGGCGGCCAAGGGCCTCCCGGCCGCCGAGGGAGAGCACGGCCTTGCCGAGCGGCGGGCAGTGCGCGGGCATGCGGCCGCCCACGACGGTCGGCGCACGGGTGGAGCCGGGCCTGAAGATCTTCTCCGGACAGACGACTTCGGAGCGGCCCAGGACGCCGGATGCGGCTCGGACGTCGATGAGGCGACGGCCATGAGCCGGTCGGTCTGAGACGCGCCGCGTACGCGTCAGCGCCCTGTGGACGGGCGCCCCCGCCCGGGTGCGGGTGAGCGGGGGCGGCGGTGCGCGCCCGGGGGCTTCTCCGCGGGCGCGCACCACCTGTCCGGGCAGCTTGTCATCTGCCGTCCAGGCGCGCGCTGTTGGCTGCCACCCTCGCCCCGCATGCCGTCGTCATCCACTCCGCCGACCATATTGACGAATTACCAACTAGATGGTTGGTTGAAAGAGTGATCCGCGCAACACCAACGCCTGTGTTGCCCAGCGGCATAAAAAAGGCCCACGCCGAACGAACTGAGGAATCGGCGTGGATGCCTGCAAGGAAGGTTGTTCGCTCCGATACGGGCAGACAGCGGCGGACGCGTGCTCCGGCCGGAGTCGTCCGGGAATGGGGAAACGAGCTATGAGTCGGTACGCGAGGAGTCTCCGCTCGGTGAGGAACGTCATGAGTGTGGAAAGGGGTGGCGTCGGTGAGCGCGCTTGAGAACGCCGCCGCGAAGGGGACCCAGCCGGGTGCCCGTGGCTTTGAGGACATCCGGGTCGGCATGGTGTCGGAGGCCGTCTTCTCGCCGGGATCCGGCGGGGCGGTGCCCCAGCTCCTGCCGGCGATCACCCAGGCCCCTCCTGTCCGCGACGCGGTGCTGACCGGTGTGCAGTGGGAGCAGGGGGCCCGGCCCCGATCGGCGGGTGCCCGCGTCGAGGGGACCGTGACGCGGTGGAAGCCGGCCCGCAAGCGCGGGCGCGGCAGGGTGCATCAGGACGTCCGGCTGCTGGATGCCGACGGTCAGGTGGTCGAGAGCGCGTCCGTCGTGTGGGACGCGCCGGCCGGGACCGAGGCGCAGGACGACGACTCGGCTTCCCGTGTCGCCTGGGACGTCGGCACCGTGGCATGGGGCAAGCACCTCGCCGCCGGCCTGGCGGCCAATGAGGCCTTCGCCTCCGCGGTCCAGACCTTCGACGGGTCCGTCGGCGTCCGGGCCGGCGAGGAGCAGGTGGAGTTCCGCATCTACCGGGGCTCGATCGTCGAGGTCGCCAAGAAGTCGCTGGACGGTCCGACCTTCACGGTCGGCGGCAGTGAGCGTGCGTGGACCGACCTGCTCTCGTCCCCGCAGAACGACTTCGTCAAGCGGACGCAGAGTAACCAGTTCAGGTCCATAGGGAACAACTTCCAGTACTTGAGGATCTTCAAGGCCGTCATGCTGATGGTCGATGAGGCTCAACTCGCTGTCGCCAAGGAGGCGTCACGTGCATAAGGCCGGCTACCTCAACATCGACGGGCGACTCGGATACGTGGAGGTCGCCGGTGACGGCGACGACACACTCCTCTGCGTCCACACGGCTGGACAGAGCGGTGTCCAGTACAGGAACAACATCGACGGTCTGGCTGCGCTCGGATACCGCGTCGTCGTCGTGGACCTGCCCGGACACGGCAGGTCCGAGCCCGCCGTCGACGGCCCCATCACCTCCATCCCGTACTACGCGGACTGGTGTCTGCGGGTCCTCGACGAACTGGGGGCCGGACGCAAGTACCTCCTCGGGTGCTCGATCGGTGGCCGCATCGTCCTGGAGATGGCTGCGAAGGCCTCGGAATCCCTGGAGGCGGTCGTGGCCATGGAGTGCCCCGTCTCTCCTGTCAGCCGCAGCAAGTGGCGTACGCCGGAGGACTCCAGTACGCCGAGCGTGCGTGACCAGACGTACTTCTCCAACCTCGCGCTCATCGGCAGCGATGTGCCGGCCGCGACGGCCGAGATGATCGCGACGATGCACTGCCGCGAGGACTGGCACGTCACCCGCTCCGACCTCATCGGCTGGGGCAAGCACGACCTGTGGTCACGGCTGCCGGACATCAGCTGCCCGACGTATGTGATCTCCGGAGGCGACTCGTTCGGAGAAGGACTGAAGGCCACGGCCGATCAGATCCCGGGCGCCCGGTTCCAGAGCATCGACGGAATCGCTCACTATCCGAATCAGGAGATGCCCGACTTCGTCGAGGCGTTCAAGGGCTGGGTCGGAGAGCTCCGTCCGGAAAGCGCAGCCAAGCGAGGGGGAAACTGATGTCCCA
>NZ_DATMVN010000346.1:0-6523 GCF_035563135.1 Streptomyces sp.
GGCTCGTGGCCGTCCGAGGCCGCACCCGGGGCGGCGGGCCCTGAGGCGGCTTCCGCGCCGTCGACCGCGTCCTGATCCTGCTTCCGTTCACCGTCCCGCTCCGGATCGGTGTTCGGGGTGTCCTCCGGCCCGTGGTTCACAATTCCGTTTCCAGTCCGGTCATCGTCATGCCTGTGCTCGGGCCCGCTCATGCCTGCGCCTCCATCACGACGCGCAGTGCCGCAATGCCCCGGGAGCCGTACGCCTTCACCGAACCGAGCGATATGCCCAGTGTCTCCGCGACCTGAGCCTCCGTCATGTCCGAGAAGTAGCGCAGCACCAGCACCTCGCGCTGGCGGCGCTGCAACCCCTTCATCGCCTTGATCAGCGCGTCCCGTTCCAACTGGTCGTACGCGCCCTCCTCCGCGCTCGCCATGTCGGGCATCGGCTTGGAGAGGAGCTTCAGCCCGAGGATGCGCCGGCGCAGCGCGGAGCGGGACAGGTTGACCACGGTCTGGCGGAGGTACGCCAGCGTCTTCTCCGGATCGCGCACCCGGTTCCGGGCCGAGTGCACCCGGATGAACGCCTCCTGCACCACGTCCTCGCAGGAGGCGGTGTCGTCCAGCAGGAGCGCCGCGAGGCCCAGCAGCGAGCGGTAGTGGGCGCGGTAGGTCTCGGTGAGATGGTCGACCGTCGTTCCCGCCGCGATCGTCACCTCAGCGGCCTCGCCGCGCTGCGACGGCAACCGGGCGGGTCGCGCAGCAGGCATGGGCGCAATCACCGGCATACCGCCGGCTGCGCGGGGCCGCCGGAGCGGACGCACCGAAGCGCCTCGCAACGGGCCCACCACTGTGATGTCGAGAACCTCTGCCACGCCAGTTGGACACGCTTCCCCCCGTCAGGGTTGTACGCGTACGGCACCGCGTTCGATGCTGTGCGACATGCCCTCATTCGTACCTGCTCTTCCCCAAATGCCCCGAAAACGTATCCAGCCACGCAAGAAGTGACGGCATAGACGCGTCGCATCCGCCCAGCGGTTGCAGAGGGCCAGGAGATCATCGTCGGATATGACAACGCCCCAGCTCAAGGGCTTCGGACCAGCAAGTTACCCACAGAGTGCACACGGATTCCACAAAACAGGTTCGATCACGTACGAGAGAATTCCCCGGCCACCGACTCGGCGATCTGGGCCACATTGAGAGCCGCGCCTTTTCGGAGGTTGTCGCCGCAGACGAACATGTCGACGGCCTGGGGATCGTCCATCGACTGCCGCACCCGGCCCACCCAGGCCGGGTCCGTGCCGACGACATCGGACGGCGTGGGGAAGTCACCGGCCGCCGGGCTGTCGAACAGGACCACCCCGGGGGCGGTCGCCAGGACCTCGTGCGCCCGGGCCACGGACACCTCGTTCTCGAAACGGGCGTGCACGGACATGGAGTGCGTCGCGACGACGGGTACGTACACACAGGTCGCCGTCACCTTCAGGTCCGGCAGGCCCAGGACCTTGCGGCACTCCTCGCGGATCGCCAGCTCCTCGGACGACCAGCCGTCACCGGCGTCGGTCCCGGCCCACGGCACCACGTTCAGTGCGACCGGGGCTGCGAAGGGGCTCTTGTCCCCGTCGCCCACCGCCCGCCGTACGTCTCCCGGGCGGGTGCCCAGCTCCGTGCCCGCCACCAGGGCGAGCTGCTCACGGAGCGCGGCGACACCGTCCCGGCCCGCGCCGCTCACCGCCTGGTAGGACGAGACGATCAGCTCCCGCAGCCCGAATTCGGCGTGCAGCGCGCCGACCGCGACGATCAGCGACAGCGTCGTGCAGTTCGGGGACGCGACAATGCCGCGCGGTCTCAGCCGCGCGGCATGGGGATTGACCTCAGGAACGACCAGAGGCACGTCGTCGTCCAGCCGGAAGGCCGCCGAGTCGTCCACGACCACGGCGCCCCGGGCAGCGGCGACCGGCCCCCACTGCGCGGACACCTCGCCCGGCACCAGGAAGAGGGCGATGTCCACCCCGTCGAACACGTCCTCGGCGAGCGCGAGGACCTCGGTCTCCTCACCACGTACGACCAGCTTGGTGCCGGCCGCACGCGGAGAGGCGATCAGTCTGACCTCGCCCCAGACATCCTCGTGCTGCGAAAGGATCTGGAGCATGACGCCGCCGATCGCCCCGGTCGCGCCGACGACCGCGAGCGAAGGGCGGCGCCCTCTCATCGGCCGGTGCCCCCGTAGACGACGGCCTCGTCGGAGTCGCTGTCGAGACCGAAGGCGGTGTGCACGGCACGCACGGCCTCGTTGACGTCGTCGGCACGGGTGACCACCGAGATCCGGATCTCGGACGTGGAGATCAGCTCGATGTTCACCCCGACCTCGGACAGGGCCTCGAAGAAGCCTGCGGTGACCCCGGGGTTGGTCTTCATCCCGGCACCGACGAGGGAGATCTTCGCGATCTGGTCGTCGTAGCGCAGCGACTCGAAGCCTATGCCGGCACGGCTCCGCTCCAGGGCGTCGATGGCCTTGCGGCCCTCCGTCTTGGGCAGGGTGAACGTGATGTCCGTGAGCCCGGTCGACGCGGCGGAGACGTTCTGCACCACCATGTCCATGTTGATCTCGGCGTCCGCGATGGCACGGAAGATCGCGGCGGCCTCGCCCGGCTTGTCGGGAACGCCGACGACCGTGACCTTGGCCTCGGAGACGTCGTGGGCGACTCCGGAGATGATGGCGTGCTCCACCTGCTGGTCCCCTTGCGGTTCGTTGCTGACCCAGGTGCCGCGCAGTCCGGAGAAGGACGAGCGGACATGGATCGGGATGTTGTAACGGCGTGCGTACTCGACGCAGCGGTGCAGCAGCACCTTGGAGCCGGACGCCGCCAGCTCCAGCATGTCCTCGAAGGAGATCCAGTCGATCTTCCGTGCCTTCTTCACGACCCGGGGGTCGGCGGTGAAGACACCGTCCACATCGGTGTAGATCTCACAGACCTCCGCCTCCAGTGCGGCGGCCAGCGCGACAGCGGTCGTGTCGGAGCCACCGCGGCCGAGGGTCGTGATGTTCTTGCCCTCCTGGCTCACGCCCTGGAACCCGGCGACGATGGCGATGTTGCCCTCGTCGATCGAGGTCCGGATGCGGCCGGGCGTGACATCGATGATGCGCGCCTTGTTGTGGACCGAGTCGGTGATGACACCGGCCTGGCTGCCCGTGAACGACTGGGCCTCGTGGCCCAGGTTTTTGATCGCCATGGCCAGCAGTGCCATGGAGATCCGCTCTCCGGCGGTCAGCAGCATGTCGAACTCACGCCCGGCAGGCATCGGGGATACCTGCTCGGCGAGATCGATCAACTCGTCCGTCGTGTCGCCCATCGCGGACACCACGACAACCACCTGGTTGCCGTTCTTCTTGGCGTCGACGACTCGCTTGGCAACACGCTTGATGCCTTCGGCATCGGCTACGGAGGAGCCTCCGTACTTCTGCACGACAAGGCCCACGTGCGCTCCTCGCTCAATAATGGTGCGGTCGGCTCAGTCTAACGAGCAGCCCGGATTCGACCCGTCGGTACCGGATGGTGAGATGTCCCGCCCACCAGACGGTACGGAGCGTCGTACCGGACTGCTCGTACCGGACTGCTGCCCCTCCGCCCCCACCGCACGCCTTTTGTGTCCCAGGACACAGCGGTCACACGCGGCGCGAACGCACCCGTCCGGGGAGCTACAGGACCGGCCGCAGGCCCAGCGGTCCCGCGATCTCCTCGGCCATCACACGCCCCGCCTCCTCGGCCAGGTCCCCGTCGCCCGGGTCCTGGTCCGTGTCCAGGCCGTCGAGCTCCTGGAGCGGCTGGTTCAGCCGGATGTGGGCGATCAGCGACTGGAGTGCGCGCAGAGCCGCCGACGCGGTGGAGCCCCAGTTGGAGAAGTACGAGAACTGCCACCACCACATGGCCTCCGCCGTGCGGTCCGCCTCGTAGTGCGCGAGGCCGTGACCGAGATCCGTGACCAGGTCCGCCAGGTCGTCGGAGATGCGGTGGGGCACGGGGGGCTTGCGGGGCTCGTACGGATCGAAGACCTCGGAGTAGACGTCGATGGGCTCCAGCAGCTCCGCGAAGCGCTCACGCAGCCCGTCGGCATCCGGTTCGTCGTCCAGGTCGGGCTCGTAGCGCTCGTCCGGAAGGATGTCCTCGTACGCGCCGAGCCTCCCGCCGGCCAGCAGGAGCTGGGAGACCTGGAGGAGCAGGACCGGGACGGCCTTCTCGGGCTCGTCGGCCTTGGACACCTCGGTGACCGCGACGATGAAGGTCTTGATCTGATCCGCGATCTGGACGGCGAAGTCGTCCGGATCCTGCGTGACGGAGTTCAGCGTGGCGTCAGACATCGAGGGGACCTCCCGTGGGCAGGGTCGCGAACGGTGGGTAGAACATAGCGCCACCGCACGTGAAGCCGCAGTCGGACGCCGGGTCACACATCGAGCAGCCGCCTCCCCTCGAAGGCGCGGCCGAGGGTGACCTCGTCCGCGTACTCCAGGTCGCCGCCCACGGGGAGTCCACTGGCCAGCCGCGTGACCCGCAGGCCCATCGGCTTGACCATCCGGGCGAGGTACGTCGCGGTGGCCTCGCCCTCCAGGTTGGGGTCGGTCGCCAGGATCAGCTCCGTGATGGACCCGTCCGCGAGCCGGGCCAGCAGCTCCCTGATGCGCAGGTCGTCGGGACCGACGCCCTCGATCGGGCTGATCGCTCCGCCGAGCACGTGGTAGCGGCCCCGGAATTCGCGGGTCCGCTCGATCGCCACGACGTCCTTGGGTTCCTCGACCACGCAGATGACCGAACGGTCGCGGCGGGCGTCCCGGCAGATGCCGCACTGCTCCTGCTGGGCCACGTTGCCGCAGATCTCGCAGAAGCGGACCTTGTCCTTGACCTCGAGGAGGGCGTGGGCCAGGCGGCGTACGTCGGTGGGCTCGGCCTGCAGGATGTGGAAGGCGATCCGCTGCGCGCTCTTGGGACCGACGCCCGGCAGCCTGCCCAGCTCGTCGATCAGCTCCTGAACCACGCCTTCGTACAACGGAACGCCTTTCCTTTTTCCTGCTCGTACCGTATCCGGTACGCCTGGGTAGCTACAGGGGTCAGAACGGAAGACCCGGCATGCCGCCGCCCAGGCCCTGTGCCAGCGGGCCCAGCTTCTGCTGCTGGAGCTGCTGCGCGTTGTCGTTGGCCGCCTTCACCGCGGCGACCACGAGGTCGGCGAGCGTCTCGGTGTCCTCCGGGTCCACCGCGCCGGGATCGATCACCAGGGCGCGGAGCTCGCCGGCCCCGGTCACGGTGGCCTTCACGAGGCCACCGCCCGCCTGTCCCTCGACCTCGGTCCTGGCCAGCTCCTCCTGGGCCGCGGCGAGATCCTGCTGCATCTTCTGGGCCTGCTGGAGCAGCTGCTGCATGTCGGGCTGGCCACCACCGGGGATCACGGTCACTCCTGGCATTTCGACGACGGAATGTTTCGGTATCCCGAGCCTACGTGTTCGCCGGACGCCGCGCCCCACCCACCGGGACCAACTCTTTCGGGTGAGTTCTGGAAAGTGCCTGCCGCGCTCCTATACCTGACCAGAGGCCGGGCCTACCCGGGAATCCTGCGATTTCGACCCCGCGGCCCACCATTCGGCGGTAGGAAGAGCATGCGTATCCGAACCCGTACGCATAGTGAAGGTGACGCAGAGTTACGCGAGCGGGATCCCGGTCATATGCCGGTGCCCGCCCCCTTCCATGACCGAGAACCGTACCGATCCCGCGTCGATACGCGCCGAACGCAGAGTGCAGAGGAGTGCCCCGGTGAGTCAGCCGGAGATGCAGCCCGAAGGGCCGCCCCGCAAAGAGCCCGGCGCGGGATCCGGTGCAGGCACCGGAACCGAACGGTCCGGTTCGCGCTACGGTTCGAGCCCCCGGGACCTGACCGGCCGCGCCTTCCCTCTCGGCGACTGGGGCGAGCCCGCCGAACGGCTCGACGAGCTCTACCGCTGGGTCGAGGCCGGCGCCATGGAGACCGCCGACTGGTATCTGCGTGACCGTGTGCGCAAGCGGCTCACGGCTCGGCTGCTCCGGCTCGGCACGGCGGCAGGGGTGGTCGCGGGCGCGGCCCTCCCGCTGCTCGACCTGACCGGGGAACTGCGCGGCTCGGCCGGC
The DNA here is from genome assembly GCF_035563135.1 of Streptomyces sp. Classification (GTDB taxonomy): domain Bacteria; phylum Actinomycetota; class Actinomycetes; order Streptomycetales; family Streptomycetaceae; genus Streptomyces. The sequence goes on from NZ_DATMVN010000346.1 coordinate 6,134, forward strand.
TGGGGCTATCTGTCGTTGCTGCTGGGCGCCGCCTGCATGGCGTGTGACCGGTACTTCGGGCTGACGTCCGGCTGGATAAGAAATCTCGCGACGGCACAGGCCGTGCAGCGGCGCCTTCAGGCGCTGCAGTTCGAGTGGTCCTCCGAATGCGTCCGGGAGGTGCTCGGGCCTACGGAGGGCACCGCCAGTGAGGCCGCGGAGCGGTGCCTGGGGGTGCTGCGCCGCTTCTCGGAGGACATCACCGAACTCGTCCGCATGGAGACGGCGGACTGGATGGTGGAGTTCCGGGCGGGGCCCGCCCCCATGGGGATGCAGTCGCTGGTGTCGGGCGGGCCCGGCGGCCGCGCCGAACCGGGGGCCGCTCCCGGCCGGCTCACCATGCCCGCGGCG
>NZ_DATMVN010000347.1:0-11835 GCF_035563135.1 Streptomyces sp.
TCGGGCTTCTGGACGCCGTGTCCGCAGGACAGGGCATACGCATCGGCCGGTTCGTCCAGTCCATGCTCCCGGAAGACGGCGCGCCGGTCCCAGCCGGTGTTGCGCACGGCGCCGACCGCGACGCCGTGGTGACGCAGCCCGCGCAGCACCTTTGCCGCCTCGGGATACGGCTGCCGGGCGGCAGGGTCGACAGGGCGGCCGTACAGCGCGTCGTAGAGGTCCGAGTCCGGAAGGGCCACCTCGCGGGCCGGACCCGGGGAAGGGTCCCGGAGAAATCGAAAAGTGCGCCTTCGGGCTGCGCGTGACCGATCATCGCCGCCTCCGGTGAGCACCTACAGGAGCGGGTCCTCCTCGCCGGCCGGCTGCCGGGTGCGACGGATGTATCCGGTGTATCCGGCCACGGAGAGTCCGGCCACGGTCCCTCCCAGCAGCGTTCCGCCCACCACGTCGCTCAGCCAGTGCACGCCCAGGTAGACGCGTGTGAGGGCCACTCCGGCCACCGAGATCACTGCGAGCACCAGCGAGCCCCACCACAGGGACGACGGGACGCCGTGCAGGCGCAGCAGCCACACGAGGAGCCCGCAGGTCACCGCGGCGGTCATGACGTGCCCCGAGGGGAAGGCCGCGTAGTGCGCCGAGTCCACCGGGTCGAGCCACCGCGGGCGTTCCCGGCCCACTGCCGCCTTGAGTCCCTGCTGTACGAGCGTGGCGAACAGGCTGGTCGCGGCGACCCACCCCGCGAGGAGCCGTGAGCCGTGCCACCACAGGAGGACCACGACGACTGCGGTCAGGACGCGCATCGTCCAGGGGTCCCACACCCAGTCCGTCAGAACCCGGTTGACCTGGACCAGCCCTGGTTCGGTCACCGCTCTGCTGTGCAGTGCGTCGGCCACCGTCGTGTCCAGCGCCGTCAAAGGCGACCAGGACACCGCGACAAGGACGGTCAGGACGAGGGACAGCGAGGCGCAGACGAGGCCGGTGATCAGGAAGGCCCGGGTGCGCGGAGGGGAGTACATGGGGATGATCCTCGTGCACGACCGGCACGTGAGGCTATCCCAGAGCGCTGAGCCCCGGGACGAAGGCCACCAGCAGGGGCACGACGGGCACCAGGGCCGCAGCGGCGGTCAGCCGCAGCCGACGGCCCGCGGTGAGCCGCTCCACGGGGGCGAGCAATCGGTTCACCCTGAGCGGCACATGAGCGCCGGAAGCCGGTGCCGGGCCGAACACACCGCGGTCCTCGTTGAGTTCGACCAGGGCGAGCGCGATCGTGAGGCGGCCGAAACGCCGTGACGCCACGTCGTCCGCGGCCAGTTCGACGAGGTGGTGCATCTCGTCACGGAACGCGGCGAACACCGGCACCTGCGGGAATCCGGTCGCGAGCGCTTCCGAGCAGTACAGGAGCCAGTCGTGGCGTGCCTGCGCATGGCCCTGCTCGTGGGCCAGCACCGCATCGAGCTGACGCCCCTTCAGCCGGCCGAGTGCCGCGGTGGTGATGACCAGTCGGGGCGCCGCCCCCGGCAGCCACCAGGCATCGGGCCGTTCGCCCTCCAGCACCACGAGGCGCCCGCTGCCGGGTTCCTCGCCCGGCATCAGCGGGGAGCGGACCAGCAGGTCGGTGCGCCGCCGCCTGCGGCGTGCCCGGGCCCGGTGGATCTCCCGTACGAGCATGGCGGCGGTCCACACCCCGCCGAACGCCAGCAGCACCGCGATGACCGCCGACCACGGCCCGTACGCCCCCAGGGCGTACGCCTCGACCACGGCGTGCGGGGCGGGTGCGAAGACGTGACCGCGGACCGCCTGCCAGGCGGCAGCCGCACTGAAGGTCATGGAGAGCCCGAACGACAACAGGACGCCCGCGACCACGCACTGCCACACCCACAGGGCCACGACCGGCTCGCGCTCCGGCCATCGTGCCCTCGCCATCAGGCCCGGAGCCACGACGGCGGCCAGTGCGCCGAGGAGCAGCAACGCGAGGGAGACCAACATGGACGTCAGCCTATGAGCGCGGGGCCGCCCACGGGTATGGCCGCGCGCGTCAAGTGACGTACGACACCGTGTGCGGGGCTCGTCGTCTCACAGGGTGAGCAGCATGGCGAACATGGCTGTGCCCATGGCCAGCCTGCACGCCAGGGCGAGTTCCGGCCGGGCGCCCCACGCCGGGCCCGTCGGACCGCCGGCCGGCACGCCGAGGGGAGCGGGGGCCGGTATCAGCCGTCCTGCCGAGCGCAGGACGTAGAGCGCGTAGTACACCAGCAGCGCTCCTGTCAGCACGGGGGCGCCTCCGGCCGCCCCCGCTCCGTGGCCGGCGTGGCCGCCGCCCGCGCCGTGGGCCGCCCCCGGCGCCATGGCCACAGCCATGTAGACCATGGCCAGCGAACCGACCAGATGATGCAGGTGATGGCCACCGCCCCTGGCGTACAGGGCTGCGTGCAGCGAGGCGGCGCCGAACACCACGGTGTACACCACCCATGTCCATCCCGGGAGCGTGAGCAGAGCCGCGGGCACCGCCATCGCGGCCATCCCGAACCCCATCAGCGCCTCGGCCCGCGCCGATCCGCGTTCCCGTCGTGTGCCGTCGCGGGCCCGCAGCAGGCAGTACGCCCCTGTGGCCCCGCACAGCACCATGAGCAGCCAGCCGGACAGCGCCGGTCCGTGCACAGTGCACCTCCCCCTACGGCGAATCACGCCGGTTCCGTCCCATCGATGCCCTGTGCCGGGCACTCCTACCGGGGCGCATTGGGGTACTGGGGGGAGCGCGCCCGGGCCTGCGGGGGGCGGCCGCGCCCGGGTTAGTCTCGGGAGCGCACAGGCGGCAGCACACCATCGGAGAAGAGCCTCATGGACATCGCACCGGCCACGGCACGGACAGAGCTGACCTTCCGCGACGCGACCGGGGACGATGTGCCGGCCCTGGTACGGCTCGTCGAGTCCGCCTACCGGGGCGACGCGAGCCGGGCCGGCTGGACCACCGAGGCGGACATCCTCCACGGCCGGCGCACCGACGCCGACGGGGTGCGCGAGGTGCTCGCGGTCCCCTCGGGCCGGATCCTGGTGGCCGAGCGGGACGGCGATCCGGTCGCCTGCTGCCAGCTCGAACACCGGGGGAAGGCCGCGTACTTCGGCATGTTCGCGGTCAGGCCGGATCTGCAGGGCGCCGGCCTCGGGAAGGTGGTCATCGCCGAGGCGGAGCGCGCGGCCCGCGAGGGCTGGGGCGTGCGCGAGATGCACATGACGGTGATCTCGGTCCGGGCCGAGCTGATCGCCTGGTACGAGCGCCGGGGCTACCGCCGCACAGGGGAGCTGACGCCCTTCCCGTACGGCGACGAGCGCTTCGGCGTCCCGCAGCGCGACGACCTCGTGTTCGAGCTGCTGGCCAAGGACCTGTAGAGCGCGCGGGACCTGTGACGCGCGCCGGAGCCCCGCAGGGGCCTGTGGCGGTGGACCGGGGCCCCACGGGAGCCTGTGGCGGTGAGCCGGGGCCCGTGGGGCGCCTCAGGCGGTGAAACGGCCCGCGCGCCGGATCTCCGGGTAGTCGGTCGTCGCGCCGTCCAGACCGAGGGCGCGGACGAGACGCAGGTGGTCAGGGGTGTTGACCACCCAGCCGATCACCTTCAGACCCTTCGCGTGCGCCTGCTCGACCACCTCCAGGGTGAGGCGGCGGATGTTGAGGGCGAGCGTCGCCGCACCCACCGCCTTCGCCCGGTCCACCACGTCGCCTTCCCAGCGGCTGGCGACGAGCACCGTCCGCACGCCCGGAACGAGCTGCGCGATCTCGGCGACCGCCGCGTCGTGGAACGAGGACACCTCGACGCGGCCGGTCAGATCGCGTCGCAGCATCACCTCGGCCAGTGCCCGCGCGGCCGCCACATCCTTGATCTCGGCCTGGAGGGGGGAGCCGATCGCGTCGAGCACCTCCTCGAAGACGGGCACCCGTTCGCCCTGGCCGGCGTCGAGCTCGCGCAGCTCCAGGAGCGTCTTCTCGGCGATCAGCCCTTGTCCGTCCGTCGTGCGGTCCACGGCGGCGTCATGCATGACGGCGAGCGCGCCGTCCTTGCTCAGGTGGAGATCCAGTTCCACGGCGTCCATACCGGCCTGCTCCGCGCGCGTGAACGAACGCAGTGTGTTCTCCGGTTCCACACCCATGACCCCGCGATGACCGATGGTGAGAAAAGTCAAGGCACTCCCGCTTCCGTCCGTCGTCCTGGCCCCGCGTGCGGCTCCTGCCCCCAGAGAACCAGTTCTTGCGCGCAGGGCGGCCCCTGGCCCTCCCATCCGGTGGAAGAAGTTGTCGCGCGGATGTGTGGCAGGAAAAATAACGGTGAAACTGAGGGTCGGCAGGATAATTTTCTGCCCTCCACTTGTCTGAAGGAACCGAGCGTGGATACGGTTGCTCGACGCGAGGTTCTCCCGTGAAGGAAGTGTTATGACGGAAATTCTTGAGCACGCCACCGCAGCCGGTGCGACAGATGCCGCCCGGCGGGTCGTGGAGCACCCGGCCTGGCCCGCGCTCAAGGGTGCCGTGGAAGAGCTCCGCCCCTGGCAGTCCAAGGACGGCTCCATCGACTTCACCGCTGACGGAGCCCCTTCCGCGGAAACAGCCGGCAGCGTCGTCGAGCGTGTGATCACCGCGGTCGAGCAGCTCTCCCCGCTGCTCCCGCACGACGACGCCTACCACCGCGCGCTCGTCACCGACCTGCGCCGCTGGGCCGCCGACGGCTTCGGCGTCCCGGACTTCCTCGACTCCCTGCTCGCCTTCCAGCCCGCCAAGGACCGCGCGGACGGCCTCCAGCACCTGGTCGTGTTCGCGATGTACACGCAGAACGGCAATCCGGACCGCAATCTCGAAGCCGTCGTGCTGCGGATGGTCTGGCCCGAGTGGCTCGCCGACCTCGAAGCCACGCGTTACGACAACCCGCTCTTCTGCGGCATCACCTTCGAGGACTTCACCTCGGGCTACGACACCAACTCCGCCGTGCTCTTCCCCGAGACCATCGCCGTACGCGAGGCGCCGGAACGCTTCAGCTGGGGCGGCATCTTCTGTGACCGCGAGGCCGCCCGCTTCCGCAGGGTGACCGAGGCCTCGGTGGAGCTGCTGGGTCTTGAGCTGCCCGACGACATCCGGGAGATGCTCGGTGACCAGAAGCGCTGCGAGCAGGCGTTCGTGCTCTGGGACATGGTCCACGACCGCACCCACAGCCACGGCGACCTGCCGTTCGACCCCTTCATGATCAAACAGCGCCAGCCGTTCTGGATGTACGGGCTCGAGGAGCTGCGCTGCGACCTCACCGCCTTCAAGGAGGCCGTGCAGCTGGAGGCCGAGGGCTTCGGCCAGGGCCGCGACGTCCAGTTCGCCGTGCTCTTCGACCGGATGTTCCGCTTCCCCGTCACGGGTGAGCGCGTGCGCAACTACGACGGCCTCGGCGGCCAGCTGCTCTTCGCCTACCTCCACAAGCACGATGTGGTCCGCTGGACCGACAACACTCTGAAGATCGACTGGGACCGTGCCCCGGAGGTCACCAATCAGCTGTGCGGAGAGATCGAGAAGCTCTACCGCGACGGCATCGACCGTCCCAAGCTCGTTCACTGGTTCGCGGCGTACGACCTGGTCGCGACCTATCTCGCACCCCACCCGGGGTCTCGCTGGGCCAAGGGCCCGGACGCCCTGGACCTGACCCAGCCTCCCCGCAAGCTCGTCGACGACGTGCTTGCGGACGAGTTTCCCCTGAGCATGTTCTATGAGGCGCTCTCGAAGAAGCTGAAGCATGTGATCGCCTCCACCAAGGGGATCACCGCGGCGGACGCCGGGCGGGCAGCTGCGTGAGCGCGGGTTCTGAGGAGGCGGTGGCGATGAACGCAACAGGCAGGGGTGGCGACGGCGTGCTCGAGGGTGCTGTGATCGCGGTGGCCGGAGCGGCGGGGCCCGCGGGCCGCGCCACTTTGCTCAGGCTCGCCGAGGCGGGTGCGACCGTGGTCGCCTCCGACGCCAACCCCGAGCGGCTCGTGGAGGCCGTCGACGCCGCGCGCTACGCCCACGGCGGAGCGACGGTCACCGGAGACACGGTCGATCTCCTCGACCCGGCAGCCGCCCGGGAATGGGCCGACAAGACGGAGAAGGAGTTCGGCCGCGTCGACGGTCTGGTCCACCTGGTCGGGGGCTGGCGTGGCGGTGCCGGCTTCGCGGACACCAGCCTCACCGACTGGGATCACCTCGAGAAACTGCTGATCCGCACCGTCCAGTCCACCTCGCTCGCCTTCCACGAGGCCATCCAGCGCAGCGACCGGGGCCGGTACGTGCTGGTCAGCGCGGCCGGTGCCAGCAGCCCCACCGCAGGCAACGCGGCCTATGCCGCCTCCAAGGCGGCGGCCGAGGCATGGACGCTCGCCATGGCCGATGCCTTCCGCAAGGCGGGGGGTGACGCGGGCCCGACCTCGGCAGCTGCGATCCTGGTGGTCAAGGCACTGGTGCACGACGCGATGCGCGCCGAGCGCCCGAATGCGAAGTTCGCGGGCTTCACGGACGTCACGGAGCTGGCCGAGGCCATCGCCGGAGTCTGGGACAGGCCCGCCGGAGAAGTGAACGGAAAGCGTCTGTGGCTGACCCCGCAACCGTAAGGACCGACGCGCGACGTCGTCACGATCCGCGTATACGCGGTTTCGCCAGTGACAACTACGCCGGCGCGCACCCTGAGGTCCTCGCCGCGCTCGCCCTCGCCAACGAAGGCCATCAGGTCGCCTACGGCGAGGACGACTACACCGGCCACCTCCAGCGGATCATGCACAGCCACTTCGGCCCGACCGCCGAGGCCTTCCCGGTCTTCAACGGCACCGGAGCCAACGTCGTCGCCCTCCAGGCCCTGACGGACCGCTGGGGCGCGGTGATCTGCGCCGAGTCCGCGCACATCAACGTGGACGAGGGCGGTGCCCCGGAGCGGGTGGGCGGGCTGAAGCTGCTCACCGTCCCGACCCCGGACGGCAAGCTCACCCCGGAGCTCATCGACCGCGAGGCGCACGGCTGGGAGGACGAGCACCGGGCGATGCCGCAGGTCGTCTCGATCACCCAGAACACCGAGCTCGGCACCGTCTACACACCCGACGAGATCCGCGCCGTCTGCGACCACGCCCACGAGCTGGGCATGAAGGTGCACCTCGACGGAGCTCGGATAGCCAACGCCGCCGCGTCACTGGACGTGCCGATGCGCACGTTCACCAACACGGTCGGCGTCGACGTCCTCTCCTTCGGCGGCACCAAGAACGGCGCGCTCTTCGGTGAGGCCGTCGTCGTCCTGGACCCGGACTCCGTCCGGGCCATGAAGCATCTGCGCAAGCTGTCGATGCAGCTCGCCTCCAAGATGCGCTTCGTCTCGGTCCAGCTCGAGGCGCTGCTCGCCCGGGACCTCTGGCTGCGCAACGCACGGCACGCCAACGCCATGGCCCAGCGGCTCGCCGAAGGGGTCCGGGCGGTGGACGGAGTGGAGATCCTCCACCCGGTCCAGGCCAACGCCGTCTTCGCCCGGCTGCCGCACGAGGTGACCGAGCGGCTGCAGAAGCGGTTCCGGTTCTACTTCTGGGACGAGAGGGCCGGAGACGTCCGCTGGATGTGCGCCTTCGACACCCGCGAGGACGATGTGGACGCCTTCCTGCTGGCCCTCAAGGAGGAGATGGGCAGGCAGTAACGGCATGGACACGCGGCCGACCGGAAGCACACTGGATCCGGCCGGCCGCATCGTCGCGTTCCGCGGGGAGATCCATGCCGGCAGGCGAGCCGCAGTCCTTTGACCGGGCCGTGAGCGGCGAGGACGCGACGACGGCGGAGCCCGGGGCCGCGGCCGCCGGGCTCCGCCGAATCGTGCGACGGATCAGCCGAGCTCGCGCACCTCGGCGGGCGTCGGAGCCGTACCGCCGAGGTGCGCCGGCACCCACCAGGTGTCGGCCGCGTCCTTGGGGCGCACGGGATAGGCCCGCTGCGCGGCTTCGAGGAGCTCCTGGACGCGCTCGCGCAGCCGGCGGGTGATGGCGCCCGCGTACTGGTCGGCGGGAGCCTCCATGGCCTCGCCGACCCGGATCGTGATCGGCGTGTGGCTGCGCTTGAAATTGCGCGGGCGCCCCTTGGTCCACAGGCGCTGGGTACCCCACAGGGCCATCGGGATCAGCGGTACGCCGGCTTCCTGGGCCAGCCGTGCCGCGCCCGATTTGAAGCTCTTGAGCGTGAACGACTGCGAGATGGTCGCCTCGGGGAATACGCCGACGATCTCACCCGAGCGCAGCGACGCGAGCGCGTGGGCGTAGGCGTCCTCGCCCTGGTTGCGGTCGACGGGGATGTGCTTCATACCGCGCATCAGGGGGCCGGACACCTTGTGGCGGAACACCGAGTCCTTCGCCATGAAGCGGACGAGCCGCTTCTGCGGCAGGGCGCCGAGTCCGGTGAAGATGAAGTCCAGATAGCTGATGTGGTTGCTGACCAGAACCGCGCCACCGGTCTTCGGGATGTGCTCCGAACCCTGGGTGTCGATCTTCAGGTCGAGCGCCTTGAACAGTGTGCGAGCGGCGCCGATGACCGGCCGATAGACGAGCTCTGCCATCTGGTTGAAGACCCTTCTTCGGTGCCTGGGGAGGGTTCTCCCGGCGGAAGTTACGCAGCCGTAGGTTTTCGGCATTGGGGCGATCGTGCCCCATGCGCGACGCCGTGGCCAGCCCCAAAGGGCCCGGGGCGAGAGATTCTTGTCACGTGAATCATCCGGGAATGTAACGCGGGCGCAGGGCGCTGGCCTTCTGCGCGGACTCAGGAGAGGGAGGCAGGGATGGACCCGGAGACGGCTGTCGTCACCATGGACGCGGCCCAACTAGGCGCGGAACTGGGGGATCGGGCCACGCTGGTGCAGTTCTCGAGCGCGTTCTGCCAGCCGTGCCGCGCCACCAGGCGCGTCCTTGCGCAGGTGGCCGGGATGGTCGAGGGCGTCGCCCACGTCGAGATCGACGCCGAGGCGCATCTCACGCTCGTGCGCAGCCTCGGGATCAGCCGGACCCCCACGGTCCTGGTGCTCGACGCGGAGGGCCGCGTCGTCCGCCGTGCGGCGGGCAGGCCGCGTACGGCGGATGTCGTGGCGGCGCTGGGGCAGGTGATGTGACGGACCATGACGCATCTCCCACATGAGGGGACCGGCTTGACTGTGCACACCACGGATCGTCACTCTGACGGTATGCCGCCAGTACTCCTTCTCTTCGGCCGGGTCCACCTCGACCTCGTGCGCCATGCGGGCGCGCGCTGTCCGGGTGCCTGAAGAAGCACGGCCTGTACGCCATCTCGCAGAAGGATCTCTCCATGACGGCCTCGCCCGGTCTCGGTACTCCCGTGACGGCTGCCCCCGAACTCCTCCGTTCCGTCTTCAGGCAGCACGCTGCCGGGGTGGCCGTGATCACCGCCGCCGGCGCGGGTCCCGTCGGCTTCACCGCGACCTCGCTCAACTCCGTGGCGGCCGAGCCGCCGCTCATCTCCTTCGGGGTGGGCACCTCCTCCTCCAGCTGGCCGGTGATCGCTGAGGCCGGGCACGTGGGCGTGCACATACTCGGCGAGGACCAGCGGGAGCTCGCCGCGACGTTCGCGCGCAGCGGCGCCGACCGGTTCGGCCCGTCCACCGACTGGCGCCGGGGCCCCGAGGGGGTGCCGCTGCTCGGGGGAGTGGTGGCCTGGCTGGTCTGCCGGGTGGCGGCCCGGATCCCGGCGGGGGACCACCGCATCGTGATCGCCGAGGTCGTGGCCGGGGACCCTTCGGGGGACGGCCTGCCGCTGGTCTACCACCGAGGCCGGTTCACGGCTCTGCGAGACTGAGGGCGAGCAGGGCGGCGGCGGGGCGGGCTCCGTTGGCTACGTCACAGTTCCAAGCGCTTGCTTATGGGTAACGTACTGGGTGTACTGGCGAGTAATATTTCACCGGGAGCCGGGTCGTCCCCGACCGGAAACCGCCCGACAAGGCGCCTATGCTGCGTGCAACAAGGCAGCCCAGAAATGACGATGCAGTAGGAGAGCCGGCGTGAGCTTGAGGATCGTTGTCTGTGTGAAGTACGTGCCCGACGCCACCGGCGACCGGCACTTCGCCGATGACCTGACCCTGGACCGTGACGACGTCGACGGTCTGCTGTCGGAGCTCGACGAGTACGCGGTGGAGCAGGCGCTGCAGATCGCCGACGAGGCGGACGACGCGGAGATCACCGTGCTCACGGTGGGTCCCGAGGACGCCAGGGACGCGCTGCGCAAGGCGCTGTCGATGGGCGCCGACAAGGCCGTCCACGTCGAGGACGACGACCTGCACGGCACCGACGTCATCGGTACCTCGCTGGTGCTGGCCAAGGCGGTGGAGAAGACCGGCTACGACCTGGTCATCTGCGGCATGGCGTCCACCGACGGCACCATGGGCGTGCTCCCGGCGCTCCTCGCGGAGCGCCTGGGCGTCCCGCAGGTCACGCTGCTGTCCGAGGTCTCGGTCGACGGCGGCACGGTCAAGGGCCGCCGCGACGGCGACTCCGCGTCCGAGCAGCTCCAGGCGTCCCTGCCGGCCGTGGTCTCGGTGACCGACCAGTCGGGCGAGGCCCGCTACCCGTCGTTCAAGGGCATCATGGCGGCCAAGAAGAAGCCGGTCCAGTCCCTGGACCTGGAGGACCTGGACATCGAGGCGGACGAGGTCGGCCTGGGCGGTTCCTGGACCGCGGTCGACTCCGCGGCCGAGCGTCCGGCCCGCACGGCGGGCACGATCGTCAAGGACGAGGGCGAGGGCGGCAAGCAGCTGGCCGAGTTCCTCGCGGGCCAGAAGTTCATCTGAGCCCCGGCCGTTCCTTCCACCGCCCCGCACTCCCTCGCACGCAGGAGATTGAAGTCCCATGGCTGAAGTTCTCGTCTATGTCGACCACGTGGACGGTGCCGTCCGCAAGCCCACCCTGGAGCTGCTGACGCTCGCCCGCCGCATCGGCGAGCCGGTCGCCCTCTCCCTGGGCAACGGGGCGGCCGACACCGCCGCCGCGCTCGCCGAGCACGGTGCGGTCAAGGTCCTGACCGCCGACGCCCCGGAGTTCGCCGACTACCTCGTCGTCCCCAAGGTCGACGCGCTCCAGGCCGCCTACGACGCGGTGTCCCCGGCCGCCGTGCTGCTGCCCTCCTCGGCCGAGGCCAAGGAGATCGCCGCCCGTCTCGCGCTGCGCATCGGTTCCGGCATCATCACCGACGCCGTCGACCTGGAGGCCGGTGACTCCGGCCCGGTCGCCACGCAGTCCGCGTTCGCCGCTTCCTACACCACCAGGTCCCGTGTCTCCAAGGGCACTGCGGTCATCACGGTCAAGCCGAACTCGGCCGCCGTCGAGGCCGCTCCGGCCGCGGGCACGGTCGAGGCCCTCACGGTCTCCTTCTCCGCCACGGCCACCGGCACCAAGGTCCTCTCGCGCACCCCGCGTGAGTCGACCGGGCGTCCGGACCTGACCGAGGCCGCGATCGTCGTCTCCGGCGGCCGCGGCGTCAACGGCGCGGAGAACTTCACGATCATCGAGGCCCTCGCCGACTCGCTCGGTGCGGCCGTGGGCGCCTCGCGCGCCGCGGTGGACGCCGGCTGGTACCCGCACACCAACCAGGTCGGCCAGACCGGCAAGTCCGTCTCCCCGCAGCTGTACATCGCCTCCGGTATCTCGGGCGCGATCCAGCACCGGGCGGGCATGCAGACCTCGAAGACCATCGTCGCCATCAACAAGGACGCCGAAGCCCCCATCTTCGACCTCGTCGACTACGGCGTCGTCGGCGACCTCTTCGACGTCGTCCCGCAGCTCACCGACGAGGTCAAGACCCGCAAGGGCTGA
>NZ_DATMVN010000348.1:0-5470 GCF_035563135.1 Streptomyces sp.
GCGCGCAGCGCCACGCGCGCCAGGTCCACGCCCGACACCTCCGGCTGCTTCGCCGGGCCCCGCGCGGGCACGCCCTGCTCGTCCGGGCCGCTCACAGCCGTTCCACCGCCCCTGCGGAGACGGCGTACCGCGCTCCGGCCAGCACCCCTGGGACGTCATCGTCCACGGCGGCCGTCACCAGCACCTGCTCGCCGGGGGCCACCAGCTCCGCCAGCCGCTCGCGACGGCGCGCGTCCAGCTCGGCGAAGACGTCGTCGAGCACCAGGACCGGCTCGTTGCCCTCGGTGCGGAGCAGGTCGTAGGAGGCCAGCCGCAGCGCCAGGGCGTACGACCAGGACTCGCCGTGGCTCGCGTACCCCTTCGCCGGCATCCCGCGCAGGCCCAGCACCAGGTCGTCACGGTGCGGGCCGACGAGGGTCACCCCGCGCTCGATCTCCTGCTTGCGCGCCTGGACCAGGGCCGCCATCACCTGCTCGTACAGCTCCTCGCGGGTGCGCGCGGCCTCCACCTCGGCACCGGCCGAGCTGCGGTACTCCAGCGTCACCGGCCCGCCGCCGGGGGCGACGTCGGCGTACGCCTTGTCCGCCAGCGGCTGCAGGGTCGCGATCAGGTCCAGCCGCTGCGCCAGCAGCTCCGCCCCCACCCGGCCCAGGTGCTGGTCCCACACGTCCAGCGTGGACAGGTCCATCGACCGGCCGCCGTGCCTGCGGGCCATGGCCGCGGACTTCAGCAGGGTGTTGCGCTGCTTCAGCACCCGTTCGTAGTCGGAACGGACTGCGGCCATGCGGGGGGAGCGCGCCGTGATCAGCTCGTCCAGGAAGCGCCGGCGCTCGCCCGGGTCGCCCTTCACCAGGGCCAGGTCTTCCGGGGCGAAGAGCACCGTCCGCACTATCCCGAGAACATCACGCGGTCTGACCTGCGACGACCTGTTGATACGGGCTCGATTGGCGCGGCCCGGATTGAGTTCGAGCTCGATCAGCTGCGAGCGCTCGCCCTGGGTGACCGCGGCACGTACGACGGCGCGCTCCGCACCCATCCGCACCAGGGGGGCGTCGGACGACACCCGGTGGCTGCCGAGCGTGGCGAGATAGCCGACCGCCTCCACCAGGTTGGTCTTCCCCTGCCCGTTGGCCCCCACGAACGCGGTGACGCCCGGATCGAGAGGGACCTCGACCCGGGCGTACGAGCGGAAGTCGGCCAGCGAGAGATGCGTGACGTGCATGGTCGCCGACCCTTCCGACTGCGTGCTCTGCTGCTGTGTACCGCTTGCCGCGCGCGGCCTGCGGTCCTACTTCTTGTTCTCGACCGCGTGGCCGCCGAACTGGTTGCGCAGCGCGGCGATCATCTTCATCTGCGGCGAGTCGTCCTGGCGCGAGGCGAAGCGCGCGAACAGGGACGCGGTGATCGCGGGCAGCGGCACCGCGTTGTCGATCGCTGCCTCGACCGTCCACCGGCCCTCGCCGGAGTCCGCGGCGAAGCCACGGAGCTGGTCGAGGTGCTCGTCGTCGTCCAGAGCGTTGACCGCCAGGTCGAGCAGCCAGGAACGGATGACCGTGCCCTCCTGCCAGGAGCGGAAGACCTCGCGCACGTCGGTGACGGAGTCGACCTTCTCCAGGAGCTCCCAGCCCTCGGCGTAGGCCTGCATCATGGCGTACTCGATGCCGTTGTGGACCATCTTGGCGAAGTGGCCGGCGCCGACCTTGCCCGCGTGGACGGAACCGAAGTCACCCTCGGGCTTGAGGGCGTCGAAGACGGGCTGGACCTTCGCGACGTCCTCTTCGCTCCCGCCGTACATCAGGGCGTAGCCGTTCTCCAGGCCCCAGACGCCACCGGAGACGCCGCAGTCGACGAAGCCGATGCCCTTGGCACCCAGCTCGGCGGCGTGCTTCTCGTCGTCGGTCCAGCGGGAGTTCCCGCCGTCCACGACGACGTCGCCCGGGGAGAGCAGCTCGGCCAGCTCATCGATGGTGGACTGGGTCGCGGCACCTGCCGGGACCATCACCCACACGACGCGCGGGCCCTTGAGCCTGCCCACAAGCTCTTCGAGGCTGTGGACATCGGCGACGTCCGGGTTGCGGTCGTAACCGATGACGGTGTGGCCTGCGCGGCGGATGCGCTCGCGCATGTTGCCGCCCATCTTGCCGAGGCCGACGAGACCGAGCTCCATCAGAGATTCCTTAAGCGTTGTGCCGATTCGTACCCAGGACCGAGCCTACGCCCGGCCGGGGCAGCACGGCGGGGAGCAGCGCGGGGGCCTGCTCTGCGCTGAGCCTGCCCGCCGGAAACTGCCATGACAGGGACGACCGGCCGGATCAGCCGGAGAGGCGGACCGGCATGATCAGGTACTTGTACGCGTCGTTCGCCTCGGCGTCGACGGCCGCCCGGCCGCTGAGCAGCGCCGGCTTGGTCGACGTGGTGAAGGAGAGCTGGGCGACCGGGGAGTCGATCGCGCTGAGCCCGTCCAGAAGGAAGGTCGGGTTGAAGGCGATCGAGATGTCGTCACCCTCGAGCACGGCGTCGACACGCTCCACAGCCTGTGCGTCGTCGCTGGAACCGGCCTCCAGGATCAGCACACCCTGCTCGAAGCTGAGCCGCACCGGAGTGTTCCGCTCGGCGACCAGGGCCACGCGCTTGACGGCCTCGACGAACGGGGCGGTCTCGATGACCGCGACCGAGTTGAACTCGGTGGGGAAGAGCGTCCGGTACTTCGGAAGGTCGCCCTCGAGCAGCCGCGTGGTCGTACGGCGGCCGGCGCCCTCGAAACCGATGAGCCCTTCACCCGCACCCGAGCCGGACAGTGCCAAGGTCACCGTGTCACCGCTGGTCAGTGCCTTGGCGGTGTCCAGGAGCGTCTTGGCGGGCACCAGGGCCACGGCCGAGGTCTCGGGGTTCTCCGGCTTCCACAGGAACTCACGGACCGCGAAGCGGTAGCGGTCGGTCGACGCGAGGGTGACCGTGTCGCCCTCGATCTCGATCCGGACGCCGGTCAGCACGGGCAGGGTGTCGTCGCGCCCTGCCGCGATGGCCACCTGAGCCGCCGCGGAGGCGAAGACCTCACCCGGGACGGTGCCCGTGGCGGTCGGCATCTGCGGCAGTGCCGGGTATTCCTCCACAGGAAGGGTGTGGAGTGTGAACCGCGAGGAGCCGCAGACCACCGTGGCCCGTACACCGTCTGTGGAAATCTCCACCGGCCTGTTCGGCAGGGCGCGGCAGATGTCGGCGAGCAGCCGGCCGGAGACGAGGACCGTGCCGTCCTCCTCGACCTCCGCGTCCACCGAGACCCTGGCCGAGACCTCGTAGTCGAAACTCGAGAAGCTGAGGGCGCCGTCCTCAGCCTTCAGCAGAAGGCCCGCGAGAACGGGCGCCGGCGGACGGGCCGGGAGGCTGCGGGCCACCCAGGCCACCGCCTCCGCGAGTACATCGCGCTCCACCCGGATCTTCACCGGAACCGCCTCCTGCTGTTGCTCGCTCGCCCTGCTGGCCTTCGTCGTCTGACCGGGGCTCCTCGGCGAAGGGCCGGGGTGCCACCGGGGACCAGTCTGACGTACGGCACCGACACTCGTCGCTGCTCGGGGTCAAGTCGTGCCGGGTGGCTCGCCGAGCTCGCTGCTCAAGTTGTGCACAGGCCCCACTTCGAAGCGGATTCCTGGCTAACTCTGAGTGGTAGTAGTAGTAGGCCCTGTGGATACCGTGGATAACGCCATTGGCACAGGTCAGATGCTGTTTTTTGTCCACCGACCCTGTGGGTGGCACCGGTGGACAACCAGGCGTTTCTGTGGACACGCGAAAGTTCTGCACACCCGATGCACAGGGCAGGGTGACTTCTCCCCAGGCCTGTCCCCAGCTTTACCCACGTTCCCCACAGCTCAACCAAGGCCCCTCGTGTGACGCCTTTCACTCTTGGCGGTGAAAAGCCGTGTCGGGTTGTCGAACAGTGGACAGGGGTGTGGAGAAGCTGGGGACAACAGGGCTGTGCTTGTGGGTCGGCGGTGGACAACATCATCAGGGTCCTGTGGACAAGTTTTTATCCACAGGCTGTGGATTGTCTCTGGCCACAATTCCCCAGGCATGTGACCTGGCCTGATGGAGTATCGGCAGCGGCCCCTGTGGACGCAATCTGGACAACTTCCCAGTCCCCAGGCTGTGGACGCCAGATTCTCGTACTTCTGTGGAGAAGCGCTCGCTCTCGGCCTGTCTTCGAACACTCCGGCCCGGCTCAGCCCTCTCGTGTGTCGTCGATCTGAGCGGGAGCGGGTGCGTGGAGCGGCCTCGGAAGACGCCCCGAGCCTCTTTCGGTCCCTCCTGGAACGGCTCCAGGAGGGACCTGACGACGAAGGGCGCCCCATGAGGACGTCGTACGGTCCTCGCGGGGCGCCCGGGGCGCGCTGTGCGGCCGGCCTGGCTGTGGCCTGGCGTCAGCCGTTCTTGATGCGGTTGGTGAGCTCGGTGACCTGGTTGTAGATGGAGCGCCGCTCCGCCATCAGGGCACGGATCTTCCGGTCGGCGTGCATCACCGTGGTGTGGTCGCGACCGCCGAACTGAGCACCGATCTTGGGCAGGGAAAGATCCGTCAGCTCACGGCAGAGGTACATGGCGATCTGGCGGGCCGTCACGAGGACGCGGCTGCGGGACGATCCGCAGAGGTCCTCCACCGTCAGTCCGAAGTAGTCCGCGGTCGCCGCCATGATGGCCGGTGCGGTGATCTCGGGAGCCGTGTCCTCGCCGCCCGGGATGAGGTCCTTGAGCACGATCTCGGTCAGGCCGAGATCCACCGGCTGCCGGTTCAGGCTCGCGAAGGCGGTCACACGGATGAGAGCGCCCTCCAGCTCGCGGATGTTGCGCGAGATGCGGGAGGCGATGAATTCGAGTACCTCGGGCGGGGCGTTGAGCTGCTCCTGCACGGCCTTCTTGCGGAGGATCGCGATACGCGTCTCCAGCTCCGGCGGCTGCACATCGGTGGTCAGGCCCCACTCGAACCGGTTCCGCAGCCGGTCCTCAAGGGTCACCAGCTGCTTGGGCGGGCGGTCCGAGGACAGCACGATCTGCTTGTTGGCGTTGTGGAGCGTGTTGAAGGTGTGGAAGAACTCCTCCTGTGTCGACTCCTTGCTCGCCAGGAACTGGATGTCGTCGACCAGGAGGATGTCCACGTCGCGGTAGCGCTTGCGGAAGGTGTCGCCCTTGCCGTCGCGGATCGAGTTGATGAACTCGTTGGTGAACTCCTCGGAGCTCACGTACCGCACCCGGGTGCCCGGATACAGACTCCGCGCGTAGTGCCCGATGGCGTGCAGCAGATGGGTCTTGCCGAGCCCCGACTCCCCGTAGATGAAGAGGGGGTTGTACGCCTTAGCGGGGGCCTCGGCGACGGCGACCGCCGCCGCGTGCGCGAAGCGGTTGGACGCGCCGATCACGAAGGTGTCGAAGAGGTACTTCGGATTCAGCCGGGCATGCGGCTCGCCGGCCCCGGGCGGGG
>NZ_DATMVN010000349.1:0-8897 GCF_035563135.1 Streptomyces sp.
CGGCGCCCTCGACCAGGGCGATCATGCGGTCGATGAAGGTCTCACCGGGCTTGGCGGTGATCCGCACGACGACCCGGTCGGAGAGCACCTTCGTGCCGCCGGTGACGGCACTGCGGTCGCCGCCGGACTCCCGGATGACCGGGGCGGATTCACCGGTGATGGCGGACTCGTCGACGGATGCGACCCCCTCGACGACGTCACCGTCGCCGGGGACGACGTCGCCGGCCTCACAGACGACCAGATCACCGACGCGCAGTTCGGTGCCGGGCACCTCCTCCTCGTGACGGCCGTCCAGACGGCGGGCCGACGTGCCGGCCCTGGCCTTGCGCAGCGTGTCGGCCTGGGCCTTGCCGCGTCCCTCGGCGACGGCCTCGGCGAGGTTGGCGAAGACCGTGGTCAGCCACAGCCAGACCGCGATGGCCCAGCCGAACCCGTCCCCCGGATTCCGGAGCGCCAGAAGGGTGGTGACCACCGAGCCGACGAACACCACGAACATGACCGGGGATTTGATCATGACGCGCGGATCGAGCTTCTTCACCGCGTCCGGGAAGGACCTGAGCAGTTGCTTCGGGTCGAACAGGCCCCCGCCGGCACGGCCTGACGGGGCCGGGCCGCTGCCGGACAGGTCCTCGTGCGGGGCACGGGTGGGGGTGTCGGTGCTCATGAGGCGAGTCCTTCGGCGAGCGGACCCAGTGCCAGGGCCGGGAAGTAGGTCAGACCGGTGAGGATGAGGATCGTGCCGACGAGCAGGCCCGCGTAGAGGGGCTTGTCGGTACGCAGGGTCCCCGCTGTGGCGGGGACGGGGTGCTGCGCGGCGAGCGAACCGGCCAGGGCCAGGACGAACACGATGGGCAGGAAGCGGCCGAGCAGCATCGTGATGCCGAGGGTGGTGTTGAACCACTGGGTGTCGGCGTCGAGCCCGGCGAAGGCGGAGCCGTTGTTGTTGGCGCCGGAGGTGTAGGCGTAGAGGACCTCGGAGAATCCGTGTGCGCCGCTGTTGGTCATCGAGTCGGCCGGGGTGGGCAGCGCCATCGCCACCGCGGTGAAGCAGAGAACCAGTGCAGGGGTGATCAGGATGTAGCACGCCGCGAGCTTCGTCTGACGTATGCCGATCTTCTTGCCGAGGTACTCGGGGGTGCGGCCGACCATCAGGCCGGCGATGAACACCGCGATGACCGCCATGATCAGCATGCCGTAGAGGCCGGATCCGACACCGCCCGGGGCGATCTCGCCCAGCTGCATGCCCAGCATGGTGATGCCGCCTCCCAGGCCCGTGTACGACGAGTGGAAGGAGTTGACCGCGCCGGTCGACGTAAGGGTGGTCGCCACGGCGAAGATCGAGGATCCGGCGATGCCGAAACGGGTCTCCTTGCCCTCCATCGCGCCGCCGGCGATCTCGGGAGCGGGGCCGTGGTGGGTGAACTCCGCCCACATCATCAGCGCGGTGAAACCGACCCAGATGACGGCCATCGTGGCGAGGAGCGCGTAGCCCTGGCGCAGGTCGCCGACCATGCGGCCGAATGTGCGCGTCAGTGCGAACGGGATCAGAAGGAGCAGGAAGATCTCGAACAGGTTGGAGAAGGGTATCGGATTCTCGAAGGGGTGGGCGGAGTTGGCGTTGAAGTAGCCGCCGCCGTTCGTCCCCAGCTCCTTGATGACCTCCTGGGAGGCGACCGCGCCGCCGTTCCACTGCTGGGTGCCGCCCGTGAACTGCCCGACCTCGTGGATGCCGGAGAAATTCTGGATGACACCGCACGCGACCAGCACGATCGCCCCGATCACGGCGATCGGCAGCAGGACGCGCACGGTGCCGCGCACCAGGTCCGTCCAGAAGTTGCCGAGTCCACCGGTCCGGGAGCGCGAGAACCCGCGTACGAGGGCCACGGCCACAGCCATGCCGACAGCGGCCGAGACGAAGTTCTGCACCGCGAGGCCGCCCGTCTGCACGACGTGGCCCATGGCCTGTTCGCCGTAATAGGACTGCCAGTTGGTGTTCGCCACGAAGGACGCGGCGGTGTTGAACGCCTGGTCCGGGTCGATCGGCACGAAGCCGAGGGAACCGGGCAGGGACCCCTGCAGGCGCTGAAGCACGTAGAGAAGCAGGACGCCCACCGCGGAGAAGGCGAGCACGCCACGCAGATAGGCGAGCCATTGCATCGAGGCCGAAGGGTCGGCTCCGATGGCACGGTAAATCCATTTCTCCGGCCTGTAATGCTTTTCCGAGGAGTAGACCCGGGCCATGTGGTCACCGAGTGGGCGGTATGCCAGGGCGAGCGCGAAAATCAGCGCGAGCAGTTGGAGCACACCAGCTGTTACGGGGCTCATATCGAGCTTCAGAACCTCTCCGGGTGCACGAGCGCGAGGACGAGGTGAACCAGCAAGGAGACGGCCACGACCAGGCCTGCGGTGTTCTCGGCGGTCACAGCTTCGTCACCCCCCGTGCGATGAGGGCCACCAGTGCGAAGACCGCGATCGTGGTGGCGACGAAGGCCGGATCGGCCATCGTGAGCTCCTGTGTGAAGTGAACGGATGGGAGTCGGCCGGTGCGGCCGGACAAAAGCAAACCGCGAGGCCGGTCGCGCGCTGAGCGCCTTTGACGGGCTCCATACGGGGCCGGGTGAATTCTTGACGCGGCCCGTACACATGGGCGGCCGGCTTTTCGCGGCGCCCGCCGCACCTCTCCGTGCGGGGCGCCGTGCGCACGCGATATCGCAGAAAGCCGGCCTTCACCCGGCCTTCCGGCCCCACGTCACCGTCCGCCCGGGCGGCCCGAGCCCCCCTCGCCGCGATGCGCCCGGCCCCGGCCCCTTACGCACGGACCCCGGACGCCGGACCGACGGGGCGGGCGTCCGCCCGATCTCGTTCTTAGGGAGGTCGGTTATTTGCCTAATGCTCCTAGGCAGATGCATGATGGGGCTTCCTGAGGGGACGGTGACCGTGGCACGAGCAGGACTGACGGCAGAGCGCCTTGTGCGGGCCGGAGCGGAGATGGCCGACGAGGCCGGCTTCGACAAAGTGACCGTCGCGGCACTCGCCCGGCAGTTCGGCGTGAAGGACGCGAGTCTCTACTCGCATCTGAAGGGCTCCCAGGACCTCAGGACGAGGATCGCCCTGCTGGCCCTGGAGGAGCTCGCCGACCGTGTCACCGCCGCCCTGGCCGGGCGGGCGGGCAAGGACGCGCTGGAGGCGTTCGCGAACGCCTACCGCGACTACGCCAGGGAGCACCCGGGCCGCTACGCCGCGGCCCAGCTCAGGCTCGACCCGGACACTGTCGCCGCCAGTGCGGGCGTCAGGCACGCCCGGATGACGCGGGCGATCCTGCGCGGCTACGACCTGACGGAGCCGGACCAGACCCACGCCGTCCGGCTGCTGGGCAGCGTCTTCCACGGCTACATCAGCCTGGAAGCGGGCGGAAGCTTCAGCCACAGCGCCCCCGGCACGCAGGAGACCTGGTCACGGGTCCTCGACGCTCTCGACGCCCTGCTGCGGAACTGGCCCGCCTCCTGACAGCTCCTCGCGACACAGCCGGACACCGGAACAGGAAGCGGAAGATGAGCACCCACCCCGGACTGACAGCCACCCCGCTCACCGGGGACCTCCTGCGCGGAGCCCTGGACCTGGAGCGCACCGAGCACGGCGTGCTGCCGCACCGGCTGCCCGCCCGTGCCCGTGCCCAGAACACCGACGGCCGGCTCGCCATGGCCGAGTCCCAGCCCTCCGGCGTGCGGCTCGCCATCCGCACCCGGGCGACCGTCGTGGAGCTGGACACCCTGCCCACCAAGCGGGCGTACGTGGGGGCTCCGCCCCGCCCGGACGGGGTCTACGAGCTGCTGGTCGACGGCCGCCTCACGGACAGGGCCGCTGTGTCCGGAGGCAACACCCTGACCATCGACATGAACGCCGGGTCCGCCGAGGTCCTGCCGGGGTCGGCGGGCACCCTGCGCTTCAGCGGCCTGTCCGGGGACATGAAGGACATCGAGATCTGGCTGCCGCACAACGAGACCACCGAGCTGGTCGCCCTGCGCACCGACGCCCCTGTCGAGCCGGTCCCGGACCGGGGCCGCGCGGTGTGGCTGCACCACGGCAGCTCGATCAGCCACGGCTCCGACGCCGCGGGTCCCACCACCACCTGGCCTGCGCTGGCCGCCGCTCTCGGCGGCGTGGAGCTGGTCAACCTGGGGTTCGCCGGCAGTGCGCTGCTCGACCCGTTCACCGCCCGCGCCCTGCGCGACACCCCGGCCGACCGCATCAGCGTCAAGATCGGCATCAATCTCGTGAACACCGACGTGATGCGCCTGCGCGCCTTCACCCCGGCCGTGCACGGCTTCCTCGACACGATCCGTGAAGGCCACCCCGCCACGCCGCTGCTGGTGGTCTCACCCGTCCTGTGCCCCATCCACGAGCACACCCCTGGCCCCAGCGCGCTCGACCACAGCGCCCTGGGCGAGGGGAAGCTGAACTTCCGTGCCGCGGGAGACCCTGCGGAAACAGCTGCCGGAAAGCTCACCCTGAGCACCATCAGGGACGAACTCGCCCGCATCGTCGAGCAGCGGGCGGCCGAGGACCCGAATCTGCATTACCTCGACGGCCGCGAGCTCTACGGCGAGGCGGACTCCGAAGAGCTGCCTCTCCCCGACGCACTGCACCCCGACGCCGCCACACACCGCCGTATCGGCGAACGCTTCGCGAAGCTGGCGTTCCACACCGGTGGCCCGCTCGCCGTCGCGGGCACGGGGCCGGTTGAGAGCGGGGCCGCGCAGGGGCATTCTTGAACAAAGGTCGCATATGCGTGTTCGTGGGCGACCTGCCCAGGCGGGGAGGACGAGTGAGGGGCCCGTGAGCATGGACGAGGCGGAGCGCCGGAACCCGCCCGCCGGCAGTGGCGGGACCGCACCGGCGGCTGCGGGCGGACGGCCCGCCCGCGGGGCGTCCGAGGAAGTGCGCTGCGCGATCCTGGAGCAGCTGCCGGTACCGGTGGCCTACTTCGGCCGGGAACAGCTGCTCGCCATGGCCAACGCGGCGGCGGCGAGTTCGGTCGGCAGGCCCGAGGCGTCCCTGGTCGGGCTGCTGCCCGGGGAGATCGAGCCAGGGCTGTTCCTGGAAGGCGGGGAAGGGCTCGCCGAAGCCGTCGAGCGGGTGCTGAGGACGGGCAAGGGCGAACCCTACGAGACGCACCTCATGGTGCAGGGCAGCGAGCACATCTGGCAGGCGGCGATGTCACCCGTACGCGATGCCGTCGGCCGGGTCCAGGGCGTGTCCGTCGTGACGCTCGACACGACCGACCAGTTCTGGGCGCGCCGGCGCCTGGCCGCACTGAACAAGGCCAGTATGCGCATCGGCAGCACCCTCGACGTGGGCCGCACCGCCGAGGAGCTGGCGGAGCTCGGCATCGAGGACTTCGCCGACTTCGTGACCGTCGACCTGCTCGCCGAGGTACTGGCCGGCGACGAGGCGCGCTCCGTGGCGCACCGGGACAGGATCTCCTTCCACCGGGTGGCCCAGAGGTCGGTGCTCGAAGGATGCCCCGAATCGGTCGTCCCGCTCGGCGAGATCCATGAGTACGACCGGGACTCCGTCGTGGGCCGCGCTCTGACCGCCGGGGAGCCCTCGCGCCACACCGTCGACGAAGAGGCCCTGCGGCGGTGGGCGGCGGATGAACCGGCACGGACGCGGAGCATGCGTGACAACGCGATCCACTCGGTACTGGTCGTTCCGCTGCAGGCACGCGGCGTCACCCTCGGTATCGTGCTGTTCTGCCGCCACCGGACCCCCGGGGGGTTCGGCACGGCGGATCTGCAGCTCGCCGCCGAGCTGGTCTCGCGAGCGGCCGTCTGCGTCGACAACGCCCGCCGCTACACCCGCGAGCGGGCCACGGCACTGGCCCTGCAGCGCAGCCTGCTGCCCCGCCGGGCCGCCCGTCAGCAAGCTGTCGAGGTCACCGCGCGCTATCTCCCGAACACCGACGGTGCCGGTGTCGGAGGGGACTGGTTCGACGTCATCCCGCTGTCCGGCGCCCGGGTCGCCCTGGTCGTCGGTGACGTCGTCGGCCACGGGCTCCACGCCTCGGCGACCATGGGAAGGCTCCGCACCGCCGTGCGGACCCTCGCCGACGTCGACCTGGCGCCCGAGGAACTGCTCACACAGCTCGACGAGCTGGTTCTGACGCTCGACCGGGAGCAGCCTGCGGACGGTGCGAGGGTCGCCGGGGCGACCTGCCTGTACGCCGTGTACGACCCGGCGGCCGGATGCTGCACGATGGCCGGAGCCGGCCACCCCGAGCCGATGCTGGTCCGCCCCGACGGCACCGTCGAACAGTTGCGGCTGCCCTCCGGCCCGCCGTTGGGAGTGGGCGGCCCGGCCTTCCGAGCGGCCGAGTTCGAGCTGTCCGAAGGCAGTTGGCTGGCCCTGTACACGGACGGACTGATCGAGAGGGCGGGCGGGGACGTCGATTCCGCCCTCGCCGAACTGCGCGACCTGCTCGGCCGCCCCTCGCACTCCCTCGAAGAGGCCTGCGACACCGTCATGGACGTACTGGTTCCCGAGCAGCCGGACGACGACGTCGCCCTGCTGCTGGCCCGGACCCGCCGTCTGGACGCGGGCCACTACGCCTCGTGGGACCTGGCCGCCGACCCCGCCGTCGTGTCGGACGCCCGCACACGCGCCTCCGCCCAGCTGAGGGCATGGGGTCTGGACGACGCCGTGTTCACCACCGAAC
Organism: Streptomyces sp.; assembly: GCF_035563135.1. Lineage (GTDB taxonomy): Bacteria > Actinomycetota > Actinomycetes > Streptomycetales > Streptomycetaceae > Streptomyces. The sequence goes on from NZ_DATMVN010000349.1 coordinate 6,716, forward strand.
TGGTCGTCAGCGAACTGGTCACCAACGCCATCCGCTACGGCGGCGATCCGATCCGGCTCCGCCTCATCCGGGACACCGCGCTCATCTGCGAGGTCTTCGACGGCAGCAGCACCGCTCCCCATCTGCGCCGCGCCCGGATCTTCGACGAGGGCGGCCGCGGCCTCCTGCTCGTCGCCGGTCTCACCGAGCGCTGGGGGACCCGCTACACCGGCACGGGCAAGACCATCTGGGCCGAACAGCCGCTGCCCGACGTGGAAGAGGCCGGCCTCGACTGACTCCGGCAGCTTCCGCCGGGGCCGCCGCCCGGACATGAGCGACGGCCGGCCCGCCGAGCTGTGAGGCGGCCCGGCCGTGCACGGGGACACGCGCCGGTCCCCACCGCGTACGGGTACCGGCTCGGCCCGTCGTGGAACCGGCCGGGGCCCCCGGCGCCGCGCCGGGAGCCCCGGCCGGAGGGATCAGGCCGCCGGAGCCGGGTAGGTCGGGTACTCGACGCCGGAGACGTGCTGGACGACCCGGATGACCTGGGAGGAGTAACCGAATTCGTTGTCGTACCAGAGGTAGAGGATCGCGTTGTCGCCCTCGACCTTGGTGGCTCCGGCATCGACGATCGAGGCGTGACGGGAGCCGATGAAGTCGCTCGACACCGCGTCGGGAGCGGTGATGAAGTCGATCTGACGCCTGAGCGGCGAGGTCAGTGACACGTTGCGGAGGTAATCGAGGACTTCCTCGCGGCTGGTGCCGCGTGCGAGCTGGAGGTTCAGGATCGCGATCGAGACGTCCGGCACCGGGACCCGGATGGAGCTGCCGGTGATCTTCGCCCTGAGGTCGGGCAGCGCCTTGGTGACGGCGGACGCGGCGCCCGTCTCGGTGATGACCATGTTGAGCGGCGCCGAGCGGCCGCGGCGGTCCGAGTTGTGGTAGTTGTCCAGGAGGTTCTGATCGTTGGTGAAGGAGTGGACGGTCTCCACATGGCCGCGCAGCACGCCGTACTCGTCCGCCATCGCCTTGAGCGGGGGGACGATGGCGTTGGTGGTGCAGGAGGCGCAGGAGATGATCTGCTCCTCCGGCTTGATCGTGTCGTGGTTGACGCCGTGCACGACGTTGGGGACGTCACCCTTGCCGGGTGCGGTCAGCACGACCTTCGCGATGCCCGGCTGAAGGTGCTTGGACAGGCCCTCGCGGTCGCGCCAGCGGCCTGTGTTGTCGATGAGGACGGCGTCCTTGATGCCGTGCGCCGTGTAGTCCACCGTCGTCGGGTCGTCGGAGTAGATCACCTGGATCTCGTTGCCGTTGGCGATGATCCTGCTGTTCGCCTCGTCGACGGTGATCGTGCCCTGGAACTGGCCGTGGATGGAGTCGCGGCGCAGGAGCGAGGCGCGCTTCACGATGTCCTGTCCGGCACCCTGGCGTACGACGATGGCGCGCAGTCGCAGGCCGTTCCCGGAACCGGTCTTCTCGATGAGCAGGCGGGCCAGGAGGCGGCCGATGCGGCCGAATCCGTAGAGGACCACGTCACGTGCCTCGCGCCGCTCCGTCTTGTTGGCACCGGTCGCCCCGGCCACGGCCTCGGCGGTGAAGTCGTCCACCGACAGGCCTCGGCCGTCGGTCCGGTACGTCGCGGCGAGCATGCCGATGTCGATCTGCGACGGGCCGAGGTCGAGCGCGGAGAGAGCGTGCAGGAACGGCAGCGTCTCGGTGACGGAGAGCTCCTCGCCGGCTATCTGCCGGGCGAACCGGTGGGTCTTGAGGATGCTGACCACCGACTTGTTCACCAGGGAGCGGCTGTGGAGCAGGATCGTGACGTCCCGCTCCCGGTGCAGCTTCCCGATGATCGGGATCATCGACTCCGCGATCTCCTCGCGGGTCTTCCAATTGGTGAACGAGTCCTCGGTGGCAGTCACAAGTCCATCTTTCGAGCTAGGCGGTGCTCATATGTTAACCGCACCCGATTTTGATCAGGCAATCGGTACCGCTCGTGGGTCCGGTCCGCGACAGCCCGGTGCCATGGGCCTCGTGAACACACCTGACGCCCCGTGAACCGGCGCTCGTGGCCTGCGGGAAGGGGCCCGGGCGCCTCCACCCGACGGCAGCCGTCCGCGCGTGACCGCGTGAGCGTGGGACCGGCCGGACGCCCTTCCGCCCGGGCACAGTTCCGTGGGATCCGGCCCGCGGCATCGGT
>NZ_DATMVN010000350.1:0-5802 GCF_035563135.1 Streptomyces sp.
CCTGCGGGCATCAGCGGTCCCCAGCCACAACCGGTTGGCCCCCCGAGCGCGATTGCTCGAAGCGTCCGGCCCGATGCCGGGGTGCTTCGACGCGATGCAGGACCTCGCATCCGATCACGTGTTCGAACGCATGTTCGATCAAGATCGACTCAGCCGCAAGATCAAGTTCCGGGCGAATGCCACCTGGCCTCTCGCGACTCGACTGGCCAGTTCGCCCTCCGACCGCGACTGTCGGAGTGCTGGCCTACGGTCCTTCTGCATGAGCGATGCCCCGGTGTGGCCGGTTCCGCAGACGCTGGGCGGCGACGGTGCACCGCCTGCGCGCATGACCCCTCCGGGCAGCACTTCCGAACATGACCGCCGTGTCGCAGGCCGGAGTGACGGAGCAGGCGCCCACACGGAGCCGGACTGGATCCGACTGTGGGCCGCCGTTGCCCAGCGGATCGCCGCACACGGCCGGGCGGGACGCACCCACCTGCTCACCGAGGACGTCCTCCGGTTTGAGACCGTTCTTGCGCTGGAGGGGTTCGGCATCACGCCGGACCGGGTCGCCGTGGAGGTGCCCGGAGCATCCGCCATCGGCGGGCGCCTGGACCTGGTTGTCGACGGCCTGGCCGGTGCTGTCGTCGAGCTGAAGTTCCCGCGGGACAGCCGCACCGGCATCTCCCCGGACACGATGACGTTCGGCGAACTTCTGCGGGACTTCCTCCGTGTCGCCGTCGCGCCGGCAGCTGAGCGCTGGGTGATCCAGGTGCTCAACGACCGGCTGGCCCGCTACGTGGCCGCGGCCTCCCAGCGAAGCGGGCTGAGCTGGTCGGGCGCTCCCGGTCAGCAGGTGCGCCTGCCCGGGGCGGCCGTCGCCGCGCTCCCTCGAACCGCCACGCAGGCGATCGGTGCCGCGTTGGTCGCCGGCATGGTGACGGCCGAGTGCGTCACCGCCGAACCCGCCGGTGACCAGTTGACGCTCTACGCCTACCGGGTCCAGGGGGTGACCGATGGGGGACCGGTCACGCTCGCGGCCGATCCAGCTGCCACGACACCGGAGCCGCCCAACAGCTCGGGCGCGCCCGCCGAAGCCTCCGCCGCCACCCGGGAAGGAGCTCGCCGGGTAATCCTCGCGGCGGCTCAGGCAGTCACCAGCCGCAGTGGACGGGCCGAGTTCACCATGCCGGAGGTCATCGCCGAGATGCGCCGCCGTGGCACGGGCTACGCCGAGGCGACCGTCCGCACGATGATCAGCGCCCACTTGTGCGCCGAGTCCACCGGCGACGGCGTCGCCGGGTACGCCGACCTCACCCGCGTGGGGCGCGGCCTGTACCGGCGGAACGAGGCGCAGGACCTGTGACCCGGCAGCCGATCGGCCTGACCGACTTGCTCGCCGTGGTGGACGACCCACAGGCGATCGCGGATCTGCGCAGCTACTTCCAACCTGACCTTCCCGAGGGCGTGGCCCCGCACTACTCCGGAAGCCGGTTCGAGTTCATCGGCGGCGGCGGGGACCGGTCCGAGATGGCCAACCAGATCACCCTCGACGACCTGGTCGCCGTGACGCTGCTCGAGGTGCACGTCCCCGGTGATGTCGCCCTACAACTCCTCGAGGGCAGCCTCGGGCCCGACATCGCTCGCCACCTCGAACAGATACCCACCGACGTCAGCATCAGCGACCCCGCAGCTGTGCAGCTCTTCGATACCTCGTCGCACGCCCGCGTCGCCTGGGACCTCCTGGAGGAGCCCTACGGCATGGGCTGGGTCATCACCAACAAGCTCCTGGCTCGAAAGCGGCCCCGCCTCATCCCGGTGTACGACCGGGTGGTCCGCTGCGCCTACGGCAGGCCGGCCGGCCTGTGGAACTGGCTGGCCGGGATGTACGCCGAGGACGCAGGAGTCCTCTCCGACCGCCTGCTCGCCGTGCGTGACGCGGCCGGCCTGTCACCGCACATCACCCCGCTGCGGGTCCTGGACGTCATCGTGTGGATGCGCCACGGTCCTCATCACATGCTCAGCCGCTGCGCAGGCCGCCTCTGACGCAAGCATGGACTGTCCCACCCCGTGGGGCGGCTACTGCACCTCCGTCGGCATCGAGACCGCGCTGCACCAGCGGCTGGGCGCCATGCGGCGCTACCCGGGGGGCTTCGTGCGGTCCGGGTGGTGATGCGTCAGACGGCCATGCTCGTCGAGGGCGACCGTGGTCACACCACGGGCGGCGAGCACCTCGCCGAACCGGACGGCGGAGGCCGCTTCGCAGATGGCCGTGTCCAACTCGGCGTTCCACACGACCCGCTCCTCGGCGCTCAGGTCCCGCTCGTCCAGCGCACCGGCGAACGCGGCCTCGATCCGGCGACTGGCCTCGGCCGGCTGCGCGGAGACGAGACGGCCGACGCGGGCCCAGTGCTCAAGCTGCTGCGTCGCCGAGCGGGCGTGCAGCTTGCCCTCAAACGCGGCCGCGTCCATCAGGTCCGCCGCTACGCGCGCCTTACGTCCCATCGCCGCCTTCACCCTGGCCACCTCCTGGACACGCGCTATGCCGTAGCACGGTACGCAGCACCCGGCCGGGGTCTACCTCGCTATGCGCGGTTTCACCCCAGCGAAGGTCAGAGCTGCGCTCGCGATGCCCCGCTCCCAGCCGGGGTGCTTCCTCAGCCCGCACGGCCACGCGGGCACCGGGGCTCGCGACTGGAACAGGGTCAGAGGCGGCGGTGGGTGGGTCAGAACCGCCGGCTGGGAAGTTCGCCGATGCCGCGCGCGCCGGCAAGCTCGTGCAGGCCCGGCCGGAAGTCGTGGGAGGTACCGCCGCTGGAGACGTGTGCGAGCGCGGCGTCGTCGACGGCGTCGGCCAGACCGAAGGTGTCCAGGATCTGACGTGCCCGCAATGCCCGTTGGCCGCGCGTGCCCGACCGGTCTCCGCCGAGCAGATGCAAGGCCTCCCCGAAGGCGGCCTGCCACAGCTGCGGACCGCGGGCACCGGTGAGCTGCCCAAGGTGGAACATCCTGAGCAGGGTGATGGAGACGAGCTCGGTGTAGTGCTGCAACGCCTCGGCCACAGTCATTTTCGGCGGTCCGCCAAACAGCCCCACAGTGCTTCCTCATCTCTCGAGCAGTGGTCGTGGACCGTACGGCGCAGGTGGGAGCAGGGGGAGGCTCCGGGCGGCATCTCCCTCGGCGTGGTGAGGGTTCCCCGTCGCGGTCGGAATGTCAGCGATGTGGCATACGGTGCGCGGCCGACCCGATACCGTGCGGAGTGCTGCACTCGGGTGCGGTCCGCGGACCGTCCGGCAGGTCCTGTAGGTCTACGAGAGCACGGGGGTGCACCACCGATGGGCAGCGAGAGCTACCTGACGCCCGAAGCGCGTGCGCGCGTGCGCATCGACCAGATGCTCACCGCAGCGGGCTGGGTGGTGCAGAACTACAAGGACATCGACCGGATGGCCGGCCGCGGCGTCGCCGTGCGTGAGTTCGAGCTTGCCGGTGGCCACGGCCGTGCGGACTACCTGCTGTTCGTCGACGGCGAAGCCGTCGGTGTGCTGGAGGCTAAGAAGCAGGGCATGTCGCTCACCGGTGTCGAGACGCGGTCGGCGAAGTACGCGGCAGGCCTGCCGTTCGGCATACCGGCAGTCGGGAAGCCGCTGCCGTTCGCCTACGAGTCCACTGGCGCGGAGACGCAGTTCACCAACGCCTTCGACCCGGTGCCACGGTCGCGCGAGGTGCACTGGTTCCACCGACCCGAGACGCTGGCCCGCTGGGTGAAAGCGCACCGCGCCATGCCCGACACCGCAACGTTCCGCGGCGGACTGCGGCACCTGCCACCGCTGGACCGAGTCGGGCTGCGCCCCGCGCAGTACGACGCGATCTTGGCCCTGGAGGCCTCGCTGGCCGCTGACCGCCTGCGCGCCCTGGTGCAGATGGCCACCGGCGCAGGCAAGACGTTCATGGCCGCCGCCGAGACGTACCGCATGCTGAAGTTCGCCGGCGCCCAGCGGGTGTGCTTCCTCGTCGACCGGGGGAACCTGGGCCGGCAGACGCTGCGGAAGTTCCAGACGTTCGTCACCCCTGACACCGGCCGGAAGTTCACCGAGCTGTACCAGGTGCAGCTGCTCACCTCGAACAAGGGCGGGCATTCGCTGCGGGGAACCCGAGCGCCCTCGGGACATCGCCCGCGGACTGTCGTCAGTTTCGTCGACGGCCGGCTTCGACGAAACGCGACCGGCTCCGCGCCCGCCGAGGGCCCCGGGCCTGACTGGGTGTGCTCCTGTCGAGGTGAGTGCCGCGGTGCCGTCTGAGAGCGCCGTCGTCGATTTCGCGTAGGCGCAGCGAGCCCGTCGGGGCCCGGCGGCACTTCAGAACGGCATTGGTCGCCACATCGAGGGCCCGTGGGTGCGCAGTCACTCGTTGATGTCGGCGACCCCGTTGCCGTTGAGATCCGAACCAGGGCCGAAGCACTCCTCGACGGTCGCCGTCCCGTCGGAACAGCGGACCTCCAGGTCGGAGGTGACATAGCCGTCATCCCCACCGCTGTCCCCTGTCTGCTTGGTGCAGCCCGCGGCGTCATCGAAGTACCAGCCCGGCGGGCACCCGCCCTCGGCGTCGATCACGGCCTGGGCGGCCGCATCTTCGGCCGCCTGCCGCGCCGCTGCCTCTTCGGCCGCCTCCTGGGCTGCTGCCTGCTGCGCCGCTGCCTCCGCGGCGGCAGCCTGTGCTGCCGCCTCGGCAGCGCGCCGCTCGGCCTCGACTCTCTGTGCCTCAACCGCCGCCCGGGCAGCCTGCTCGGACTCGACTTCCAGTCCCGACGGGCCCACCCAGGCACGGGTCGCCGAGGGCGCCGCCCCAGCGGTCGCGGGTTCGGGAGCGCTGCTGCAGCCGGTCAGCAAGCCGACGGCGAGTACCGCTAGAGCGGGCAGATGGTGACGCATGAGATGACCCCCGTGGAGCGCCGATTCCCTTGTGGACGACGGCGCGGCACGGATCGTGGCATGTGCCCTGGACAGAAGCGAGACCGGTTCGTCCAGACGTGGGCGGCGAAGATCGGGGCTTCCACCGCAGGGGCTGCTCGCGGTAGCTGTGGAGCGAGCCGGCCGCTGATCTCAACGGGCGGGAGGTGGACTGGTCGCCCCACCCGCTGGGTCCGGCGAACCGCCCCGTCGGAGGTACACCACCCCTGCGGTTCCCGGGTTTCGTCTCCGGTCGCTGCCAGACTGCTGCTCCGCACCGGGGGAGGACAGCCGTAGGCATGGGCACGCAGGACCAACGTCACGAGATGCTGTGGCGCAGCCGCTACGGCAGCAACAGCGCGACCTACCTGAGCCGGAGCATGCTTCTGCCGTCGGAGCCGCGCCCACCGGTTGTCTCGCCGACCGGCTGGACGGCGTCGGCCGGGCGCGCATGGCGACGGATGCCCACCAAAGCGCAGTGGGTGGCCGCCATCGCGGTCTTCATCGGCATGCAGAGCGCCGCCCCGCCATCTGGAGTGGTGTTCGTCGTGCTCCTAGTGGTCCTCTTGGCCGTCACCGGCGACAGCGAGCCGCCCTCGGCGACGGTGGAGCGGGCGCCACGGCCGTCCCGTAAGACGGCCGAACTCGCCTCGGCCACCTCGATCGAGGCCCAGGTCGCCGGCGCCGCAAGCCGGGCTTGGGACGAGACCCGTGTCGAACCGTCCTGGTCATCTCCGCTGCTGGCGGGAACCCGTGCGGCGTTCGACGGCCGCCGGGAAGTCGATGCGATCGTCGACCTCGCGCTGCGGATCCTGCACGCCCGGGTGGCTTTGGGTGAATCGCCCGCTGGCCCCGCCCGCGCCATCTGGCAGGGGCA
>NZ_DATMVN010000351.1:0-14691 GCF_035563135.1 Streptomyces sp.
GTCGGCCAGCAGCCGGCCCCGCAGGGTGAGGACCGCCCGGCCCTCACCGTACGGACCGGGCTCCAGCAGCCCGTCCGCCACCGCGCGGCCGGCCGCCGCGAGGCCGGCGGGGGCGAGCAGCGACAGCGGACAGCCCTCGACGAGCCGCAGCTCCAGCAGGATGCGCTCGACCCGCCGGTCCTCGTCACCGAGGACCTCACGGCCGGCCCCGGGCGAACGGCCCTCGGCCAGGGCCTGCGCATAGGCCCCGGGGTGCTTGACGTTCCACCAGCGCACCCCGCCGACGTGGCTGTGGGCCCCCGGCCCGGCGCCCCACCAGTCGGCCCCGCGCCAGTACAGCTCGTTGTGCAGGCAGCGGCCCTCGGGCGTACGGGACCAGTTCGACACCTCGTACCAGGAGAAGCCCGCCGCCGCCATCGCCTCGTCGGCGATCAGGTAGCGGTCGGCGTGGACGTCGTCGTCCGTCATCGGGACCTCGCCGCGGCGGATGCGCCGGGCGAGCTGGGTCCCCTCCTCGACGATCAGCGCGTACGCGGACACATGGTCGGGTCCGGCGCCGATCGCGGCGTCCAGGGAGGCCCGCCAGTCGTCGTCGGACTCACCGGGGGTCCCGTAGATCAGGTCGAGGTTGACGTGCTCGAAGCCGGCCTCGCGGGCCTCGGCGACACAGGCCTCGGGCCTGCCGGGCGTGTGGGTGCGGTCCAGGACCTTCAGGACGTGCCGGCGGGCACTCTGCATGCCGAAGGAGACCCGGTTGAAGCCGCCCTCCCGCAGGGTCGCCAGATACGCCGGACCGACGGATTCCGGGTTGGCCTCCGTGGTGATCTCGGCGTCCTCGGCCAGCCCGAACTCCTCTCGGATCGCTGCGAGCATCCGGACGAGGTCTGCGGCGGGGAGCAGCGTCGGCGTACCGCCGCCGACGAAGACCGTGCGGACCGGGCGGGGATCGTCGCCGAGCACCTTGCGGGCCTGGCGGACCTCCTCGACCAGGTGGGCGGCGTAGTTGTCCCGGGAGGCCAGGGCGCCGCCGGAACCGCGCAGCTCGGTCGCGGTGTAGGTGTTGAAGTCGCAGTAGCCGCAGCGGGTGGCGCAGTAGGGCACGTGCAGGTAGAAGCCGAGCGGCCGGCCGGCGGCGCCTTCCAGGGCGTGGCGGGGCAGCGCCCCGTCGTCGGGCACGGGTTCACCATCGGGCAGTACGGAAGGCATACCGTCCATTGTCACTCGCCGGCGGAGCCGCCCCGCACATCCGCCTTTCCGTCCTGCGCGTATCCGTCGACCTGGAGCACGAGCATGGCCAGGTCGTCGTCCGGCGGCCGCTCGGCGAAGGCGTGGACGGCTTGCTTGATCCGGTCGGCTATCCCGGCGGCCGGGAGCCCCGCGCAGCCGGCCAGCACCCGGGCGAGGCCGTCGCCGTCGTCGAACATCAGCCGCCCGGAGCGCCGCTCCGTCACCCCGTCCGTGACACAGAGGAGGCTGTCGCCGGGTGCCAGGTCGAACGTCCGGCTGCCGTACGCCACGTCCTCGACGACTCCGAGCAGCACCTGCGGCTCGGCGGCCGGGCGTACGGAGCCGTCCGGGCGCAGCAGCAGCGGGAGCGGATGGCCGGCGCTCGCCACGGTGCAGCGCACACCGCCGCCCGGGAGCGGCACGAGGTCGCCGTACAGCAGGGAGAGGAAGCGGGACTGGGAGCCGCCCGGCGTCTGCGCGTCGCCCGGGATCTGCTGACCGCCCGCCGCCGCGACCATGAGGGCGGCGGCGTCGGCCGCTTCCATGGCGTCGTCCAGGAGGAGCCGGTTGAGCCGGTCGAGGACCTCGCCGACGCGATGGCCCTCCCGGGACAGCAGGCGCAGCCAGGGCCGGGCGAGCCCGGTGACGACGGCGGCTTCGGGGCCGCTGCCCTGGACGTCTCCGAGTACGAAGCACCAGCGGCCGCCGGGGCACGGGAAGAGGTCGTAGAAGTCGCCGCCGACCACCCCGTCGTCCCCCGGCTCGTACACCAGCGCGCTGGTGACCCCGGGGATCTCGGCGACCTTGCTGGGCAGCAGGCCGCGCTGCAGGATGCGGCTGATGGTGGCCTGGCGGGTGTAGGCGCGGGCGGCCCCCACGGCGAGTCCGACCCGGCGCACGAAGTCCGCGAGGAGGGCGGCGACCTCGTCGGGGATGTGGTCGGTGCCCTCGCGGCCCACGAGAACGGCGCCGAGCGTGCGCCCGCCCGAGATGATCCGGTGGGCGAGGGCGGCGCCCGTGCCGTCCCCGCGCGGCGCCGTGGCGCTTTTGGGCCACGGTATGGGGACGGGGCCGGTGCCGACGCTTCCGGGTAAGCGGAGCGGCTCCTTCTCCAGAGCGGGGCGCAGCAGACCGGTCCGGGCCTCGTCGCGGTGCCAGACCCCCGCGAGCCGGGGCACGGCCGCCGGGCCGCCGCCCTCGCTCTCCAGCCATATCGCACACCAGTCGGCGAGCCGGGGCACCAGGAGCGTGCCCGCCGTCGAGGCCACCAGGTCCTCGTCGAGCTGGCCCGCGAGCAGGCCGGAGGCCTCGGCGAGGAAGGACAGCCCGCCGCCCCCGGCCCAGCCCGCGTCGTCGCGCACGGCGTGCCCGGCCGCGGGGACGAGGATGCCACCGGGGCGCGGACCGCGTCCGCGGGAGGCGTCGTCGGCAGCCGGGGTACCGGGCAGCAGTCCGTAGTGGTCGTCGCCGGGGAGACGGGCCCAGACGGTCTTGAGCCCGGTGCGGTAGGTGATGCCCCAGGATTCGGCGAGGGTGGCCACGAGCTGGAGCCCACGGCCGTACTCGGCGGGGTCGGGCCGCTCGGTGCGGCTGTCGCGCACCGACCGGGCGGGATGGTGATCGGTGATCTCCAGCACCAGCGCGGCCGGCGCGGGCCCGGCCGAGTCCTCCAGCCGCAGGAGCAGCTCGACCGTCGTCCCGGCGTGCACGACCGCGTTGGTGACCAGTTCGCTGGCCACGGTCAGCGCGTCGTCGGTGAGCCGCTCGCCGAACTCACCGGTGGAGGGCAGGCCGAGCCCGGTCCAGTCGGCGAGCGCGGCCCGGACGAATCTGCGGGCCGCGGCCGAGGCCTGCGGGATCCCGGGCAGGCTCGTGCGGGCGACCGGACGGGGGTCGCCGCCCTGGCCTGCGACGACGGTGCCGGGGCGCTGGACGGTGTCCCGCTGCGAGGGGATGGGTCCCACGGTGCGGCTCCTGACGGTCTCGCGAAACGCCGCTGACGTATCCCGACAGAGTGACAGACAGGGCGTGCCCGCAAACACCGAGTGACGGAAGTGGCCGGAGCCGGCAGGAGACGGAGCGGGGCCGGTGGACGCTCGCGCACCCACCGGCCCCGCTCCGACGTGCCCCTGGACCGCTCCGACGTGCTCCTGGACCGTTCCGACGTGCTCCTGGACCGTTACGCCTCGCGGGAGCCCGCGTACATGTCGTCGATGAGGTGCTTGTACTCGCGCTCGACGACCGGCCGCTTCAGCTTGAGGCTGGGGGTCAGCTCGCCGTGCTCGATGTCGAGGTCACGCGGCAGCAGCCGGAACTTCTTGATGGTCTGCCAGCGCTGCAGGCCCTCGTTGAGGCGCTGCACATAACCCTCGATGAGCTGCACGGTCTGCGGCGACGCCACCACGTCGGCGTACGGCTTGCCGCCCAGCCCGTTCTCCTGCGCCCAGCTGAGGACGGTCGGCTCGTCGAGCGCGATGAGAGCGGTGCAGAAGTTACGGTCCGCGCCGTGCACCAGGATGTTGGAGACGAACGGGCACACCGCCTTGAACTGCCCCTCGACCTCCGCCGGAGCGATGTACTTGCCGCCTGACGTCTTGATCAGGTCCTTCTTGCGGTCGGTGATCCGCAGGTAGCCGTCCTGGGAGAGCTCACCGATGTCGCCGGTGTGGAACCAGCCGTCGGACTCCAGCACCTCGGCGGTCTTCTCGGGCAGCCGGTGGTAGCCCTCCATCAGCCCGGGACCGCGCAGCAGGATCTCGCCGTCGTCCGCGATCCTCACCTCGGTGCCGGGGAGCGGCTTGCCGACCGTTCCGGTGCGGTAGGCCTCGCCCGGGTTGACGAAGGAGGCGGCGCTGGACTCGGTCAGACCGTAGCCCTCCAGGATGTGGATGCCCGCTCCGGAGAAGAAGAGGCCGATGTCGGGGGCGAGGGCGGCCGAACCGGAGACGCAGGCGCGGAGCCGCCCGCCGAAGGCCTCGCGGATCTTCGCGAAGACGAGGGTGTCGGCGACCTTGTGCTTGGCGCCGAGCGCGAGGGGCACGGAGGCCTTGCCGGTGCGCCGGAAGTTGTCCTGCGACACGGTGGCGTACTCGCGGGCGACACCGGCCGCCCACTGGAAGATCTTGTACTTCGCGCCGCCGCCGGCCCGTGCCTTGGCGGCGACACCGTTGTAGACCTTCTCGAAGATGCGGGGAACAGCCGCCATGTAGGTCGGCTGGACCACCGGGAGGTTTTCGATGATCTTGTCGACGCGGCCGTCGACGGCGGTGACGTGGCCGACCTCGATCTGGCCGGACGTGAGCACCTTGCCGAAGACGTGCGCGAGCGGCAGCCAGAGGTACTGGACGTCGCCCGCGGTGATCAGACCGGTCGCCACGGTCGCCTTGGCCATGTACGACCAGTTGTCGTGCGGCAGCCGTACGCCCTTGGGGCGGCCGGTGGTGCCCGAGGTGTAGATGAGCGTCGCCAGCTGGTCCGGGGTGATGGCGGCGACCCGGTCGGTGATCGCGTCCGGATTCTTCACCAGGTGTTCGGCGCCCCGGGCCTCGAGCTCGGCCAGAGTGAGCACCCAGCCCGCGGGGTCGCCCTCCGCGGACTCGACTCCGGCCGGGTCGATGACGACGACATGCGCCAGTTCGGGCAGCCCGGCCCTGTTCTCCCGGGCCTTCGCCAGCTGGGCGGCGTCCTCGGCGATCAGGACGCGGCTGTCGGAGTCGGCCAGGATGAAGGCGGACTCCTCGGTGTTGGTGGAGGGGTAGATCGTCGTGGTGGCCGCACCCGCGCACATCACGCCGAGGTCGGCGAGGATCCACTCGACGCGGGTGGAGGAGGCGAGCGCGACGCGCTCCTCCGGCCGGACCCCCAGGGCGATCAGACCGGCCGCGATGGCATGGACCCGCTCGGCGGCCTGCGCCCAGGTGAGCGACTTCCATTCGTCCGGGCCCTGGCCGGAGGCGGCCGGCACCGGATAGCGGTACGCCTCCCCGTGCGGGGTGGCCGCCACGCGCTCGATGAAGAGAGTCGCCACGGAGGGCGGTCGGCTATCGATCAGGGTCTGTGTGTCGCTCACGACGTCCTCCGGGCCTGCGGCATTGCTACGACCGGCTCATGGGTGTTGCTGTGTGTATGTGCTGCTTCTCGTTCCCGCTCGGCCTGCTTGTTTAACTGGCGAGTAACTAACGGGTGGTGATCAGGGTAGAGCGCGCGGGACCGTCGCGTAAGGGGCAGCAGGCCGCCGCTTGATAACGAACCGGGCCCCTGCGCCGCGGAGGTCCGCGGCACAGGGGCCGGTTGGGCTACTCCCGGGTGCTCCCGGGTGCTCCCGGCTGCTCCCGGCTGCTCCCGGGAACGTACGGCCAGGTCGCCCCGGGCCGGACAGGGGCGGGCCCGTGGGCGGGGCCGGGAGACGGGCCGGGGCCTACTTCTTGCCCTTGCCCTCGCCGGCCGACTCGTCGGTCGACAGGACGGAGATGAACGCGTCCTGCGGCACCTCCACGTTGCCGACCATCTTCATCCGCTTCTTGCCTTCCTTCTGCTTCTCCAGCAGCTTCCGCTTACGGGAGATGTCACCGCCGTAGCACTTGGCGAGGACGTCCTTGCGGATGGCACGGACGGTCTCACGGGCGATGACACGGGAGCCGATGGCCGCCTGGATCGGCACCTCGAAGTTCTGCCGCGGGATGAGCTTCTGCAGCTTGGCGACGAGCCGGACACCGTACGCGTACGCCGCGTCCTTGTGCGTGACCGCGGAGAAGGCGTCGACCTTGTCGCCGTGCAGCAGGATGTCGACCTTGACGAGCTGCGCGGACTGCTCACCCGTGGGCTCGTAGTCGAGCGAGGCGTAACCACGGGTCTTGGACTTCAGCTGGTCGAAGAAGTCGAAGACGATCTCCGCGAGCGGCAGGGTGTAGCGGATCTCCACCCGGTCCTCGGAGAGGTAGTCCATGCCGAGCAGGGTGCCGCGCCGGCTCTGGCAGAGCTCCATGATCGCACCGATGAACTCACTGGGCGCCAGGACCGTGGCCCTCACGACCGGCTCGTGCACCTTGTCGATCTTGCCCTCGGGGAACTCGCTCGGGTTGGTGACGATGTGCTCGCTGCCGTCCTCCATGTCCACGCGGTAGACCACGTTGGGGGCGGTGGCGATGAGCTCCAGCCCGAACTCGCGCTCGAGGCGCTCACGGATCACATCGAGGTGCAGCAGACCGAGGAAGCCCACACGGAAACCGAAGCCGAGCGCGGCCGAGGTCTCCGGCTCGTACACCAGGGCGGCGTCGTTGAGCTGGAGCTTGTCCAGCGCCTCGCGCAGGTCCGGGTAGTCGGAGCCGTCCAGGGGGTAGAGCCCCGAGAACACCATCGGCTTGGGGTCCTTGTAACCGCCCAGGGCCTCGGTCGCCCCCTTGTTCAGGGAGGTGATGGTGTCACCGACCTTGGACTGCCGGACGTCCTTCACACCGGTGATGATGTAGCCGACCTCCCCCACGCCGATGCCGTCGGCCGGGGTCATCTCCGGGGAGGAGACGCCGATCTCCAGCAGCTCGTGGGTGGCGCCCGTGGACATCATCCGGATGCGCTCGCGCTTGCTGAGCTGGCCGTCGACGACCCTGACGTAGGTGACGACTCCTCGGTAGGGGTCGTAGACCGAGTCGAAGATCATCGCGCGGGCGGGCGCGTCCGCTTCGCCGACCGGAGCCGGGACGTCCCGGACCACCCGGTCGAGCAGGGCGTCCACGCCGACACCGGTCTTCGCGGAGACCTTGAGCACATCCTCGGGCCGGCAGCCGATGAGGTTGGCCAGCTCCTCGGAGAACTTCTCGGGCTGGGCGGCGGGCAGGTCGATCTTGTTGAGCACCGGCACGATGGTGAGGTCGTTCTCCATCGCCAGGTAGAGGTTGGCCAGTGTCTGCGCCTCGATGCCCTGAGCGGCGTCGACCAGGAGGATGGTGCCCTCGCACGCCGCCAGGGAACGGGAGACCTCGTAGGTGAAGTCCACGTGGCCCGGAGTGTCGATCATGTTGAGGATATGGGTCGGGCCCTTGTCCTCACCCTCGGTGGGCGCCCACGGCAGACGTACCGCCTGGGACTTGATGGTGATGCCGCGCTCGCGCTCGATGTCCATCCGGTCGAGATACTGGGCGCGCATCTGCCGCTGGTCGACCACTCCCGTCAGCTGGAGCATCCGGTCGGCAAGCGTCGACTTGCCGTGGTCGATGTGCGCGATGATGCAGAAGTTGCGGATCAGCGCCGGGTCGGTACGGCTCGGCTCGGGCACGTTGGTAGGAGTCGCGGGCACGCAGGGTCCTGATTCTTGAGACGCCGGACGCCGTGTCTCGGGTCGAAGTCGGGTCGGACGGATCGATACGTAGCCTCCATGGTCCCACGCCTGCGGGGCCGCGACCGGTTTGGGCCGGTCCGGAGGTGACTGCTACCGTGGGCAGCTGTGCCTCGTGGCCCTCAGAAGCGGCGTGGCGCACATAGGAGATCCAACGAACCTGAAAAGGCTCTTTCGTGGCGAACATCAAGTCCCAGATGAAGCGGAACAAGACGAACGAGAAGGCGCGCCTGCGTAACAAGGCCGTCAAGTCCTCGCTCAAGACCTCGATCCGCAAGGCCCGTGAGGCTGCCGCTGCCGGTGACGTCGAGAAGGCCACTGTGGCCGTCCGTGACGCCTCCCGTCAGCTCGACAAGGCTGTCTCGAAGGGTGTCATCCACAAGAACGCCGCCGCCAACAAGAAGTCGGCGCTGGCGCTCAAGGTTGCCGCCCTCCAGGGCTGAACCACTGATGTGATCGCCGGAACGGACTCAGCGGGCCCTCTCTCCCGCTCCTGACCGGCACCCCGCGTCGCACACCGAACCTGCGTTCGCCACGCGGGTGCGGCGCACCAAGCGTGAACCGAAGGCCCCGGCCGCGTCCTCCCCAGGACGCCGCCGGGGCCTTCGGGCGTGGCCCGTCCTCACGCGTGGCCCGTCTCGGGGCGTGGCCCGTCTCGGGGCGTGGCCCGTCTGCGGTCCGGGTTCAGCGGCCGCCGGAACGTGCCGCGCGGGCGATGGCGACCACGGCCTTCTCCAAGGCGTACTCGGGGTCGTCCCCGCCTCCCTTGACGCCGGCGTCGGCCGCCGCGACCGCGGTCAGGGCCGCCGCCACTCCGTCCGGTGTCCATCCACGCATCTGCTGACGGACCCGGTCGATCTTCCAGGGCGGCATGCCGAGCTCCCGGGCCAGGTCCGCCGGCCGTCCGCCCCGGGCCGAGGAGAGCTTGCCGATCGCCCGGACACCCTGGGCGAGGGCACTGGTGATCAGGACGGGGGCGACGCCGGTGGACAGCGACCACCGCAACGCCTCCAGCGCCTCCGCCGCGCGGCCCTCGACCGCACGGTCCGCGACGGTGAAGGAGGATGCCTCCGCCCGGCCCGTGTAGTAGCGGCCGACGACCGCCTCGTCGATGGTGCCTTCGACATCGGCGGCCAGCTGCGAGACGGCACTCGCCAGCTCCCGCAGGTCACTGCCGATGGCGTCCACCAGAGCCTGGCAGGCCTCCGGAGTGGCGGAACGTCCGAGCGCCCGGAACTCCGACCGCACGAAGGACAGCCTCTCGGCCGGCTTGGTCGTCTTGGGGCACGCCACCTCACGCGCCCCCGCCTTCCGCACCGCGTCCAGCAGCCCTTTGCCCTTCACCCCTCCCGCGTGCAGGAGGACGAGGGTGATCTCCTCGGCAGGGGCACCCACGTAGGCCTTGACGTCCTTGACGGTGTCGGCGGAGAGGTCCTGCGCGTTACGGACGACGACCACCTTGCGCTCAGCGAAGAGCGAGGGACTGGTGAGCTCCGCGAGCGTGCCGGGCTGCAGCTGGTCCGGGGTGAGATCGCGGACGTCCGTGTCGGCGTCGGAGGCGCGGGCCGCAGCCACCACTTGCTGCACAGCACGGTCCAGGAGCAGGTCCTCCTGGCCCACGGCGAGCGTGACGGGGGCGAGCGGATCGTCGGTGGAATTACGTCTGGTGGCCATCGTGGTCCAGCATCCCACGCCCCTGTGACAACGCTGCGGGGCAGCCGCCCCGGCGGAACGCGGATCCTGGCGTACCGGAGAATGAGCGGGTGAGCGAAGTGAGACACGTACTGGTGCTGCCGGACCGCGACACGGCCGAGGAGGTCGCCGGTGAGCTGCCCGACCGGTTCGGCGTCACCGAGGAACCGCAGCTCGTGCGTGATGCCCTGGCGGGCGAGGACGACGCCGAGGACGCCCAGTGGCTGGTGGTGGTGGAGGACCCGACCGCACGGCTGGACTCCGCGGCCCTCGATGCGTTCGCCGCGGAGTACGAGGGGTGGCTGGAGGCGCCGTAGAGGCGCACCGTGGGCCGGTGTGCGCAGGCGGTGCCGGCCCAGGGGGAACCGGAGGTCCGGACGGACGGTCCCCGGTGTTCAGGTTCTGCACATGCCGCACCGTTCGTGCCGCGTGTCACACGGCCGGGCCCGGGCGCACCGCGGGCAGCCGGGTGAGCACCAGGCCGAAGTGGTCGCGGTAGGCGGCCAGCACTTCGGCGTCGCCGCCCAGCTCGGTCTCGTGCCGTTCGCCCTGCACAGTCGTGATCAGGGTGCGGCCGCGGAGCGTCACCCGGCCGTCCCCGGTGCGCCGGGAACAGATGGGTGAGCGGGTGAAGTGAGAGTCCGGCGAGGTGCGGTGGTACCAGGAGCCGGCCCGGAAGTCCGCCAGCACCCGTGGCCGCGGATCCAGACGGAACTGCCGCGAGCCGTCGCGCAGCAGATCCAGATCTCCCTGTGGCGCCTCCCGAAAGCGGAATCCGCCGCAGGGATCGTCCTGTTCCGTGCGTGTGTCCAGTTCGAGCGGGTGCAGTGCGTGGTCGCCGAATCCGACATCGGCGAGCCACGGGCCGGTGGCGTCGTCGGTCTCCACGCGCAGTGCCACGTGGTCGTACGGAATGCCGAGGCGCCCGCCGTCGCCGAAGGTCCGTGCCTGGAGCAGGGTGACGCGGAAGCCGAGTTCGCGCAGCAGTGCGGAGAAGGCGCCGTTGAGCTCGTAACAGAAGCCGCCCCGGCGGTCCGTCACGATCTTGCCGACGAGCTTCTCCTCCTCCAGGACGATGTCCTCGGCGAGATGGATCGAGAGGTTCTCGAAGGGCACGGCCGTCAGGTGGCGGAGCTGTAGCTCGCGCAGTGCCGCAGCATCGGCGCGGGCGGGGCGGGCCGCCCCGATGCGTTCCAGATAGGCGCCCACCCAGGCGGGCGCGGAGGCCGGCTGCTGCGCTTCCTCGTTCATGCGGTGAGTCTGTCGCGGCGCACCGGGCGCCGCCATGCGTCCCTGGACCTAGGGCCGCCGACGGATGTGGCTGCCGCAGCCGCTGGCTAGCGTGTGGGCCATGACGGAACGAGAGCCGGCACGCGGCCCGGAACAGCGCAAGCAGGATGTACTCGATCGTCTGGAGAAGGACGAGGACGTATGGGTGGCGACGGCCTCTGCCGCCGGCGTCCCGTGCCTGGTGCCGCTGTCGTTCGTATGGGACCGGGGCACGCTGCTGCTGGCCACCCGGCGGACCAATCCGACAGCCGTCAACGTGACTCCGTCCGGACAGGTCGGAATCACTCTCGGGCACACCCGCGATGTGGTGCTGATCGAAGGGACGGCCGAGATCGTGGAGGGGGCGGACCTTCCCGCCGGATCGGGGGACGCGTTCGCCACGAAGCTCGCCTGGGACCCGCGCGGCCGCTCCGCATGGGTGTATCTGCGCGTCACGCCGTACACCGTGAAGGCATGGCGTGAGGTGAACGAGCTGGCGGGGCGCGAGCTGATGCTCGACGGCGCCTGGCTGGTCTGACGGCGGGTTCCGCCTCGGCGACGAGAAGCCTCCTGGCAGCGGAGGGCGGCTCGGCAGCGGGAGACGGCACCGGGTGTGCGTCGCGTTCATGACCTGCCTGCCGCCCGTAGCCCCGAACCGGCGCCCGCCACCGCGATCGCACCATGGATGTCGGTGCGCAGGACCTTCGCTCCCGTTGCTTCGAGTGCTTCGACCGTACGGGCCGCCGGGTGACCGTAGGGATTGTCCGTACCGCAGCTGATCAGCGCGAGCCTCGGGCGGACGCTGCGCAGGAGCGCGGCGTCCTGGTGGGCGGAGCCGTGGTGCGCGACCTTGAGCACGTCCACCCGGGGCAGTGCCGGATGGCTCCGCACCACCCCTTGCTGTGCCGGGGGTTCCAGATCGCCCAGGAGCAGCAGGGTCAGCCCGCCGGACCGGACGAGGAGTGTGACGCTGGAATCGTTGGGTTCCTCGGTGGTGTAGGCCGGTGCCGCCCCCGGCGTGCCGGCCGCGGGCCAGAGCACCTGCCAGTCGAGAGGGCCCGTCCGGCGTCGCTCCCCAGGAACGGCCCGGACCATCGGGACGCGCGCCGCCGCGGCTGTTCTCTTCACGAAGGCCGCCTGCTCCGGCGGTTCTTCGAGGGACGTGGTCTGGATCGCGCCGACCTCGCGCCCCCTCAGCACTCCGGGCAGGCCGCGCACATGGTCCGCGTGGAAGTGGGTCAGCAGGAGAAGGGGCACGCGGGTGATGCCCAGATCGCGCAGGCACCGGTCCACCAGGCGGGGTTCAGGTCCGGTGTCCACGACCACTCCCGCACCGTCCCCGGCAGCGAGCACCATGGCGTCCCCCTGCCCCACGTCGCAGAGCGCGAAGGCCCAGCCCGGTGGCGGCCATCCCGTCATGAGCCGGGTGAGGGGCGCCGGTCTCAGTACCGCGAGCACCAGCAGGAGCGCTGCCGCGGAACAGACCCAGGGGTGGCGGGCCAGGCGGCGGGCCGACAACACCAGCAGGGCCGTGAGGAAGGCCAGGAGTACCGCCCCGCGCCAGCCGCCCGGCCAGTCGAGCTCCGCCCCGGGAAGCGCGGCGCCGGTACGGGCCACGGACGCGATCCATCCGACCGGCCAGCCGGCGATCTCCGCCAGCCCTCGCGCCACCGGCATGGACACGGGGGCCGCGGCGAGCGCGGCGAAACCCAGGACGGTCGCGGGCGCCACCGCGAACTCGGCGAGCATATTGCAGGGAATCGCCACCAGGCTGACCCGCGAAGCCAGGATCACGACCACGGGCGCACAGACCGCCTGGGCGGCTCCCGCGGCAGCCAGCACCTCGGCAAGCCGTGCTGGGACACCGTGCCGCTGAAGAGCACCGCTCCACCTCGGCGCGAGGGTGAGGAGCGCCCCGGTGGCGAGCACGGACAGCAGGAAGCCGTAACTGCGGGCCAGCCATGGGTCGTACAGCACCAGGAGCAGGACGGCCGCGGCCAGAGCGGGGATCAGCGATCTGCGCCGGCCCGTCCCGATGGCGAGCAATGTGATCAGGCCGCAGGCCGCCGCGCGCAGGACACTCGGCTCGGGGCGGCAGACGATCACGAAGGCGAGGGCGACCCCGCCACCGGTGAGAGCGGTCATACGCAGCGAGATGCCCAGCCGGGGAGCCAGGCCACGGCGTTCGCTGCGCAGTGCCGTGCCGGGTGGGCCGATGAGGAGGAAGAGCAGGATCGACAGGTTGGCACCGGACACAGCGAGCAGATGGGTGAGGTCGGTGGCCTTGAAGGCGTCCTGCAGGTCGGGGGGAACCCGGGAGGTGTCGCCGACGACCAGCCCCGGCAGGAGAGCCCGCGCATCGGCGTCGAGCCCCTCGGTGGCCTCCCGCAGACCGGACCGGAGGTGCCCCGCGACGCGTTGGACAAGGGTGGGATCCTCGGTGACCCACGGCGGGTCGTCCGCATCGGTACCGAGGACGGCTGCGATGCGCTCGCCTTCATGACGTGGGGGCGCGAGCCGCCCACTGATACGGAGACCTGTCGAGGGCAGCAACTGCTGCCACCGCGCCGTCGCGTCACCCGGGGCGACCATGACCAGCACCGGCGTGCGGAGCTCGGTGACCGTGCCGTCCGGCGCGGTCACCCGATCGACCTCGGCGTCCAGAAGCAGTGATACGGGCGTGCTGTGGTCCCCCCGTACTCGCGGCCGGGTCTGCCGTGGGTCGGACGTGACGGTCACCTCCGCTTCCACCTGCGCGTACGACTTCGCCAGCCCGGGGACGGGACCGCTGCGGGCGTCCGCACCATGGAGCCCGGCTGCCGCAGCCCCGGCGGCCGCGCAGAGCAGCACACCTGCCGCAACCGTGGTGCGCGTGCCCATGCGCCGAGACGGCCTCGCCCTCCCCGGAACCCCGCCCGCAGCGCCTGCCCGCCCTGCTGGACCCGCCGGGCCCCCCTGCCCCGCCGGTTCCGCCGTGCCCCGGGCTGCTCGTGCCACGACCCGGTGTGTGGCGAGGAGGCCCAGACCGGCACATGCGCAGAGGACCGCCCCGGCCGCCACCCACCGGCCCGGCGCCCCCAGTGCCAGGACGGCTGCTCCCCAGGCCGCCAGGGCGGGTGGGACCAGCCGCAGATCGGCCGGAGCCTCCTGCCGCGGGTCGGCTGCCCCCAGCCGCCGGCCCGAATCCGTGTGGACGTCGGAGCCGTTCGTCGTGGGGGTGGCAGAACCGTTCATCATCTGGGCATCAGGGCCGCTCATGGCCTGACCAGCGGCCGGAGGTCCGCGAACCGGCGGTCTCCGATGCCGTTGACCTCACGCAGCTCGTCGACCGAGCGGTAACCTCCGTGCTCGGTGCGGTAGTCGATGATGTGCTGGGCAAGCACCGGCCCGACACCGGGCAGGGTGTCGAGCTGCTCGACAGTGGCCGTGCCGAGGCTCACCGGTGCCGCCGGCCCGGCGTGCCCCGGTGTGGTGCCGCCTGCCCCTGCTCCCCCCACGGGTGGCGCCGCGGTGGGCAGACCCACTGCCACCTGTTCACCGTCCGTCAGGACACGCGCGCGGTTCAGGCCGGTGACATCAGCACCCTCCCGGACACCGCCCGCGGCGCGCAGGGCGTCCGCGACTCGGGAGCCGGCGGGCAGATGCTGGATCCCCGGCCGGCGCACCTTGCCGCTCACATCGACCACGATCTGTCCGGCGGGTGCGGTGCCGGCCTGCGGTCCCAAGGCCGGGCCGGGCGTGCGGCCGGGCGACTGAGCGCTCACGGGTCCGGGCCCGCCCATCTGCACCGTGCCGGCTTCCGCCACTCGGTCGGGTGCGCGTACGGTCTCGGGGCGGGCCGACCAGAAGTGTGTCGCCGCGAATACCGCCGCCCCGGCCAGGACGACGGCGAGCGCGGCGAGCGCCCGTGGCTCCAGACCGCATCGCAGCTGCACCCACAGGGGCAACCGATCGCGCAGAGCGTGCCCGGCTTCTCGCCACCACCGCGGCCGCAGGGCCGGTCCGCCGGACACTCCGTGGTCGGGCGGGGGCGGCGGCCCGGTCTGCGGGGCCCCTGCGGAGCGCACATCTGACGCCGGGCGGGGCAGCGGGGCCGTGGCCCAGGCCGGGACCGTGCGGGCAGGTCCGGTCTCCTCGGGCAGCACCGCAGCTGTGCCCGCCCTCGCCGCCGC
>NZ_DATMVN010000352.1:0-6000 GCF_035563135.1 Streptomyces sp.
CAGCCCGCACGCCCCGCCTGCCGCGCCGGAACTGCTGCAGGTGCGCCCCCGCGCCTGGCGTGGACCTCGTCGTACCGACCCCGCTCCGGCGTGCCGGCCCGGCGCCGAGGCCACCGGCGGGCAGCCCACCACCGGCACGTCCTACGCCCACGAGCACCACCCCCGGGTCGAGCGACCAGCCCGCTTCAGCGGTCCGCCACCGCCCTTGAACCGGCCACCAGCTGACGGCTACGATGCGGTGTACTCGATATCGAACTGATGTCTCGGTTATCGAACGCGACCTGAGCGCGGATCACCGCGATCACAACAACCCCAGGAGGACCAGTGCGTTTCCACCACCGTGGGTATGTGTCCGGAGATCCACGTGTCGAGCCCGCTGCCGGTGTCGGAATCGACCGCCCGGAGGAACTGCCCGACGCGATCGACGTCCTCATCGTCGGCACTGGTCCCGCGGGCATGATCACCGCCGCCCAGCTGTCGCAGTTCCCCAACGTGACCACGCGCATCGTCGAACGGCGCAGCGGCCGGCTCGAAGTCGGCCAGGCCGACGGCATCCAGGCGCGCAGCGTCGAGACCTTCCAGGCGTTCGGCTTCGCCGGCCGCATCATCGAGGAGGCCTACCGGATCACCACGATGTCGTTCTGGAGGCCGGACGCGGCCGACCCGTCGCACATCGTGCGCGCGAAGCGGACTCCTGACGACCCGGCCGGGGTCAGCGAGTTCCCCCACCTGATCGTCAACCAGGCGCGCGTGCAGGACTACTTCGCCGAGTTCATGGCCAACTCCCCGGCCCGGCTGAGGCCCGACTTCGGCCTGGAGTTCGTCGGCCTGGAGGTCGCCGACGGCGGCGAGCACCCCGTCACGGTCACCCTGCGCCACAGCAGCGGCCCGCGGGAGGGACAGACGCGCACCGTGCGCGCGAAGTACGTGGTCGGCTGCGACGGCGCGCGCAGCGCCGTGCGCCAGGCGATCGGGGGCACGCTCGCCGGTGACCAGGCGCTGCACGCGTGGGGCGTGATGGACGTCCTCACCGTCACCGACTTCCCCGACATCCGCACCAAGTGCGCCATCCAGTCGCAGGACGGGGGCAGCATCCTGCTGATCCCGCGCGAAGGCGGGCACCTCGACCGCTTCTACGTCGACCTGGGCGAGGTGTCCCCGGACGACCACGGCGCGGTTCGCAGGACCTCGATCGAGGAGATCATCGCCAGGGCCAACCAGATCATGCATCCCTACACGGTGCGCGTGGAGCACGTCGCCTGGCACAGCGTGTACGAGGTGGGCCACCGCCTCGCCGACAGGTTCGACGACGCGCCGGCGAACGGCACCAGCCCCCGCACGCCGCGTGTGTTCATCACCGGCGATGCCTGCCACACGCACAGCGCCAAGGCCGGCCAGGGCATGAACGTGTCGATGCAGGACGGTTTCAACCTCGCCTGGAAGCTCGGCCACGTGCTCGACGGCCGGAGCCCCGAATCGCTGTTGAGCAGCTACGCCGCGGAGCGCCGGGTCGTCGCGAAGGACCTCATCGACTTCGACAAGCAGTGGTCGACGCTGATGGCGGCGAAGCCTGAAGCGCTCGCCGACCCGTCCGAGCTCGAGGACTTCTACGTGAAGACGTTCGAGTTCCCGGCGGGCTTCATGACCCAGTACCAGCCCTCCGTCCTCGTCGCCGACCCGGAGCACCAGGCCTGCGCTACCGGGTTCCCCATCGGCAAGCGGTTCCGGTCGGCGCCGGTCGTCCGGGTCTGCGACGCCAACCCCGCGCATCTCGGCCACCACGCCCGCGCCGACGGGCGGTGGCGCATCTACGCCTTCGCCGACACCGCCACGCCAGGACAGCCATCAGCCCTCACCGACTTCGCAGAGTGGCTCGCGCACTCTCCCGACTCGCCGGTCGTCACCCATACACCGGACGGCGCCGACGTCGACGCCTGGTTCGACGTCAAGGTGGTCTACCAGCAGTCCTTCGAGGACGTGGACATGAGCTCCGTGCCCGAGGCCTTCCTCCCCCGCATCGGCCCGTTCGGCCTGGTCGACTACGAGAAGGTGTATGCCGTGGACCCCCAGCAGGACATCTTCGAGCTCCGGGGCGTCGACCGTGGTGGCGCCGTCGTGGTCGTCCGGCCGGACCAGTACGTCGCTGATGTGCTGCCGTTGACGGCGACGGACCGGCTGGCCGCGTTCTTCGCGCCGGTCTTCCTGACGCGGGGTGCCGCGAGCTGACGTTGGCTCGGAGGAACCGCAGTACCCGTTGCGCGCCACCGTCGGCTGCAACGGACCCGGGTTCTTGTGGCAGCGACTGGAACGCACGCTCCCCCACGTCGAGGAGGAAGACGCGGTCGCGCTCGAAGCGGATCCGGCCGGCCAACCGGTCGAGAGCGCGGGACCACCGGTGACCGGCTGGCACGGCTCCTCAGGACTGCGGTGAGAAGACCTTGCCCGGGTTCAGGATCCCGGCGGGGTCGAAGACGGCCTTGATCTGCCGCTGGATCGCCATCTGGACGTCACCGAGCTCGTCCTTCAGCCACCGGCGCTTGAGCAGACCGATCCCGTGCTCCCCGGAGAGGGTTCCGCCGAGCTCCAACGCGTACTCGAACAGTTCCTCCGCCGCGTTCCAGACCGCCTCCGGCACCTCGTCGCCCTGGAAGGCGAAGGCGGGGTGCAGGTTCCCGTCCCCGGCGTGGCAGGCCGTCGGGATGATGAGGTCGTAGCGCTCCTCGAGTTCCCGCACCCGTTCGAACACGGCGCTCATCCGGTCCAGCGGGACGGCGACGTCCTCCACCAGCAGGGTGCCCAGGCTCTCGATGGCGGGGAACGCCTCGCGGCGCACGGCCATCAGCCGTGCGGATTCGTCCGGGTCCGTCGTGAGCTCGGCCGCACCACCGGCGGCCATTACGAGCGCGTGCACCGTCTCCGCCTCCGCGACCGCTCCCGTGCCGTCGGTCTGCACCAGGAGCAGGGAGTCGCCGCGCGCCAGGAGGTCCAGGCCGCTGTAGCGGCTCACGCACTCCAGCGTCCGGCGGTCCAGCAGCTCCATCACAGCCGGTGTCAGGCCCGCCGCGACGATCGCCGCAGCGGCCTGTGCGGCCCGCTCGACCGAGGAGAAGTAGGCGCTGATGGTCGCCACCGAGCCGCGGACGAGGGGCCGCAACTTCAGCGTGCACTCGGCGATCACCCCCAGCGTCCCTTCGGACCCGATCATGAGCGCACACAGGTCCAGTCCGGTGACGCCCTTGACGGTGTCGTGACCGACGCTGATCAGTTGGCCGCCGGCCAGGACGACCTTGAGCGACAGCACGGACTCCCGCGTCACGCCGTACTTGGCGCAGAGCAGTCCGCCGGCGTTGGTGGCGACGTTCCCCCCGACGGTGGAGATCCCCCGGCTGGCCGGATCGGGGGCCCACCACAGCCCTCGCTCCGCCAGCTGCCTGTTGAGCTCGGCGTTGATGACCCCCGGCTCGACGACGGCGAGACGGTTCTCCACGGAGACCCGCAGGACGCGGTCCATGGCCCGGGTGGACAAGACGATCTCGCCGACCCCGGCGATCCCCCCGCCGACCAGGCCGGTGCCTGCCCCTCGTGTCACAACCGGGACGCCGTGGGCGCTGGCGATCCGGCAGGTCTCCTGGATGTCCTCCACCGATGTGGCTTCCACCGAGCACAGAGGAGGGCCGCTGCTGACCTGACCTGATCTGTCCCGCCGGTACCGGTCCAACTCGCCCGGGGATGTCTCCACCCGGCCCGGCAACCGCCCGAGCAGAGCGGCAACGACAGGCGCGGTACCGCCGCTCTCGCTCCGCGCAGTCACCGGACCGGGCAACCGCGCCTCAGACACGCGCCGTGTCAGCGTGGCGCAGGCCGTAGATCGGGTTCTGGGCCTGTTCCTCCTCGTTCTCGGGCCCGAGCGCGATCCCGCGGCGGTCGCGGATGAGCGCCGTGGCGCACATGGCCACCAGCGTGATCCCGATGAGGTACCACCCGACGGAGTAGACCGTGCCGGTGCGCTGGACGAGCGCGGTGCCGATCAGCGGTGCGAAGGCACCGCCCAGGATGGACCCCAGGGCGTAGGAGATGGACACACCCGAGTAGCGGATGGACGCGGGGAACAGCTCCGAGAAGAACGCCGCCTGCGGCCCATAGGTGAGGCCGGTCCCGATGCTGAAGAGCGCCAGGCCGAGAGCGAGGAGCCCGACGCGCCCGGTGTTGACCAGCGCGAACAGCGGGAAGACCGTCAGGAGCTGGCAGGAGAACCCGAGGAAGTAGGTGTTCCGCCGGCCGATCCGGTCGGAGATGAGACCACCCGCCCACGTGGTGCCGAGCCACACGACAGCCGAGAAGGACACGGCGAGGAGGACCGGGGTCCGTTCGAGCCCGACCGGTCCCTCGGGGTTGGTGGCGTAGTTCTGGATGAACCCCCCGGTGGTCATGTACCCGGCCGCGTTGTTCCCCGCGAACGTGAGCGCGGCGAGGATGACGAGCGGGAGGTGGTGGCTGAAGAGCCGCAGGGCGGGAATGCGGGTCGTCGCGCCTCTCGCGGCGATCTCCTTGAACACCGGACTCTCGTCGACCTTGCGGCGGATCATCACGCCGACGAACAGCAGGACGATGCTCAGCAGGAACGGCACCCGCCAACCCCAGTCGAGGAACGCCTGACCCGGAGCGATCACCCCGCTCATCAGGGCGAGCATCCCGGACGCGAGCAGCATGCCGATGGGCACACCGATCTGCGGGAACGCGCCATACATGCCCCGCTTCTTGACCGGTGCGTTCTCGACCGCCATCAGCACGGCTCCACCCCACTCCCCGCCCGCCGAGATCCCCTGGAGGATGCGCAGGAGCAGCAACAGGATGGGAGCGGCAACGCCGATCGAAGCGTAGGTCGGCACCAGTCCGATCAGCGTCGTCGACCCGCCCATGAGGAGGAGCGTGAGCACCAGCATGCGCTTGCGCCCGATCTTGTCCCCGAAGTGTCCGGCGAGGGCTGCGCCGAGCGGCCGGAAGAGGAAGCTCAGGCCCACGGTCGCGAAGGACAGCAGAATGGCCGTCGACTCCCCGGCGGGCGCGAAGTAGGTCTGCGCGAACACCAGACCGGCGGCATTCGCGTAGATGAAGAAGTCGTACCACTCGATCGTCGTACCGATGACGGTCGCGGTGGCCACCCGCCTGCGTTCAGCAGCCGTCGTGGGGTTGAGTGCGGTCACTGCGGAGTCGGACACTGCTGACCTCTTCGTCGTAGTCGTGACACCTTCGAGATGCTAGGGCCGCGCCTACGGCGCTGGACGGCACTCGTGTCCCGGCACGCTGGGCCCTCTGGGTCGCGCCCCGGTTGCGTCCCCCGGCGTTCACTCCGGCACCTCGCGGTTGCCGTCTTGTTGCTGCACCGGCCGGTGCGCGTCCCCGCGGACAGCGGGGACGTCGTGGTGGTGACCATCGCGGACCACGGCCTAGCGCGACTGCTGATCGAGCTGCTGCTCGGGGAGACGGTCGTCGTCAGCGACGGCTGGAGAGAGGAGGCCGACCTCGGCGCCGATCGTGGTGTCGTCGCCGTGGCCGGTCTTGACCACGGTGGCGCCGTCCAGGGTGAACAGCCGGGTCCGGATGGAGCTGAGGATGGTCGGCTCGTCGCTGTAGGAACGGCCAGTCGCCCCCGGCCCGCCGCAGAAGAGCGTGTCGCCGGTGAAGACGGTGCCCAGGTCGGCCGCGTGCAGGCAGGTGCTGCCCGGCGAGTGGCCCGGGGTGTGCAGTGCGTCCAGGTGGATGCCGCCGACGGTGAGCCGGGTGCGGTCGACCAGGTCACGGTCCGGTGCGGTGTCGGGGTGGACGACGTCCCACAGCATCCGGTCGTCCGGGTGCAGCCAGATCGGTGCCCCGGTGGCCTCGCGCAGCCGGACGGCTGCGGTGATGTGGTCGTTGTGGCCGTGGGTGAGCACGATCCCGGTCACCGTCCGGCCGGCCACCGCCGCCAAGATCGGCGCGGCATCGTGCGGGGCGTCGATG
>NZ_DATMVN010000353.1:0-10550 GCF_035563135.1 Streptomyces sp.
GAACAGGTGCGTCAGCATGTGCATCGACTCCGGCGTCTGGCTCATGAAGTCGAAGATCCGGTTCGGTTCCTGCCGGAACGTGATCGGATCCGGCTTGAGGGAGTGGATGACGTCGGGGAACTTGATCGCGTCGCGGATGAAGAAGACGCCGAGGTTGTTGCCGACGAGGTCCCAGTTGCCGTCCTCGGTGTAGAACTTCACGGCGAAGCCGCGCGGGTCGCGGGCGGCCTCGGAGGAGTCGCGGCCGCCGATGACGGTGGAGAAGCGGACGGCGAGGTCGGTGCGCTTGCCCGCCTCCTGGAACAGCTTGGCCCGGGTGTAACGGCCGATCGGCTCGTCGCCCCACTTGCCGTACGCCTCGAAGAAGCCGTACGTGGTCACTCCGCGCGCATGCACGACGCGCTCCGGGATGCGCTCCCGGTCGAAATGGCTGATCTTCTCCAGGAACTGGTAGTTCTCCAGGGTCGCGGGGCCCCGGGCACCGACCGTGCGCTGGTTCTGGTTGTCGTAGACCTGATGTCCCTGCCGGTTGGTCAGCACCGGACGTCCTGCGTCCTCATCGGGCCGCGCGCTCTCGGCATCGGTCATGGTCTGCACTCCTTCTCCGTCGGGGGCATGTCGACCGAGTGTTCCCCTGAATGACGTCATAAACAGGAAATGCACTCCGTCGTCCGCCATCCGCCGCGCCAAAAGGATCCGACTGGCCGTCACGGGGAAAACGGCCCGGCGCCGCACGCGGACAGCGAGCTGCCTGGTGCGCCGGGGCCGAGGAGGCATGCCGGGTGAAAGACAGGGCTCCGGCGGCCAACCACTCGGTTCGCGCTCACGTTCGACTGACCCCTGCCCTCGATCATGCGGACGACACGCGCTCGCGTATGTTTTTCCCGCCCGGTCTCCGCCGTCCCCGCGAAGGAACGTCGGCGCCGGGTCATCAAGAAGGCCCGCCACAAGCTCGCGAGGGCGGGGAAGCGGTTCGAGAAGCCGCGCGAGGGCCCGCACCCGCGTTCTCGCCGAGGCCCTCGGTGTGGACGCGGGTACGGTGCGGTCCCCGCTCCGATAACCGGTCAGCACATACCCATGGAGCGAACTCCCGTGCGAATATGACGATTGCCGTTCGAGCGGCATATGCAATATGACGAACAGCGGCGAAGAATCTCAAATACTGAGAACCGATAGTGAGGCCGCCCGCAGGCCCGCAGCTCCCCATTACATAATTCGGCTCGTCGGGCATCGACTTTCGGACTCTTCACGAAGGGGTAACTCCATAAGTCCCCCGGCCTGTTAGCGTCCGAAGGGCGAGTGGGGTCCGGAAGGAGGTGCAGGGTGCGAGCAGTGGCGGTCCGGTTCGTGCTCGCTTTTCTGATGGGCTTCCTATTGGCCCCGTACTCCGGTGCGCAGGCGCCGGATACCCACGCGTACGTCCCGGAAAGCAGGACGGCCGGCGCCCCGGAGGTGCCCGCAGGCGAAGCACCCGGTGAGTACGGCACCTGCGGCACACCTGGTCGCGGCGAGTCCAACGGCCTTCTGCGCCCTCGTGACCGGCATCGCTCCGCCACCGTCCCCCCTCCCGAGGCGCCGTCGCGTTCCGTGGTGACGATCGACGGGGGCGGCATGCTCGCCCCGGCGGCCGTCGCCGCGATGGGCAATGCGCACCACACCTCCAGATCCTCTACCGCGCATTCCTCCCCCGTGCTCCAGGTGTTCCGCTGCTGAGCTGACCCCAGGTGCTCGTGGACCTGCCCCTGCCCCCGGTCCTGCGGGACCCGTCGGCACGGGGGCATGTCGACCTGCCCTCCAGGCCCCAGTTCTCGTACGTATGCCTACGCACCGTCCTTCGGCGCGCCAGGAGGAACCACCGGTATGCAATCCCACGTCGATCACTCTGCGGCAGAAACCCTGCTCATCAGCGAGAACGCCGTCTGGGCACCCCCGCCCGGCGATGTCCGCTCGGCCCCTTTCCGCACGGGGTGAGGGCCGCCATGGACCGAGTCACCAGGTTTCCTCATCTGCGGCAGGATTTCGCCGCGTCACTCGTCGTCTTCCTCGTCGCCCTGCCGCTGTGCGTGGGCGTCGCCGTCGCGTCGGGGGTCCCGGCCGAGCTGGGACTGATCACCGGCATCGTGGGCGGTCTCGTCACCGGCCTCATGCGCGGCAGCAGCCTCCAGGTGTCGGGGCCGGCCGCCGGTCTCACCGTGCTCGTCTTCGAGGCGGTCCGGTCCTTCGGGCTGCCCGCGCTCGGGGTGATCGTGCTGACAGCGGGGCTGCTCCAGCTGGCCATGGGCGCACTGCGGCTGGGCCGCTGGTTCCGGGCCATCTCGCTCTCGGTGGTCGAGGGCATGCTCGCGGGCATCGGCCTCGTCCTCATCGCCGGTCAGCTCTACGCGGCTGCCGGCGTCGAGGCCCCGTCCTCCGGCACGGGCAAGATGACGGGCATTCCGGGGCTGCTGGCCGATGCCGTGTCCAGTCCTCCGGCTCTCGCCTCACTCGCGGTCGGCGCCTCGACGATCGCCCTGGTGGTGGGGTGGAACAGGATGCCGAAGCGGGTGAGGGCCCTCCCGGGTGCCCTCGCCGCGGTCGTACTGGCCACACTCGTCACGCTGGTCCTCGATCTCCCGGTCGGAACGGTCCAGGTCCAAGGGCTGCTGGACGCCGTCCAGCCCCCCGCCCTGTCCGAGTTCGGCGGTCTCGCGAGCATGGGTCTGCTCGGGACCGTGGCGGCGTTCACCCTGATCGCCTCCGCGGAGAGCCTGTTCAGCGCGGCCGCGGTGGACCGGCTGCACGACGGGCCGCGCACCGAGTACGACAAGGAGCTGATGGCCCAGGGGGCGGGCAACACCGTGTGCGGCCTCCTCGGCTCACTGCCGATGACCGCCGTCATCGTGCGCAGTTCGGCCAATGTACGGGCGGGTGCGCGGACCCGGGCCTCCCGGGTGCTGCACGGTGTGTGGCTGCTGCTGTTCGCAGCCCTGCTTCCCTCCGCGCTTGCTCTCATCCCCCTGCCCGCGCTCGCCGGCATCCTCATCCACGCCGGCTGGAAGCTGATCCCGCTCCGCTCGCTCGTGGCACTGTGGCGCGAACACCGGGGCGAGGCGCTGATCCTGGTCGTCACGGCCCTGACGATCGTCACGGTGAACATGTTCGAGGGCGTGCTGACGGGTCTGGCCCTGTCCGTGGCCAAGGCCGCCTGGGACGCCTCCCACATCAGACTGGAGATCGTCGGCAGCAGCGCCGACGGCGTCCGCGCCCGGCTGTCCGGCAACGCGACCTTCCTGCGGCTGCCGAAAATACTCGACAGCCTGGAGTCCCTGCCCAAGGACCGGCCCATCGCCCTGGACCTGTCCGGCCTGCACCATCTGGACCACGCCTGCCGTACGGCGCTGGAGAACTGGGCCGAGCGGCACAGCTCGTCCGGCACCGAGCCTGTGCGGCTGACCCGCACGGACGTCACGACGGCTGCTTCCTGAGGGCACGGACGGCTCGCCGGGGCGCCTTCGGCAGGCGTCCCGGCGAGCCGTCCCGGCCGGTCAGCCGTTGGGCAGGATGACCGCGCGGCCGTTGACCTTGCCCGCGTGCAGCCGTTCGTAGGCGAGCGGGGCCTCGTCGATGGAGTACGTCTCGACGTGCACGTCGACGGCCCCGGCGTGGGCGAGCTCGATGACCTCGGCGAGCTCCTTGCGCGAGCCCCAGTACGGTGCGGAGACCGAGGTGGAGAACGGCAGGACACCGAATCCCACGGGCAGCAGCCCGCCGCCGATACCGACGATGGTGATGTCGCTGTCGATGGAGGCGACCGCACCGGCCGTCGCGAGGGTCGGCTCGGCGCCGACGAAGTCGAGGACGACCTCGGCTCCGGTGCCACCGGTGAGCGCGCGGACCTTGGCGGCGGCGTTCTCGTCGGACAGCACGGCCTCGTGCGCGCCGACGGTCCGCGCGAGTGCCAGCTTCTCCTCGGTGACGTCGAGGGCGATGACGCGTACGGCGGTCATGGCGCGCAGGAGCTGGATGGCGACATGGCCGAGGCCGCCGGTGCCGATGACCACGGCGGTGGCGCCGGGCATCAGTTTCGGCAGCGAGCGCTTGATGGCGTGGTACGGGGTGAGGCCCGCGTCGGTCAGCGAGACCGTCTTGACCGGGTCCAGGTCACCGATGGGCGTCAGGTGCCGGGCATCGTCGACGATCATGTATTCGGCCATGGCGCCCGGGTTGCCCAGTCCGGGCGGGTTGATGCCGAGATCGGCGGCGCGCAGGCAGTAGTTCTCCCGGCCCTCCGCACAGTTCACGCAGGTGCCGCAGCCCCAGGGGCCGTAGACGGCGACCGCGTCCCCGACCGAGACCCCGACTGCGCCCTCACCGAGCGCGGCGACCGTGCCGACACCCTCGTGGCCGAGCGTGAGCGGCAGTTCGTACGGGAACCCCTCGGCGGGCCAGCTCATCACGGCGATGTCCGAGTGGCAGACACCGGCGGCACTGACCTTCAGCAGGATCTGACCGGGCCCGGCGACGGGTTCGGGAATCTCGACGACCTCGGGTGCGGCGCCGATGGTGCGGTACTGGACGGCTTTCATGACTCTCCTTCGTTCTCCGTACTTCCTTTGTGACCCTCGGGGTGGCGGTGCGCCATTCGGGAGTCAGGAGGCGGAGAAACCGCCGTCCACCAGGTGGTAGCTGCCATGGATGAAGGAGGCGCGGTCGGAGAGCAGGAAGGCGGTGAGCTCGGCGACCTCCTCCGAGGTGCCGAGGCGGCCGGCCGGGTGCAGGGAGATCAGGTGGTCACGGGCCGGTGCGTCGGTGTCACGGAGCAGGGGGGTGTCGATGAAGCCCGGTCCGACCGCGTTGATGCGGACGTTCTGTGCCGCGTACTCGAGTGCGGCGGTCTTGGTGAGACCGACGACGCCGTGCTTCGCGGCGACGTACGCCGGAGAGTTCGCGAAGCCGTTGGTGCCGAGGATCGACGACATGTTGACGACGGCGCCGCCACCCGAGGCCAGGATGGCCGGGAGCTCGTAGCGCAACGAGTAGAAGACACCACTGAGGTTGGTGGCGACGACCCTGTTCCAGTCCTCGATCCCGTACTCGCCGGTGGTCCGCGCGGGGCCCCCGATGCCCGCGTTGTTCACGGCGAGGTGCAGGGCGCCGAAGGTGTCGACGGCGAACCGCACGCCGGCCTCGACGGAGGCGGGGTCGGTGACGTCGAGGGCGACCGCGGCGGCGCGGGCGCCGGTGGCCTGCATCTCGCCGGCGGCCTTGCGGGCGCTGTCCTCGTTGTGGTCGGCGACGACGACGGCCGCGCCGCTCGCGGCGAGGCGCCGGGAGAGGGCGAGGCCGATGCCGGACGCTCCGCCGGTGACGAGGGCGACCTTGCCGGCGAACTCCGCCTCGTAGGCGGTGGGGAGGTTCGTGCTCATGATGTGCTTCCTTGCGTGGTGCTGTGGGGCGCCGGCCCGTCCTGCCGGAATTCCAGCAGGTTGGCGGAGAGGGCGTCGAAGGCTTGTACGACGAGCTCGGGCAGGGCGGCCGGCCGGCCGCCCCGGACCCATGCCGCCTGGGCCGCGAGGAGCGCTCCGGCTCCTGCGGCGACGGCCACGGCGGGGCGGAGATCCTGCCGCGGATCGGTACCGAGCCGTTCCGCCAGGACCGCCACCGACTCCTCCTGGGCGTCCACCCGGATGTGGTGGTAGGCCGCGTACAGAGTGGGCTCCTCCTCGGCCATGACCAGCAGGTCGAAGATGCGCGGCCGCAGGTGCCAGGGCGTCGCCCCCGCGTCGTCGAGCCAGTCGAGGACGGCCCGGCGGTAGGCGGTGAGCGGTGGCTCGGCCAGGGGGCGCTCGCGGAGCGCTCGGTTGATCCTGTCGCCGTCGCCCCGCACTACGTCGAGGACGGCGGCCTCCTTGTTCGGGAAGTATCGGCTGAAGGTGCGCCGGTCGACGTCCGCCGCCTGCGCGATCTCCTCGACCGTCACGCTCCGCAGGCCGCGTTCGAGTACCAGATCGAACGCGGCCTGCGAGAGCGCGTCCCGGGTCCTGCGCGCCTTGCGGCCGCGCCTGTCCGGGCCGTTCCCTGTCGAACTCATAGATGCATCGTACACCCGAAAATGTCCCGGTGGGACTTTTGTCTCACCGGGACATGCGCGGCGGCCGGGCGCCTTCCGCCGCCCGGGTTACGGCAGGGGGGCGCTCGCCTCCGGCGCGTCCTTCCCGCTCCGGCTCAGGGCGCCCGGCCACCAGGCCGTCGGTCCGATGTCCCTGACCAGGGCGGGTACCAGCAGCGAACGCACGACGAGGGTGTCCAGCAGGACTCCGAAAGCGACGATGAACGCGATCTGGACCAGGAAGGCGAGCGGGATGACTCCCAGGGCCGCGAAGGTGGCCGCCAGGACGACGCCCGCCGACGTGATGACCCCGCCCGTGGTGGTCAGTCCGCGCAGTACACCCTTGCGCGTGCCGTGGATCAGGGACTCCTCACGGACCCGGGACATCAGGAAGATGTTGTAGTCGACTCCGAGAGCGACCAGGAAGACGAATCCGTACAGCGGGACGGAGGAGTCGGTGCCGCCGAAGCCGAGGACGTGCTCGAAGACCAGCGAGGAGATGCCGAGGGTGGCGAGGAAGTTGAGCGCCACCGTGGCGACGAGCAGCAGCGGCATCAGCAGGGAGCGGAGCAGGCCGATCAGGATGACGAGGATGATGACCAGCACCACCGGCACGATGATGTTGCGGTCGTGTTCGGCGGTCTTCTGGGTGTCGTACTGCTGCGCGGTGTAACCGCCGACGAGTGCCTGCGCACCGGGGACGGCGTGGACCGCGTCACGCAGCCGCGTGACCGTCTTCTTGGCGGCGTCACTGTCCGCCGCGTCCGCCAGGGTGACGTCGATGCGGACCCGTCCGTCCACGACGAGCGGTTCACCGCCGCCCGGGCGGCCGGAGGCCGTCATCACGGAGACGCTCGCGACACCGGGGACTTCTTCCGCGGCCGCGGCGACCTGCTTCGAACGGCCGGCGCTGGCGATCACGACGGCGGGGTTGCCCGATCCTCCGGGGAAGTGGCGGCCGAGGGTCTGCTGAGCGGTGACGGACGGCGTGTCGTTGACGAAGATCTCCTCGAGGGGCACCCCCTTGGAGTTCAGCGTCGGCATGAAGGCCGCGCAGGCCAGGAGGCCGGCCAGCGTCACGGCCCACACCTTGCGCGGGGAGCGGTCGACGAGCCCGGCGATCCGCGACCAGACACCCGCCGAACCGGCCTCGGGCTCGGTTCGTCCCTTCTTCGGGCCGGACGGCCAGTACGCGGCCCTGCCGAGCAGGACCAGGACGGCGGGCAGGAAGGTGAGGGCGCTCAGGACCGAGCACACGATGCCGATGGCCCCCACGGGGCCGAGCGCGCGGTTGTTGGTCAGGTCGCTGAGGAGCAGGGCCAGCAGCCCCAGGGCCACGGTGGCGGCGCTGGCCGTGATGGGGCCGACGGACTCACGGAGCGCGGCGCGCATCGCGGTCCACCGGTCGGGCTGCCGGCCGAGCTCCTCACGGAAGCGCGCGGTGAGCAGGAGCGCGTAGTCGGTGGCGGCGCCGATGACCAGGATCGACAGGATGCCCTGGACCTGGCCGTCGACCCGCAGGACGTCGTGGTCGGCCAGGACGTAGACGATCGCGCAGGAGACGCCGAGGGCGAAGACCGCACCGATGATGATGATCAGGGGCAGCAGGACGCTCCGGTAGACCAGGAGCAGGATGACGAGCACGGTCACCAGTGCGACGCCGAGCAGCAGTCCGTCGATGCCGGCGAAGGCGTCCGACAGGTCGGCCTGGGAGGCCGCAGGGCCCGCGATCCCGGCCACCGTGCCCGGCACGCCCTCCGCAGCGCTCCGGATGTGCGCGAGGGCGTCAGGGAGTTCGTCGCCCAGGTCCGGCCTCAGCTGGACGACGCCCTCCAGCGCCTCGCGGTCCTCGGAGAGCAGTGCGGGGCTCACCTCGCCGGCCACCCCTGGCCCGCTCTTCAGGGAGGCCAGGGCTGCGGTCGCCTCCTTCTGCTGTTCCGGGCCGAGTTCCTCGCCGTCCTCGTCCGACGTCCAGACCACGACGGCAGGCATGGTCTCCTGCTCGCTGAACGCCTTCCGGGCTTCGACGACCCGTGTGGACTCGGCGCTCCGGGGCAGGAACGAGGCCTGGTCGTTGGTGGCTACCTCCCCGAGCTTTCCGGCGTACGAGCCGAACGAACCACCGACGACGAGCCAGGCCAGTACGAGGAACACGGGGACAAGAATCAGCCGGCGGACCGGCCTCGATGCGGTGGACATGGCACTCCTGGGTCGGCCGCGATCTCTCAATCATGATGTATCTCAATGATTGAGATTACATGGCCGCTGGGTGTGTTCAAGCACCGGCGCGGCGGTTCAGCGCCGGGGAACCTGCATACGGGCGAGTTCGGCGTTCATCCGGGCGAGGAAGCGGAGCGCGGCCTCCAGCTCCTGCGGCTCGGACGCGGAGCGCGCACCGGCCGCCGCCTGCGCGAGAGGCATGAAGAACGAACGCGCGGCCGCCCTCGCCGCGGGCTCGTAGTACAGGTGGACGACACGACGGTCGCGGCTCTCCCGCGCACGCCTGATGTGCCCGGAGCGCTCCAGGCGGTCCAGGCACGCCGTCACCGCCCCCGACGTCAGGCCGAGGTGCTCACGGAGCCGCCCGGGGGTCAGCGGCACATCCGCGTCGAGGATCGCGCCCAGCGCCTGCACATCCGTCGCATGGAGGCCCTGAGCTTGTGCGAACGAGTGAACCAGCCGGTTGATCTCACCGTTCATCCGTCGCAGCTCCACGGCCAGGGCCTGGAGCTCCGACGCCCCGGCCGCATCCGTGCCAGATCCGTCGCGAGGGTCGTCTGTGCTGTTCACCGCCCCATACTAGGGCGCGTACAGGAGCAGCAGGGTGCCCGCCACAGCCCTCGGACTTCCTCCCCCGGGTCCGCGCGGAGAACGTTCGCCGGTTCGTCCCGCCTCAGCGCCTCGGCCCCGTCGGCAGGCGGAACCGCCCGCACGGGGACACGGTGGGAGAAGGAGACACGAGCCGGAGCGAGGGGCCATGGAGAGCAAGGACGGCAGCGGCGGGCTGCGGTGTCTGGTGACGGGCGCGACGGGGTACATCGGGGGCCGCCTCGTGCCCGGGCTCCTGGAGGCCGGGCACCGGGTGCGCTGTCTGGCGCGGACCCCGGAGAAGCTGCGGGACCACCCGTGGGCGGGTGCCGCCGAGGTGGTCAAGGGGGACGTGACCGACGCGGATTCCGTGAGCGCGGCGATGCGCGGCATCGACATCGCCTACTACCTGGTCCACGCGCTGACCGCCGGACCCGGTTTCGAGAGGACCGACCGTGAGGCGGCGCGGATCTTCGGCGAACAGGCGGAAGCGGCCGGTGTCCGGCGCATCGTCTATCTGGGCGGGCTCACCCCGGCCGGCGTCCCCGCGCGGGAACTGTCCCCCCATCTGCGCTCGCGTGCCGAAGTGGGCCGC
The DNA here is from genome assembly GCF_035563135.1 of Streptomyces sp. Taxonomy (GTDB): domain Bacteria; phylum Actinomycetota; class Actinomycetes; order Streptomycetales; family Streptomycetaceae; genus Streptomyces. Next base: position 9,492 of record NZ_DATMVN010000353.1, read on the forward strand.
ATCCTGCTGGATTCGGGCGTGCCGGCCACCGTCCTGCGCGCCGCGGTCATCATCGGTTCGGGTTCGGCGTCCTTCGAGATGCTGCGTTACCTCACCGAGCGGCTGCCGGTCATGGTCACTCCCAGCTGGGTGTCGACGCGGATCCAGCCGATCGCCGTACGGGACGTGCTGCGTTACCTCGTCGGCAGTGCGCACATGCCCGCCGAGGTGAACCGCACCTTCGACATCGGCGGGCCCGACGTCATGACGTACCGCGACATGATGCAGAAGTACGCACAGGTCGCCGGGCTCCCCCACCGGCTCATCCTGCCGGTGCCCATGCTCTCACCGGGTCTGTCCAGCCACTGGGTGGGGCTGGTGACTCCCGTGCCCGCGTCGATCGCCCGCCCGCTCGCGGAGTCCCTGCGCCACGAGGTCGTGTGCCACGAACACGACATCGCCGAGCACGTCCCGGACGGCCCCGGGCAGCCCTTCTCCTTCGCCACCGCTCTCTCGCTCGCGTTGCAGAGGGTGCGTGAGGCGAGGGTGACGACGCGGTGGTCCTCCGCGTCCGTCCCGGGCACTCCCAGCGATCCGCTCCCCACCGACCCGGCGTGGGCGGGCGGGAGCCTGTACACCGATGTGCGCGAGCGCGACGTGGACGCCTCGCCGGAGGCCCTGTGGCGGGTCGTCGAGGGGATCGGCGGTGACAACGGCTGGTACTCGTTCCCCCTGGCCTGGGCCGTCAGGGGCTGGCTGGACCGGCTGTTCGGCGGCGTGGGGCTGCGCCGGGGCAGGCGGGACGCCCAGCGGCTGAGGGTCGGGGACTCCCTGGACTTCTGGCGGGTCGAGGAGATCCGGCCCGGCCGGCTCCTCCGGCTGCGCGCGGAGATGCGGCTGCCCGGCCTGGCCTGGCTGGAGATGTACGCGGAGGAGGGTGAGGACGGGCGGACGCGCTACCGGCAGCGGGCCCTCTTCCATCCGTCGGGGCTGCTCGGCCACGCGTACTGGTGGGGCGTGTCGCCCTTCCACGCGGTGGTGTTCGGCGGAATGGCGCGCAACATCGCGCTGGCGGCGCGC
>NZ_DATMVN010000354.1:0-8016 GCF_035563135.1 Streptomyces sp.
CGCCGGTCGCTGACCTCGAAGACGGGACCGTCCCCGGCGTCGGCGCCCTTGCGCACGGCCTCGGCGTCCGGTGCGGCCCCGGCCTCCGGGGCCGCACCGTCGGCGGCCGTGGAATCGTCCACGGCCTCCTCCGCGGCCTCCCCGGCGAGCGTGTCCTCGGCCTCGGCGTCCCGGATCTCCTCGGTGGCCTCCGCCTCCGCTTCCACCTCCGTCCGGGCGGGGGGCGGGGCCGTCAGGCCGGGGATGTACGCCGGGTCTGTGCCCGCGGCGAACTCGGTCTTGGTGTTTGAATCTATGCGCTGCTCCACGGCGGGCAGTATGGACGACGAACCTGTACGAGACCAGTCACCCGGGCTCCGCCCGGCCAGTCGCCAGGGCGCCGGCCGCCGTGGCACCGCGACGGGGCGGCCTCCGGGGACGAACGGGTCCGGACATGAACGACGGGTGGTGCGGGTTCCGCCGAACCCGCACCACCCGTCAGCCCTGCCCCTGCGTCACACCCCCGTGCGCCGGCGGCCCCGCCTCCGCGAGGACTCAGTAGGCGCCGAACACGTTGTCGATCGAGCCGTACCTGTCCGCGGCGTAGTTGCACGCGGCCGTGATGTTGGCGACCGGGTCGTAGCTGTCCGTCGACGTACCGGGCACGTGGTAGGCCTCGAAGGTCGGGTCGATGACCTGCAGCAGACCCTTGGACGGGATGCCCGCAGCGGCGTTCGAGTCCCAGTTGTTGATGGCCTGGGGGTCGCCCCCGGACTCGCGGATGATGTTGCGGTGGATGCCCTCGTAGCTGCCGGGGATGCCGTGCTCGGCCATGACGGCCAGCGACTCCTTGATCCAGCCGTCGAGGTCGTCCGTGTACGCGGCCGGCTCGGCGGCGGGAACGGCTTCGGCGGCGGGCGCGCCCTCAGCGGCGACGGGGATGCCCGTGCGCTCCGAGCGGTCGACGCGGACGGCGCTCTCCTCGGCGCGGTCGGACGAGGCGGAGGCTTCTGATTCAGCCTTTTCGGCCTTGTCCGCCGACTTGCTCCCGGCGTCGGCACCGATAACCAGCTTCAGGCCGGGGTGAATCAGGTCGGGGTTTTCGCCGACAGTCTTCTGGTTGTCCTCGTACAGGGCCTTCCAGCCCCCGTTCACCGAATACTCGCGTGCGATCTTGGCGAGAGTGTCACCCAAGATCACGGAATGCGTGGTGGACTCGGACTTCTGCGCGGCAATTCCCTTGCCGGACGCGGCAGTCGACGTCGTCGCCTTTTCGACGGCGGCCGGCTGGGCCGGGGCCGCAAAGGCACTCGTCGCGCCGATCACGGGGAGGGCCAGGGCGGCTCCGCCCGTGCTCACGGCGATGATGCCGCGAGCGAGTGAACTGGTCCTGGAACGACGGTGCTTACTGTTCTCGGGCATGCTGAATTCCTCTCCGTCGCCTGCGAAGTGAGCTGTCGGGTTCGGGCTGGAGATGCCCGGCCGCACACGAATGCGACTTCACCCCGAGCCGCCCCGGAAACCGGTTCGGCACTTACCTGGGTCCCCCGCTCCTGCCGTACGAGAAGTAGTCGGGTCACCGGGCGGCGGCAGGATTCGGCGTTCCGTCCGGAGTGATGGTGACCGTAGGCGAGAAATAGGGAAAGGAACAAGCCTGGCGCGGTGATCACAATTCGTCCGCAAGATCAATTCACAGGAATTCGTGTAATCCGCCCCACACCGCGCTCCCTGTTCCGCTTGGCACACAAGGGAACCGACTGCTGCGCCCCTGCGTCCGGGGCCCCCATGGTGACCCTGGTCACTGAGTCCGATTCGGGCGGTTTGCTCCTGAACGAAGGGGCTCAGGTCACACGAAATGGCCTTTTATGGCTGACGAGACTATTTAAACTAAACGCCCTAAAACGGGCATACGGCTCATGAGTTCTGCATAGGGGCATATCGCGAGGGTTTGCGTGGAACCGATCCGCCTATGACTGAAAGCCCGTACTCCTCGGCCCCCCGGATCACCGTTCTGCCCGTGCAGCCCGGGGATCCGCCCTTCCGCATCGTGGAGATCGACGGAGAGGTGATCGGAAGCGCGACCGCCATGACGGACGTGCTGATCGCAGCGGCGGCGGCCGGCATTCCGGTCCACGACCTCGACGATCCGGCCGCCATCCGATGGGTGGGGGGCGGCAAGCTCCACTGGAAGCCGCACTGAGCGGGCCGGGAGACGGCCCGGGAGCGGCGACGGGAGGTCTCCGCAGGGCGCCGGGGGCGGAGCAGGACCGTCGGCACGAGAGATGCGCGCAGGCCGGGTGGAGAAAGCCATGCCGACCGGGCCCGGGGAAGCCGCGCAGGCCGGGCCCGGGGAAGCCGCGCAGGCCGGAAGCGGAGAAGAGCCGCGCAGGGGCCGTCCCGGCCGGGCGCGGGGCCGGACGCGGGGCCGTGCCCTCCGCGTCGCAGGGCCCCTGCCTGTCAGGTCCCGGGCGGGTGCGTCGCAGGGGCCGTGCCCCGCAGCAGGTGCAGCGACATGTCGAGCGCCGCCTCCAGGTGGGTGATCCGGCCGGTGGACATCAGGATGGTCACCCCGCCCTGCACCGCGGCGACCAGAGCGGCTGCCGTACGGTCGGCGTCCAGCAGGGCGTCGACCTCGCCCCTGTCCTGCATGAGGCGGACACCGGTACGCAGGGCCTCCTGCCACTGGCCGATCAGCCGGCCGATGAGCGCCTGCGCTGCGGGGGTGGTGCCGCCCAGCTCGGTGATCAGCACTCCCAGCGGACAGTTGACGCCCTGTTGCTCGTAACGCCGGACGACCGCGTCGCGCCAGGCCTCCCATGCCTGCCAGGTGCCCAGGTCGCTGAGGTACGGCTCCTGGTCCTCCAGGACGCGTTCGGCCTCGCGGGCGCCCACCGCGAGCAGCAGTTCCTCCTTGCCGCCGGGGAAGTAGTGGAAGATCTGGCTCTTGCTGGTCGAGGTACGCGCCCGCACGTCGTCCAGCGTGGTGCCCGCCGCGCCTCTGGCCCGGATCTCATCGGCCGCCCCCTCCACGATGCGGCGGCGGGTCGCGCTCCCCTTGGCGGTGAGCCGCGGGGCGGCGCCGGTTCCGCTCGGCATACCGGAACACCTCCTGCTTCTGGACTTCCGGGTCCATTTTATGCGAGCGGAACCTGGCGTCGTCGGCTCGCGCCAGTCCTGGATCCGGATGGCGAGTGCCGGGCAGACGGCCGCGGCCTGCTGGACGTCGTCGGCCCGGTCCGAGGGCGGCGCGGGGTCGAGCAGTACGGCGGTGCCGTCGTCGATCAGTCCGGCTCGGTCTTCAGGGCGGGCGGCGGGCCGAACGGGCAACCCGCCGCACGGGGCATCGGGAGTTCCGGGGCCGGGGGCGCCCGGACCCCTTGAGGACGTACCGTGCTGGCCACCGCTTCCTCGATTCGTCGTGCGGGGACCGACGTACCGTCATCCTTTTCGTGGTGCGGACGGTTCGAGAGCCGGGGCCGGCCCGCCGATCTCCTGGCTGCGCAGGCGCGCCTGTCTGGGCATGCTCCAGCCGACGATGCCGGTGACCTTCCCGTCGCGCTCGTAGCGGGCTGTGAAACGCCCGCTCGCCGGGTCGCCGTCCACGACGGTCACCGCGGCGCCCGGTCCGGGCCGGCCGTGGGCCTGGATCCGGGCGTCGAACTGATCGGTCCAGAAATAGGGAACCGGGGTGTACGGCCGGTCGGCGCCCAGGATGTTGTCCGCGACGGTGAGGGCCTGCTCGGTGGCGTTCGTACGGTTCTCCAGGCGCATGGGCGCGTCGAACAGCTCGTGGTGCCAGGCCGCCACGTCCCCCACGGCGTAGATTCCCTCCGCCGCCCGGCAACGGGAGTCGCAGACGAGGCCGTTGTCGATGCGCAGCCCGCTGCCGGCCAGCCATCCGGTGACGGGCTCCGCCCCGATGGCGACGACGACCACATCGGCGGGCAGGATCTCCTCCGTGTCCAGGCGCACTCCGCTCACCCGGCCCCTGGCCGAGGTCAGTCCGGTGACCGCGTGGCCCAGCCGCAGACGGACGCCGTGTCCGGTGTGCAGTGCGGCGAGCAGCCCTGACACCACGGGCCCGAACTGGGCCAGCATGGGCGTCGGCTGAGGGCCCGCCAGGGTGACGTCCAGACCCATGGCGCATGCGGTGGCGGCGATCTCGGAGCCGAGCACGCCTTCCCCGACCACGACGAGCCGCCGTGCCGCGAGGAGGCCGGCCCGCAGTGCGAGGGCGTCGTCGAGCGTCCGCAGCACGTGCACGCCTTCGACGTCCGGCTGCCCGGGCAGGGTCCTCGGCCGCAGTCCGGTGGCGACGACCACGGCGTCGGCGCTCACTGCGCGGCCCGACGCGGTGCGTACCGTACGGGTCCGTGGATCGAGGCCGGCCGCCGGGTCGCCGAGGAGGAGTTCGGCGTGCAGGCCCGCCAGCACTTCGGGGGACCGCAGCCGGGTCGTGTCAGGAGCCCTGCTGCCCGCCAGCACCTGTTTGGACAGCGGAGGGCGGTCGTACGGCTGGTGCCTCTCGGCGCCCAGCAGCGTGAGTTCTCCTCGGTAGCCCTTGCGGCGCAGCGCCTCCGCGGTGGCCAGGCCGGCGGCGGACGCGCCGACCACGAGAACACGGGAGGGGGTCATGGAGCCTCAGTTCTCGGCCCGGACAGCCCGGACGCGGGCCCCGGAGCACTGGTGGGGGAAACGGATGGTGCATCAGGGGGCCGTCAGCGGCAGGGCGTGACGGGTGCTGTCCAGATCCCGACGATGGCGTCGATGAGACCGGTGGCGGTGTCGTGCCAGTTCGTGCGGGGGGCGGCGGTGCCGGTGGCGAGAGCGCGTTCACGCTCCGCGCAGGTGTGGAGGATCAGGGTGCGCGACATGGCGGCCCGCTCGGCACGGACCTCGGCCGGCAGGTCGGGCAGGCACGTGTTCAGCCCTTCGAGTGCCCGCAGCGTGGGAGGGCAGGCGAGCGACTCCTCGGCCATGATGTCCTGCAGCGCCGGGTCGGTCATGACCTGGGCGCAGAACCGGGCGAACCAGGTGGGGCTGCCCAGCCTCGCGAGATGCCCGGTGGTGGGCCGCACCAGGCAGGCCACCCACTCCCCGATGTCCGTCGGGTCCTTCATGCCGGCCAGCAGACGGGCGCGGGTCTCCTCGATCTGCCCGCAGTGCTTGCGGGTGATGGCCCGCACCAGATCGGCCTTCGTCCCGAAGTGGTAGCCGACCGCGGCGTTGTTCCCCTGCTGCGCGGCCTCGCTGACCCGGCGGTTGGACACCACGTGGACGCCGTGCTCCGCGAACAACCGCTCCGCGGCGCACAGGATCCGCTCCCTGGTCCCGCCGGCCTGTTCGATCCGATCCGTCCGTTCCATGCACCGTCTCCTCGGTCGAGGCGTCCCGGAGCAACAGGCAATCGGCCGCCGTCACGTCGGTCAAGCGACTGATTTACATGTGGCCGAGATGGCCGCACATCCACCGCAGGGCGGCCTCCCGGTGTCGGCGGCGCTCGTACCGCCTGCCGTGGTCGGCCTGGGGGCGGCCCCGGTCCCGCATCCGGCACTGCTCACCCGGCGCGGTCCGCGGCCTGCGGGACCCGGGGCCGCAGCTCCGGGGAGTGCCTGGAATTGGCGTGAAGCCGCCGGGGCGCGCGGACCCTCCGGCGGCGCTGCGGCTCGGCGGCTGGGAGCTGCCGACACCGGCGCCGATGCGCCGGAGGGAAACGCATGTGCGAGGCAGAAAGCCCACACCCGTTGTAAATGCTGATGCGAACCGCATATCGTGCCGCTTATGCAGTCCTACACCATCGGGCAGGCGGCCCGTCTCCTCGGCGTGAGCCCGGACACCGCCCGCCGCTGGGCGGACGCCGGCCGCGTCGCGACCCATCGCGACGGGAGCGGGCGACGCCTCATCGACGGCCGTGACCTGGCCGCCTTCTCGATCGAGGTCGCCCGGTCCGGGTCCGGCGAGGACGAGGTCCCCTACACCTCCGCACGCAACGCCTTCCCGGGCATCGTCACGGCGGTGAAGCTCGGTGACGTCGCGGCGCAGGTCGAGATCCAGGCCGGCCCGCACCGCCTCGTCTCGCTGCTGACCAGGGAAGCCGTGGAGGAGCTGGGACTCGAGGTCGGCACGCAGGCGACGGCCCGCGTGAAATCGACCAGTGTGCACATCGACCGCGCCTGACGCGGCACCGCCGCCAGCGGACGGCGGCTCTCACCGAGGAGTTCCCCTGATGCCCTTCCCCCTCAGCGTCCACCGGGCCGGCGCCGCGGTCCTGGCGGCGGCGCTGCTCGCCACCCTGGCCGCCTGCGGCAGCGACGGCGACGGCAAGGACTCGGCGGCGCCCGGGACCAGGCTGACCGTGCTGGCCGCCTCCTCGCTGACCGACGTCTTCGCGACCGCCGGTGCCGCCTACGAGAAGGAGCACCCCGGCACGAGGGTGACGTTCTCCTTCGCGGGGTCGCAGGAGCTCGCCGCGCAGGTCGGGCAGGGTGCGCCCGCGGACGCCCTGGTCACCGCGGACACCAGAACCATGGACGGGCTGGCGGCGGACACCGGCGAGCCGACGGTCATCGCGAGGAACCGGCTGGTCATCGCCACCGGCGAGGGCAATCCCGAGAAGATCGGGAGCATCGAGGATCTCGCCGATCCCGCGCTCAAGGTGGTCCTGGCCGCGCCCGAGGTGCCGGCCGGCCGCTACGGCAAACAGATCCTGGACGCCCGGAAGATCGACGTGAAGCCGGTCTCCCAGGAACCCAGCGTCCGCGCGGTCCTCAGCAAGGTCGAGCTCGGTGAGGCCGATGCCGGACTCGTGTACCGGACGGACGCCGCCGCAGCCACCGGCGAGGTCGACGCGATCGACATCCCCGACGCGCAGAACGTGATCGCGTCCTATCCGGCCGCGACACTGAAGTCGTCCGGGAACAGCAAGGCCGCAGCCGCATTCGTGTCCTGGCTGTCCACTCCCGGGGCGCAGAAGATCCTGCGGGCCGCGGGCTTCCAGAAGCCGTGACGGCCCGGCCCGCAGGGGACGCGATGAAACAGCTCCGCAGCCGACCGCCGGGACCCCGCGCCCCGCTCACCCTGGCGGTTCCCGCCCTGCTCGCCGTCGTGTTCCTGGTGCTGCCGCTGGCCGGCGTCCTGGCACGCACGTCCTGGGGCGAGCTCGGCACGCATCTGACGGCCCCCGGCACCACACAGGCCCTGAAGCTGTCGCTGCTCGTCTCCGCCTGGGCGCTCGGGCTCTCGCTCGTGCTGGGAGTACCCCTGGCCTGGCTGCTGGCCCGCGTCGACTTCCCCGGCAAGGCGCTCGTACGCTCGCTCGTCCTGCTGCCGATGGTGCTGCCGCCGACCGTCGGCGGCGTGGCGCTCCTGCTCGCGTTCGGGCGGCGGGGGCTCCTCGGGCCCTGGCTGCAGGACACGTTCGGCATCACCCTGCCGTTCCACACCTCGGGGGCGGTCCTCGCTGCGGCCTTCGTCGCGATGCCGTTCCTCGTCATCAGCCTCGAAGGGGCCCTGGGCGGCCTGCATCCACGGTACGAGGAGACGGCCGCCTCCCTGGGCGCCTCCCCGGTGCGTGTCTTCTTCACCGTGACCCTGCCCATGGTCGCCCCCGGCCTGGCCGCGGGAGCGGCACTGACCTGGGCACGGGCGCTGGGTGAGTTCGGCGCGACCATCACCTTCGCCGGCAATCTGCCGGGCACCACACAGACCCTGCCCCTGCAGGTGTACCTGCTGCTCCAGGACTCCCCCGAAGCGGCCACCTCCGTCTCGCTGCTCCTGCTCGCCATCGCCATGGCCGTGCTCGTCGCCCTGCGCGGACGCTGGGCCGGCGCGCCCCGCTCCGCCGCGGCCCCGCGCCGCACCGCAGAGGAGCTCACCCCAAAGCCGCCCGTGGAGGGCCCGCCCGCCCCCGCCGCGATTCCCGCGCCCCGCGAGAGCTGGCCGCTGCACGCCGAGGTCACCGGCTTCGACCAGCTCACCCTCGACGCGGAGCCGGGCACGACGATCGCCGTCGTCGGTCCGAACGGCGCGGGCAAGACG
>NZ_DATMVN010000355.1:0-8105 GCF_035563135.1 Streptomyces sp.
CCGGCGGTCCGGCTGTCGCGGCGGACGCGCCGGAGATCACCGGGAACCCCGACGAGACCATGGGGCTGCGCTCCGTCACCCTCCCGGCGGCGCGTCGGTGAGAGCCCGCACCGCGATCCTCTGCTCGGTCGCGGACCAGGGCGTGGCCGCGCTCACCAACATCCTGGTGCTCGTGGCCGCGGCCCGGCTCTCCACGGTGGCGGACTTCGCCCGCTTCTCCGCGGTCTACCTGGTCTTCACGGTGCTGCTGGGCGTCTTCGGCGCGTACACCGGGCAGCCGCTCGTCCTGCGGCGCGGCGGGGGCGAGGACATCCGGGGCGCCTGCCGTTCGGCGGTCGTGTTCACCGTCGGAGCCTCGACTGCCGTCGGCGCCCTGCTGGCCGCCGTCTGCGCGTTCGTCCCGGGGGACACCGCACGCGCCCTGGTGATGCTCGGCCTCGTCCTGCCGGTGGTGCTGGGGCAGGACGCCCTGCGCTACGCCTTCTCGGCCCTTCAGGTGCCCCATCTCGCCCTGACCGCAGATCTGCTGCGGCTGGCCTGCGTACTCGGAGCCCTGGCCGCCCAGGAGCACGGGGCCGGCCCCGCCCGGCTGATCACGGTCTGGGGACTGTCCGCCCTGCCCGCCCTCCTGCTGTCCGCCGTACTGCTGCACCGCGCGAGCGCCGGGGCCCCTCTGCTGCTGCGTCCGATGCTGCGGCGCGGCCACCTGGGGCAGCGCTTCGCCGTGGAGTTCGGCGTCGGCAACGCGGCCGGCCAGCTCTCCGTCCTCGGACTCGGGGCGGTCGGCAGCCCGCTCCTGGTCGGCGCACTGCGCGGGGCGACCACACTGTTCGGGCCGCTCAACGTCCTGTACACCTCGGCCACCTTCTTCGGCCCGCCGCTGCTCGGCCGCATCGGCGACGAGAAGCGCCGGGTCCGGGCGACCGCGGGGCTCGCCGCCGCCCTCGCCGCTGCCGCCGCCTGCTGGGCCACCGCGCTGGCCCTGCTCCCCGAGCATGCGGGACGCCGGCTCCTCGGTGACACCTGGCCCACCGCCGCCGCCCTGCTCCCGGCGACCGGCAGCCAGTACGCGGCGATGGCCGTGGGCACCTGCGGGCTGCTCGCCCTGCGCATGCTCGACCCGCGTACGACACTCAGCGTCCAGGTGGTCTTCTCGCTCACCTCCGTGGCCCTCATGGCAGGGGGTTACGCACTCGGCGGCGTCCCCGGAGCCGCCTGGGGGCTGTGCCTCGGATCGCTCGGCAAAGCCGCCGCCACCTGGGCCCGGGTCGCCCGGCTGCGCCGCCGCAGCAGCCCGGCGGGGGAGACCGTCAGCGCCGGCGCGCCGCCCTCTGCTCCCTGAACGTGGTGATCAGCAGCAGACACAGCGCGGCGATGGCCAGCTTCCCCGCCGCTTGCAGGAGCGGGCCGCGCAACAGGATGAAGGTGTACCCGGCGAGCAGCGGCGCGGCGATGGCCAGCACACTCCCAGGGCCGGGCCCCGCCCGGGTGACGGCCAGCGCGTACCGGCGGTCGGTGCGCGCCACCGCGTAACCGATCAGTGAGAGCCCGCCGATCACCCCGGAGGCGCCGAAGTCGATCCAGAACTCGGTCCACAGCGGGGCCGAGAGGTTGGTCATCCGCAGCCCCATCCACTGCCCGACCCGGACCCCGGTGTCCTCCGGCTTCCCGCTCCACACCGCGCGCGGCACGAAGAACAGGGCAGAGCCCGACAGCTGGCGTCCGTAGGTGTGGCCCCGGGTGTCGGCCCACGAGATGGTGTTGGCGAACATCACCATCTGGTCGTAGTCCTTGGTCACCAGCGGTTCGAAGACCGAGGCCGACTGCGCGGGCCGCTGTCCCTCGTCGTCGTACCGGAACCTGTCGGCGTACGGGAACACCACCAGTGCCCCCACCACCCCCGTCGCCAGCACCATGCGGTAGATCGCCGCACTGCTCGGGAACGCGGTGAACACGAAGGCCATCAACACCGTCAGGAACCAGTAGCGGGCGTTGGAGACCGGGTTGTTCACCACAAGGTTCAGCGCCACCAGCGCCACCCACACCAGCGCCGTCGACGGGGTGCGCCGGGCCCGGTAGGAGGTCGCCAGACGGCGGGTGTAGAAGAGCAGCGCCAGCAGCGCCGGGACCTGGCCGAAGCCCTTGACGAACGCCGAGCCGACATTGGACCCTTCCGAGACCACCCCGCTCGCCGCGACGGTCTCGTTGATCTCCTGCCGGCTGGAGAAGAAGACCGAGGGCCCGCCCAGCTTGAGCACGTAGAACGCGCTCGCCGCGAACGCCAGCAGCACCAGCAGCCGCAGCCGCAGCGGATGCGCCACGGCCGGCCCTGCGCCCGGGCTCCGCGCGGAGGGCGTACGGCGCCGCAGCGGCCGGCGCGAGGCCAGCAGCGCCCCCAGGTCGAAGGCGGTACACCCCACCAGGACCATCGCGATGGCCGTGACCAGGTCCTGGCGCGGTCCCACCATCGGCGTCGGCGTCTGCCCGATCACCACCTGGGCGAACGGCGCGACCCCCATGGCGATGTACACGAACATCCAGAAGACGCCCTGGAGCAGCCGCCGCCGGGTGGAGAGGATCATCGTCGCCAGCCGGGCCCCCGCATAGCAGGTCAGCACCAGCTGGAGCCAGTACGCGGTGTCCCGGACCCCGTTGCCGGGCTGAGCGGCGATCACCGCGGGCAGGAAGCACACCAGGCCGAGGACGAGCGGCACGGACAGGGCCCGCGACAGCATCGACCAGACGATCGGCCGCTCGGGCGGCTCCGGGGCGCCGCCCCGGGCCCGTGCCCACCCCGGGCGGGCGACCGCGCGGGCGGCCTGCTCCTGCGCCGATGTGTGCACCGACGTCATGCTCCCCCCAGGATCAGTGAACCGCTGAACACTCTAACGAATCAGCCCACTTGAGGGGGCGCGATGACTACGCTGTGAATTATCGGCCGCAGTCGAGGGGGACTCTGGTGAAAATCCTGCACGTCGTCACGCTCCACACTCCTGACCACGCCTTCGGCGGGCCGACCCGGGTGGCGTTCAACCTCTCCAAGGTCCAGCGGGCGAACGGCGACGACGCACGCGTCATGGCCCTCGGCGAGGGCTTCCCCGGCGGCGAACTGCCCAGCCGTGTGGAAGGAGTTCCCGTCCACCTCTTCCAGGCACGGCATCTGCTCCCGATGTTCGAGGTCAGCGGCATCACCTCCGGCGCGCTGCTGCGCACCGCACGCCGCATGATGCGCGGCGCCGACCTCGTACACGTCCATCTGATGCGGGACCTGGTGACCCTGCCGTCGGCGCTCCTCGCGCTCGCGACCCGTACACCCCTGGTCGTCCAGACCCACGGCATGATCGACCCCACAGAGAAGAGGGCCGCCCAGCTCACCGACGTCCTCGGGGTCCGCAAGGTGCTGCGCGAGGCCGACGCCGTCCTGCACCTCACCGAGATGGAGCGGGTCGATGTGAACGCCGTCGCAGCTCCCGTACCGCTCACCCGTACCGTACGGCTGGTCAACGGTGTCCGCCCGCAGGAGCGCAAGCCCGCCCGCGACCCCGGCCGCCCGCCGACCGTGCTGTACCTCGCCCGCATCCAGGAGCGCAAGCGGCCCGAGGACTTCGTCGCCGCGATGCCGCACGTCCTCGCCCGCCACCCGGACGCCCGCTTCGTGCTGGCCGGCCCGGACACCGGCGCACTGGCCGGCACCCTCGCCCTCGCCCGGGAACTGGGCGTCACGGACTCCCTCGACCATGTGGGCCCGCTGGAGCACGACGAGGTCCTCGCCGCCGGACGCGAGGCCGATGTGTACGTGTTGCCGGCGATCGAGGAGCCGTTCCCGGTCTCGGTCCTGGAGGCGATGTCGGTCGGCACTCCGGTCGTCATCACCCGCACCTGCGGGCAGGCCCCCGACGTGTCGGGGGCCGGTGCGGGCCGGGTGATCGACAGCCGGGTCGGCGAGGACGCGGCCAACGCCCGCAAGGTCGCCGACGCGATCCTGGAACTGCTCGAGCCGGAGGCCGCCGAACAGGCGGGCAAGGCCGCCTGGCAGCTGGTCAACGACCGGTTCACCATCGAGGCCGTCACCGCCACCCTCCGGCGGACCTACGAGGACGTGGTCCGCCGGAAGGCGGGAGCCGTCAACCTGTGCGGCCCTCACGTGACTTGAGTGCGATCTGCCACCGGTAGAAACTCATCGCGAGCGCGAAGTCCAGGCCCGCCCGCCCGTCCAGGAACCCCCGCCGGTAGACGTACATGTAGGCGAAGGACACCAGGGGTTTGAACGGCGCCTTGTGGAAGAGCTGCCCCTGCCGGGACTTCACCTTCCGGACCTGCTCCTTGACATCGGGGTGGTGCTCCAGCCACGCCTCCCAGTCCGAATAGCGGTTGTGCCGCTCGAACCAGGCGGTGACCGGGTCGAGGTCCTGGTGCTCGATGGGGTTGCTCAGCGCCTCGGCCGTCGCCGCGACCGGCTGGTAGTGCCCCTCGACCTCCCCGATCCCCGGTGCCGCGAGGTCTCCGACCTCGGGGTAGTGGCACTTGGTCCGGTCGGTCAGGGACCGCTTGCGGATCGTGTAGCCGTGCCGCAGGCGCTTCCCCGAGAACCAGTAGCCCAGCGGTATGTCGTACGCCGCCGGCTTCGGGGTGTCCGGATCGGCGAAGATCCGCCGCAGCTCCGCCAGCAGACCCGGGCTGAGCCGCTCGTCACCGTCGAGCAGCAGGATCCAGTCCAGGTCCGTGCGGACGTTCTCCAGGCACCACTGCTTCTTGCGCGGGTGCCCGCCGTCCCAGGTGTACGGGACGACTTCGGCCCCGCACTCCTCGGCGATCCTCGCCGTGTCGTCGGTGCTGTGCGAGTCCACCACGACGACCGCCTCGAAGTGGCCCAGGACCGACTTCACCGCCTCGGCGATGTTCAGACCCTCGTTCTTCGTGGGGATCGCCACGGCGATGGGCAGCTTGTTCAACGGTTGTCCCTTTCCGGCAGCCAGGCGTAGCAGCCTGTGGAGGTGAAGGTGCGAGCGGATGCCGGGACGGTGATCTCCACCTGCTCACCGGTGCCGGAGGAGCCCGATTCCAGCTCCTTGCCGTCCGCTCCGGTCAGCTGCCAGCCGCAGGCCCTGGTGGGGGAGGGCGCCCTGTACTTCCCCGGCCGGATCGCGGCGGCCCCGTGGGTGCCGTCGGCGTACCCGCGCGCGGCCTCGTCGACGATGTCCCGGTGCTGGGGGCAGAGGTGGGCCACGGCCGGTTTCGCGTCCGCGACCTCGCCGGAGACGACCGCGCCCACGGCGATGTCCCGGTCCGCCCTGACCAGGTAACGGAGCCTGTCACAGGTCTCCTGCCCCGTCTGGAGGACCGCGGCCGGGTCCGTCCCCCTGGGTACGCGGCCGGTCAGATACTCCTTCTGCTTCTTCGTGAAAGAGCCCGTCGCCGGGGTGATCTCCCCGGCGGGTGCCTTCGGAGCGGCGCGGGCACCGGTGGCCTGCGGTGAGGAGGGGGAGGCCGCCGGACCGGCTGCGGAGGGCGTGGGGGAGGCCGCGCCGCTCGCCGCGGCGGCCTTCCCGTCCCCGTCGCCGGACGGCCCGTCGGGTGAGCCGCAGGCGGCCAGCACCGCCGTCGCGAGGGCGACGGCGGCACCGGCCAGGAACGGATATCTCATTCACCCGTCCTCAGGGCGTAGTGCGCGCTGACCTGGGAAGCGCTCAGCGCGGTCGGGTACACGGCGGTCTCGTCGATCTGACCGGCGAAGAAATTGCTCGTCGGGCGGTTGGCCCAGTTGTTCAGGCTGTCCCCGCCGACGCGCCAGTACCCGGGATAGTTCTCGTTGCCGGTCTGGAGCAGATTCGACGCGCGCAGCTGCCCGTCGACGTACAGCCTCATACCGCCGGTGCCCTGGGTGGCGACGACGTGGTGCCAGTCGCCGTCGTTGAAGGCCCCGGCCGTGGTCACCGTGCGACGGCCGCCGTTGTACACACCGAAGACCAGCCGCCCGTCGTTGGTCATGTACACGTGCTTGTCGAAGCGGGTGCTGTTCTGCATGCTCAGGTTGCCGAAACCGATGATCTTGCCGCCCCGTGCGGTGGTGGTCCTGATCCAGGTCTCCACGGAGAAGCGGGTGGGCTGCGGGTGGCGCTTGTTGCTGTACGCGTACTCGCTCGCCCCGTCGAAGCCGATGGCGGTCGAGTCACCCGCGACCGCCGCCGGGGTCTGCCGGTAGGCGGGCCCGTTGCGCAGGAAGCCGTTGTTCAGGTTCCCCGTGGTGTCCGCGGCGAGGGTGGAGGCGCCCTCGTCGTAGCGCCAGTACAGCGAGGCGCCGTCCGACAGCACCCGTGCCGGATAGCCCTGGGCCGACGCGGTCACGGTCGCGGACTGCGCCGGCGACTTGGCGCTGGTGTTGGTGCCGTCGCTCGCGGTGATGCGGTACGAGTGCGTCTCGCCCACCGCCACATCGGTGTCGGTCCACCTCAGCTGCGGGCGGTCCCAGAAGAGTGAGTATCCCGTGACCGTGTGCACGGGGGTGCTCGCGCCGTCCTTGTAGACCCGGTAGGTCAGCTCCCCGTCGTCCGTGTCGAAACTGGTCTGCCAGTCGACGTCGATCCGCCCCGGGGTGACCGTGGAGAGACTGACGTTGGGGACCCAGGGCGCCCCGGTGTCCGGCCCGTCGGCGAACCGGGTCAGGCCCTGCTGCCCGGCGCCGTTGACGGTGGTGAACTCCCCGCCGACCCAGAGGTAGTGGTGGCCGTCCTTGTCGGTCTGCGCCATCACCCGGGGCCCGACGGGCTCACCGATGCCGTCGTTCGTGTCCGGGAACCAGGGCAGCAGCGTCGGGTCGTCGACGGACTGGGCCAGCAGATGCTTGCGCGGCTGGTCGGCGAAGCCGCCCATGCTGGCGCAGTCATGGGCGTGGCTCCCGCTGTACAGCACGCCCGAGTGCACCAGGACGGCCTGGGTGGCGCCCAGGCAGGTGTCCCGCCAGCGCTGCTGGTAGTCGTCGAGGTCGATGGCGATCCGGCCGTCGAACACCCCGCCGCCGGTGCCCTCGTTGGCGGTGTACAGCCCGGTCGCGTCCGTCGTGAGGTCCTGCACCGTCGACGTCTCGGGGATGAAGCCCGGGTAGCTCTTGGTGAGCGCACCCGTGGTGGCGTCGACCACGGCCAGGGCGTGCGAGGTGGTGCCGTTCACGGTGAAGAAGTCACCGCCGAGTGCCACGTGCTGCCCGTCGGGCGTCACCTGCACGGCCCGCGCCACCTCGTCGGCGTTCGCCGTCCAGGGCAGCAGACCGGCGCCCGTGGTGACGGCGGCGAACTTGTTCCTCGTCTGCCCGCCCACGCTGTTGAAGTCACCGGCCAGGTAGACGGTGTCCGCGGTGACGTCCAGGGCCCGTACCGTCGCCGAGACAGCGATCCTGAAGTCCTGCCGAGGCGTGCAGGTGGCGGTGTCGACGGCCGCGATGTTGCTGGCGCCCACCCCGTTCACCGAACCGAACTGCCCCCCGACGTACAGGGTGTCACCGTCCGGCGAGAGGGCCAGCGCCCGTACGGTCGCGGTCCCCGAGGACTGGGTGAACGACAGGCTGCACCCGGTCGGCGCGCCCGTCGCCGCGTCGAAGGCCGCGAAGTTGACCGCGGGCTGTTCCGAGGTGCCCGCCGCCGCGTCCGGCGGCCGGATGGTGGAGAAGGTGCCGCCGGTGTAGACGACCCCGTCCGAAGCGGCCATCGACCAGACGATGCCGTTGGTCTGCCAGGTGGAGAGGTCGTCCGCGGTGATGGACACCGGAGGTGTCAGTGCCGCGGCCGGGGAGGCCCCGCCCGCTGTCGCGGTGAGGGCTCCGGCGAACAGGCAGAGCGCGGCGGACGCGGCCCGCACACGGCCGCTTCCCCCGGGTCTCCGCCCCGTGCTTGTGTTCATCATTCAACTCCGAAGGTGAGGACGAGCTGCGGCCGGCAGGCCGCGGTTGCCCCGCCCGGCCGGACGCGGGGACTGCCGGTCCCGCTGCCGGCCGGGGCGAGTGAGGAGACGGAGCCCGGGGCCCCGCCCGGTGCGGACGCGTTCAGCTCCGCCGAGTGGCCGGCAAAGGCCGGGACCGTGCCGGTGACGGTCCCCGGCACGGACGTGCGGAG
>NZ_DATMVN010000356.1:0-10342 GCF_035563135.1 Streptomyces sp.
AGCCCCTGCACCCCGACGGCAATCTCATCCGCCACATCCCGCTGCGCTACGGCGACCCGGACGCCGTGGGTGAGGTCATCGTCGAGGGCCTGTACCGCATCGGCCGTCAGGACCCCGCCCCGATCGGCGCGGAGGCCGGACTCGCCGTGCCCCGCCCGGACGGGGGCGTGGAGCTCTACACGGCGTCCACCGACCCGCACACCGACCGCGATCTGGCCGCCGCCTGCTTCGGCCTGGACCCCGAGCGGGTCAAGGTCGTCGTGACCGGAGTCCCCGGAGCGACCGGCGACCGGGAGGACCCCGGCTTCCAGATCCCGCTGGGCCTGCTCGCCCTGCGCACCGGCTGCCCCGTCAAACTGGCCGCCACCCGCGAGGAGTCCTTCCTCGGGCACGCCCACCGCCACCCGACCCTGCTGCGCTACCGCCACCACGCGGACACCGAGGGCCGGCTGGTCAAGGTCGAGGCCCAGATCCTCCTCGACGCGGGGGCGTACGCCGACTTCTCCTCCGAGTCCCTGGCCGCCGCCGTGGCCTTCGCCTGCGGCCCGTACGTCGTCCCGCACGCCTTCATCGAGGGCTGGGCGGTGCGTACGAACAATCCGCCCTCCGGGCATGTGCGCGGCGAGGGCGCGATGCAGGTCTGCGCCGCCTACGAGGGCCAGATGGACAAGCTGGCGGCGAAACTGGGTATCGACCCGGTCGAGCTCCGCCTGCGCAACGCCCTCTCCACGGGCGACATCCTCCCCACCAGCCAGACCGTCACCTGCCCCGCCCCGGTCGCCGAACTCCTCGGCGCGCTCCGCGACTTCCCGCTCCCCGCGCTCCCCAAGGACGTCCCGGAGGACGACTGGCTGCTGCCCGGGGGCCCGGAGGGCGCCGGTGAGCCGGGTGCCGTACGCAGGGGTGTCGGCTACGCCCTCGGCATGGTCCACATGCTCGGGGCCGAGGGCGCCGACGAGGTCTCCACGGCCACGGTCCGGGTCCACGACGGTGTCGCCACCGTCATCTGCGCGGCCGTCGAGACCGGCCAGGGCTTCACCACACTCGCCCGCCAGATCGTCCAGGAGACCCTGGGCGTGGAAGAGGTCCACGTCGCGGCGGTGGACACCGACCAGCCCCCCGCGGGCCCGGCGACGCACGGCCGCCACACCTGGGTCTCCGGCGGTGCGGTCGAACGTGCCGCCAAGATGGTCCGCACCCAGCTCCTCCAGCCCCTGGCCCACAAGTTCGGGATGTCCACGGAGCTCCTCCAGATCGCCGACGGCAAGATCACCTCGTACGACGGTGTGCTGTCCACGACGGTCATGGAGGCGATGGAGGGCAAGGAACTCTGGGCCACCGCCCAGTGCCGCCCCCACCCCACCGAGCCCCTGGACGAGTCCGGTCAGGGTGACGCCTTCGTGGGCCTGGCCTTCTGCGCGGTCCGCGCGGTGGTCGACGTCGACATCGAGATCGGCTCGGTCCGGGTGGTCGAGATGGCCGTCGCCCAGGACGTCGGCCGGATCCTCAACCCGTCCCAGCTGGCGACCCGCATCGAGGCGGGCGTCACCCAGGGCATCGGCGCGGCCCTCACGGAGAACCTCCGCACCGCCCGTGGTCTGATCCGGCACCCGGACCTCACCGGGTACGCGCTTCCGACGTCCCTGGACGCGCCGGACATCCACATCGTCGAACTGATCGAGGAACGCGATGTGGTGGCCCCCTTCGGAGCCAAGGCGGCCTCGGCGGTCCCGGTGGTGACGTCCCCCGCAGCGGTGGCATCGGCGGTCCGCGCCGCGACGGGCCGCCCGGTCAACCGCCTCCCGATCCGCCCCCAGGCGGCGGTGGCGACGGCCAAGCCGTAACGCTTCGGATGTGGTCGTGCGCCACGCTCGTACCAGGGCGCTCGGATCCCGAGGCTCGGGGTTCGAGCGCCCTGGGTGGCCCTGTCACTCGTTCGGGGGTCGGGGGATGCCCACGGGCCGACGCTTGAGCTTCGGGCTTCGAGGGCTGAGACGCGAGGGCCGGGATTCGAGCTGTGTTGTTCATCCGGGGGGTAGGTAAGGGCTTTTGGGGAACCTCCCCTCCCTGCCCCGTCACGGCCAGCAAATATGACTAATCGTGGCCGAGTTGCAGCGGAGAGTCATGACTGCTTACGGTGCCCACAACGAGACGACCCCGACACGGTGTTCACAGCACCGGCCGGGGTCTGACCCAAGATCGATCCACAAAGAAAGACGATCTCGTGGCTACCCAGCAGCCTAGCTCCGCCCCGCCCGCCCCCGCAGCCTCGCGCCCCTACCGCAAGGCCCCTACCGGCTACGGCAAGCAGACCGTCTCCGTCCAAGGCCCCACCAACGCAGGCGCCTTCGCCCTCCTGCCGGAGCGGGAGCGCTATGTCGCCGGGTACGTCGACCACCTGCCCGACGGCGCCGCCATGGACATCAAGTCGCTGGCCAAGGACCTGCCGCTGTACGGCCAGATGGCCATCGGCACCGCGCTGCGCACCCTCGCCGTGGCCGGACACCTGCGCCGTGTGCGCTGCCGGGTGGAAGGGGCCGGTCAGTGCCGGTGGGTGACGCTCACCTATTGGTCCCGCACCGCCCACGACAACGAGTGGTGGACCGCCAGGCTCGCAGGCGCGCCGACCGCCGCCCCGGAGCAGGCACCCGCACCCTCCGCCGAACCGGCGGTCGTGCCGAAGCAGCGCGCTGCGGAGCGGCCCAGCCCGAGTCCGCCCACGCCCCCGGCGCCGCAGGACGAGCCGAGCTCAGGCACCCCCACGGCGGTCGCGACCCCGCCCCCCGCCTACCTCGCCCTCGCCGAACTCGGCCGCAGCGAACCCCGCCTGGCGCTCTCCGCCGCCGACTGCGCCGCGCTGGAACCGCTCGCCGCCGCATGGTTCGCGCGTGGTGTCAGCGCCCACTACCTGACCTCGGCGCTCACCGCCGGGCTGCCCGAGCGCATCGGCTCACCCATCGGCCTGGTACGCCGCCGCCTCACCGACAAGATGCCGCCCCACCTGCCCACAGCACCCGCACCGGCCCAGGGCGGGCTCTCCGGTGCCGCCGTCCGCAGCGTCCTGGTCGAGTGCACCGAATGCGGCCGCCCCGGCCCGGCCGAAGCGCTCCCGGACGGCCTCTGCCGCCCCTGCGGGACCACGCACCAGCCGGCGGAGTCGGCAGAGGCCGCAGCCCCGGCGGCCGAGGTCGAGCGAGACGTCCCGGCCCTCGTCGCCGGTCTCCGCAACCTGATGCGCACGCCCTGAGCGCTCAGGCGTCGGTCACGTGCAGGGCTTTCTGTGCCTCGCACTCTCCTTCGGGGCGAGTTGGGCCATCACCAGCCCGTGCAGCAGCTCCACGTCCACGAAGTCCCCGTCCTGCGGAGGCCCGCACCGCCAGCTCAGCGGATACGTGTTGCCGTGGGCGGCCGGAATCCCCACGTACCGGTCGCGGGCAGCCGGACCGAAGCACTTCGCGCCGGGCGGCCAGCCAAAGTACTGGCTCGCGCCGGGTTCCAGCAGGAAGTACGTCCACCGCGCCCCCGCGATCTCCCGCACGAGGGGCCCCGGATCGCCGTCCGTGAGGGTGGCGAGGTGGTGCAGCACCGCCTCCCCCCGGACGCCGCACAGCCGGATGGCATCGAAGTGGATGCCGATCAGGTGGAGCTGGAGCCCCGATGCGGGTACCCATTCGGGAAGCTTCTTGCTCGTCATGGCTATGAGCATCGCGGTGACTGCGTAGCGTGACCACCAGGACGCGATCCACATCCATGCGATGTGGGGAGGGTGGTGACGGCTGTGGGGACGAGGTGCTGAAGGAGCAGGGGGTGGCAAGGACTTCGAGTTTCCCCAGTGCGGCACCCTCGACGTCGAAGCAGCACCGGCGAAGAGGTGATCCTCACCGCGCGGCAAGGTCACCGGCAGGCTGCTGACCCCTCGACCGCCTTGGTGTAGGCGATGATCAGACTTTCGATGGCGGCCTGGTCGTCCACGCCCGAGTCGAGGACCTGGACCACCGTGTAGAGGTCCTGCTCCGGATGGTCCGACGACGCGCAGGAGGATGCGGTCTTGCCGACGCCGGCTTTCCCCGTGTGGACAAAGCGGCCGTCGTCCGACAACGTCCCGTCGTCCGTGTCGGCGTATCCCTGCGAGACCCCCGCCGCGTTGTCGCCATCCCCCCACCAGGCCTGAGCGAGGCTCAGGGCCGCCTTGCCGTCCACGGACACATTGCAGCGGACCGTTCCACCGTTCGGCTTCGAGGTGGCCGTCGAGATGGAGTCACCGCCGGGCAGCGCGGCCTTCACCAGCGCGGGATCCACGGGAATCCCGCACAGGGAGGTGGGCATGGTGTACGCCTTCTTGGGCGGCTCGTCGCCGGAGCACGCCGACAGGGTGGAGGCGAGGGCGACGGTGGCGGACAGGGACACGACCGTGCCGATGAACCGGTGGCGCTGAAGAGATCCGTGGACAGACAACGCGAGCCTTTCGGAAATGGGGCGGGGGATGCGGCGTGTGCCGACCCCGGAGATGTGGTCAGATGTCCGTCTTCAGGTGAGGGGACATGTGCAGGGTGTTCACACCTGCGGCCCGGAACCCGGTCTGGGCGGCCACGCGCGCCTTCTCGTCGATGCTGGCGTCCATCAGGTCACTACGGCCGTGCGCCTTCGCTGCGGTCTCCACGGCCTTTTCGGCGTAGTTCGAGTTCTGTTCGAGGCCGCTCTCCCAATTCTCGCCCATGACGGGGCCGGCGTTGTCCTTGGCCTTCCCCTCGGCGTCCTTGAAGAGAGATTCGAGGACCAGGCTGCTCGCCGTCTCCGCCACGCCACCGGCCACCGCGCCGCCGACCGGGCTGGCGACGAACGACGTACCGACGCCGATACCCGTACCGATGCCCCCAGAAATGGCGTTCTTCCACTGCGCCACGGACTGCTCGTACTTCTTGTCTGCTTCCTCGGCTTCGCCGGCGACCGCCTCCTGGCGGCCGATGGCCAGGGTGCCGGACACCTCGCCCGACCCTTGGGCGATCTGCTCGACGGTGAACTGCATGTCCTTCGAGTAGCGTTCGTCGGCCGGCAGATCCGGGTTCATGTGGTAGTCCATGAGGTTCGCCATGTACTCCTTGTTGGCCACCTCCACCGCCGCGTACCCCTCGGGGTTCTGCCCAACGGTCAGCAACAGGGCGTTCACATCGCGGTGGTTGAGCGTGGCGGAGCTGCCGGCTACGGGGAACAGATTGTTCGTCTCCTTGTCCTGGTCGTTCGTCATGGCCCGGTTGATGTCCGGCAGGTACTCCGAGGTGATCTGTCCGATGCTGTCGGACATGTAACTGTGCTTCGTGAGCCGTCCGTTGTCGTCCGAGACGGAGGACACGATCGACTCGAAGAGCTTGGTCTGCTGGTCGTTGTGGGCCGGGGTGTCCGCGGTCGGCAACTCGCCCGCCGGGTGCCCTGTCGTGGCGGCCTCCAGGGCGAGGGCGAGATTGCTGCGGCCGGTGTTGTCGTCGTCGCCCTTGAGATTGCTCTCCTGCGGCCACTCCCGCTCCTCGAACAGGTACTGGAAGTTGGAGAGCGGGACCTTCCCGTTCTTGCCGTTGCCGTCCGTGTCGCGCTCGAAGGGGGAGTCGTCCTTGGAGACGTACTCTTCGTTGAAGAAGTCGGTCGCCGCGTCCGGGCTGTTGGACAGACCCTTGAGGTAACCGGCCAGCGGGTCGTCGCCGCTGTCGTCACCGATCCGGTTGAGCCACGGGTCCGGCCCCATGTGCTGCCACGCCATGTTGGCGTGCTCGCCGTTGCCGGTGAGTTTGCGTTCCGTCTCCATGAGCTTGGTGCCATAGCTTTTGAGGAACTGGTCGTCGTAGTCGCCGGTCCGCATCAGGTTGCTCATGACCTGGAAGCCCATGGGGCCGCCGCCGTCCCGGCCGATGGGCTGTTCGCCGAGCTTGATCATGTTGCCCTTCCAGCTCGTCATGTCGGCGGAGTCGCTCTGTGTGGCGGTGGCGAGAGTCAGACCGAGATTGCGCTGGAGGCCGTCGAACTTGTCGAGCCGTTCGTAGCTCAGGCTCGGGTTCACGGCAGGATCGTTGATGCCCTGCCAGAACTCGAGGGTCTTCTTGGGCCCGAGCTGCGTGGCGAACCGCTCGGCGAACAGCGGATCGTCCTTGTGCTTGGTCAGACCTTTGTTGATCTTGTCGAATTCGGCGGGGGTGAGGTCCTTGGGGTTCTTCGCCGCGATCTTGGCGAGGTCCTCCGCTGCCTGGACAGCCTCTGCCGCGGAGTCGCGATCCTTGTAGGTGACTTCCGAGAAGCCCATCCTGGCCTGATCGGCTATCGCGGTCAGCACCTTGCTCGCTGAGTTGTCGCTCTCCGAGGCCTTCTTGAGAATCCCCTGCACCTCGTCACGCAGCGCGGTGACATCGCTTTCGCTGTGCTCCGGAACGGGCGTGCCCTTCACGGCCCGGTCCGGGTGGACGTTCATGGTGACCGTGAAACCGCCGTCACCGGTGCTGGTGACGGTCAGATTCTTCTTCTGCCCGCGGCTGATCGCGGCTTCGAGATCCTTCTTGTACTGCCGCAGCTCGTCCCGGGTGTCACCGAGAATCTTGTGAATGGTGTCGGCCTGTGTGTGGGCATCGGAGAACTCGCCGGCGGTCTTGCCGACGAACTCCTTGGTGACCTGAGCGTTCAGGCCGGACCAGTCGGCCGTGTTGGCGGCCTTGTGCAGCCCGTCCTCGGCCTGCCGCTTCAGTTCCACGAGGTGGCGTACGAGCAGTTCCCAGTCGGAGACGGCGTCATCGAGCGTCGAGAAGTTGGCGAAACGCAGCGCGTCGAGATCCATGAGTTGTCGTTTCTCCTGTACGTCTGTGATCGCGCCGCTACTTCTTCGGCTCGTACGCCGGGTTCCTCTTGCCGGGCGCGCCGGCCCGCTCGTCGAATCCGGCATCCAGGGCGTCGATGCTGCTCACCTGTCGCTGGATGTAGTGCTCGTCGCCCGCGTGGACCTTCTTGGTGACCTGCATGTGGTTGGCGATATGGGCGCACGCGTCCATGAGCGACTTCAGCTGTTCGTCCCACCGGCTCGACACGTGCTTGAGCCCGCCGCCCAGCGCGAAGCCCTGACCGCTGAGGTCACCGGCGGCCTTGTCGCTACTGGGGATGGCCACCCGGGCCTTGTTCCAGAGGTCGTCATAGAGGCCGTGCGCCTGACTGCCGATTTTCACCAGATCGCTGTGGCCCACCTTGAGATCGCCCGTTTGCCCGGGCAGAGCCGCAGAGCCGCCGCTCCCGGGGTCGAGCTGGTTCAACTGCATCCCGGCCGACTGCCGATCGGCGGCGTCCGCCTTCAGCTGCTCCCACTCGTCCCATGCCATGGACAATCCTTCCCCCGCCTGCCTGCTCCGCTCCTGCCACGCTCGATGGGCGCCTCAGCTTCAGGCCAAGCTAGCAACTCACCAAGAGGTTCACGTAGGCCGGAGCCCGAGTCCTTGAACAGCGGACCGCGCGTCGTCACCTTCACCTGCTGGAGCGGGAGAACTGTCAGGTCCACGCACGCAGGAACGGCCGCCCCGCGTTATGGGGGCGGCCGTTCCTCTTTCGGGTTCTCCCGTGTGGAGGCCGTGACCGGATTCGAACCGGTGTAACTCGAGTTGCAGTCGAGCCCCTGAGCCTCTCGGGCACACGGCCGTGCGTTTCTTGATCTGCTGCCGACCGTACGGGCCCGGGGAGACCGGGCTCAAGGGGTGCGGGCGGGCCGCAACACGACTGCCATACCGTGTTCACGTCCGGCGGTCCGGGCGGGGCTGCGGACGTACGACCAAAGGCCCGGCCCGCTACCGACCACCGACAGGGGTCACCCGGTGGCATGGCCCTTACGCTGGGGCGCATGACTGCCCTGGAACCCAGTGACGCCGAGGTCACCGCCGCCCTCGTGGAGACCGAGACCACCGTCGCCGAACCGGTGGAAGGGGTCCTCGGGCGGACCTACCGGGCGCTCAGCATCGGCATCGTCTCCGTCGTCCTGCTCATCGCCTTCGAGGCGACCGCCGTCGGCACCGCGATGCCGGTCGCGGCCAGGGAACTGCACGGCATCCCGCTCTACGCGTTCGCCTTCTCCGCGTACTTCACCACCAGCCTCTTCGCGATGGTGCTCTCCGGGCAGTGGGCCGACCGGCGTGGGCCGCTCGCTCCGCTCGCCACGGGGATCGGTGCCTTCGGGGCCGGGCTGGTGCTCTCCGGAACCGCGGGGAGCATGTGGATGTTCATCCTGGGGCGGGCCGTCCAGGGCATCGGCGGCGGGCTCGTGATCGTGGCGCTGTACGTGGTCATCGGACGGGCCTACCCGGAGCACATCCGGCCGGGCATCATGGCCGGCTTCTCGGCGGCGTGGATCGTCCCGTCCGTCATCGGGCCGCTGGCCTCGGGGACCGTGACGGAACACCTCGGGTGGCGCTGGGTCTTCGTCGGCATCCCGGTCCTCATCCTCCTGCCGCTGGGCCTCGCGCTGCCCGCGATCCGGCGGATGGCAGGAGGGCCCACGGACGCCGAGGCCGCGGCGGAGCCGTTCGACCGGCGCCGCATCCGGCTCGCCCTCGGGATCTCGGCGGGCGCCGGGCTCCTCCAGTACGCGGGCCAGGAGCTCCGATGGGCCTCGCTGGTCCCGGCGCTGGCCGGTGCCGCGCTGCTCGTGCCCGCCGTGCGCGGACTGCTGCCCCGGGGCACCGTACGGGCCGCGCGGGGGCTGCCCGCCGTGATCCTGCTGCGGGGGATATCGGCCGGTTCGTTCATCGTCGCGGAGTCCTTCGTCCCGCTGATGCTGGTGACCCAGCGCGGCCTGTCCCCGACGCTGGCCGGCCTCTCCCTCGCCGCCGGCGGGCTGACCTGGGCGCTCGGTTCGTACGTACTGGCCCGGCCCCGGCTGGAGCCCCACCGAGGGGCCCTCATGGTGCTGGGCATGGTGTGCGTGACGCTGGCGATCGCCGCCGCGCCGAGCGTGCTGATCGAGGCGGTGCCGGTGTGGACACTGGCGCTGGTCTGGGGCTTCGGGTGTTTCGGCATGGGCATGGTGATCGCGTCGACGAGTGTGCTGCTGCTGAAGCTGTCGGCCCCGCACGAGGCCGGGGCCAACTCGGCCGCCCTCCAGATCTCGGACGGCCTGGCCAACGTACTGCTGCTCGCCGCGGGCGGTGCGGCGTTCGCCGCGCTCGGCGGCGGCGCGGTGGGTGCGGCCGCCCACGGGGCCGTGGGCAGCGGTACGGCCACGGCGCATCCGGGGGCGTTCACGGTGGTGTTCCTGCCGATGGCGGTGGTGGCGCTGGCGGGGGTGTGGGTCGCGAGCCGGGTGCAGCCCCGGTAAGCCGACCGTAGTACTGATATGACCCCACGCAGCGGTACCGTTCCGGCATGGCTATGAGCCTGCGCCTCCGTGACGACCAGACCGAGGCACTCAAGCAGCGGGCCGAGCAGCAGGGCACCAGCATGCACGCGATACTGCTCAAGGCTGTGGACGACTATCTCGCCCGGACGGCTCAGGAGGCCATCGTCCGCAAGACCGCCAAGGAGCAGGCGGCCAAGTGGGGCGGGCTCATGGACCGGCTCAAGTGACCTGCGTCCACCTCTCTTCCGAGGACATCCTCGTCATCGCGGGATACGCCTGCGACGACATGCGGGTCGTCGTGCGGGACGCGGGACTGCTGGAGTCTGCGGCACACCGTCCGTCCGCTGCCGTGTTCGGGGAGGAGGCGTACCCGGACGTGATTGACAAGGCTGCGGCGCTTCTCCGGTCGCTCGCGGTCAGCCGTCCACTTTTCGGCGGCGACAAGCGGACGGCATGGCTGTCCTGCGTCTCGTTCCCGGCGATGAACGGAGTGGATCTGCGCCCGGACACCGATGCGGCGGAACGCCTGGTCATCGCGGTGGCGAGCGGCGAGACGGACGAGGTGAAGTCCATCGCCCAGGGTCTGCGTGAGCTGGTCGTCGCCGAGGTGTGAGAGCTGTCGCACTATTCTCCGCAGCGGCGTCGTCCGGGAAAGGCCCCGCCCCATCCGCCGGTAGGGTGGCCCGGTTGTCATATCGCGTACGGGCTGCTTCCGGCCCGTACGGGCAGCGCCCCACGTACCCGAGTGCCCCGAACCGGAGACCGTGACTACTACCGCCTCCCACCACCTCTCACCCGCCTTCCCCGGCCGCGCCCCCTGGGGGACGGCCGGGAAGCTGCGCGCCTGGCAGCAGGGTGCCATGGAGAAGTACATCCAGGAGCAGCCGCGCGACTTCCTCGCGGTCGCGACCCCCGGCGCCGGGAAGACCACCTTCGCGCTGACCCTCGCCTCATGGCTGCTGCACCACCACGTGGTGCAGCAGATCACCGTGG
>NZ_DATMVN010000357.1:0-7126 GCF_035563135.1 Streptomyces sp.
CGCCGAGGCCGCGCAGTTCTTCTCCTTCGGCACCAACGACCTCACCCAGACGGTGTGGGGCTTCTCCCGTGACGACGTGGAGGCCTCGTTCTTCACCGCGTACCTGGAGAAGGGCATCTTCGGGGTTTCGCCGTTCGAGACGATCGACAAGGACGGCGTCGGCTCCCTGGTGCGCAGCGCCGTGGAAGCCGGCCGGGCCACCCGCCCCGACCTCAAGCTCGGCATCTGCGGCGAGCACGGCGGGGACCCCGAGTCGGTGCACTTCTTCCACGAGGTGGGCCTGGACTACGTCTCCTGCTCGCCGTTCCGCATTCCGGTCGCCCGGCTGGAAGCGGGCCGCGCCGCCGCCGGACCGCGGGGCAGCGACAGCCGCTGAGACCCGGGCGGCCGGCGCCCCGCACGACTCCGGACACCGCCGGGGACCACGGACACCCTCACCGGTCCTGGGGCGGAGCCGGACCACCCGGAAGCGGCGGCACCCTGTGCGGGGGTGCCGCCGCTTCGTCAATTGAACAGCGAACCATTTACGGCGGCCGGCTTTTCGCTATTCGGTACGCAAATCCGGGAGGTACGGGCTGGGTGCGGCCCGGGGATCCCCACCCCCGGACCGCACCCGCTTACCCCTGCCGGGTACGGAGCCGCACCGTCGCTCACCGCCGCCGAACGGGCAAAGCCCCCCACGGCCTTCTCCCGCTCTTTCGGTGTCGCCGGATGCGTACCCGACGCCGTACAGCTTTTCGGGTGGCGGGGCCACGGGCGAGGCATTTCAACTCTGGCCGAAACCCCGTGGTGACCTCCTGTGATGCTGTGCATACGCTTCGGTGGGGGGAATTGCGGGTGCAACAGGTGGGGGTTCGGTGCTGCGTATCCATGTGTCCGGGGTGGACCTTTCGCGCGTGCGGATGGCCACGAGGCCGGACGCGATGTGGGAGACCATTCTCAGTTTTCACCGGCTGAGGGACCGGCGGGGTTCCACGGTGTTCGGGAAATGGCGGAAGGAATCCCGCAACCGGTTGAATGGTGAAGCGCGTCTGCTGTCCCTGGTCGTACCGCCCCGCGGCTATTTCCCCGACTTCCTGACGCCTTCCGGCGGAGGCTCCGAACCGTTCGGGCTCGATGCCGGAATGGAGGCGCTGCGCGATACACCCGCGCAGCGCGTCCGCGAGGAGTTCGGGCTGCTGGCCGGAGACGGCACCCCGGCGCGGCGGCCGTCCGGCGGACACGCGCCGGCCGTCCTGCCGGAGGCGCTGGCCGAGGGGCGCACGGAGCCGCTGGGGCGCCTCATCTCCACCCTGCGCGCCTACCACCGCGCCGCGGTCGAGCCGTACTGGCCGCACATCCGGGCGAGCGTCGAGGCCGACCGGGCCGTCCGGGGCCGCGCCCTGCTGGACGGCGGCGCGGAAGAACTCCTGGCCACCCTGCCGTCGATGATCCGCTGGCGCGCCCCCGTGCTGGAGGCGGACTACCCCGTCGACCGGGACCTGCGCCTCGACGGACGCGGCCTGCTCCTGCAGCCCTCGTTCTTCTGCCGGGGAACCCCCGTCGTCTACCGCGATCCGGCCCTCCCGCCGGTCCTCGTCTACCCGGTGACCCACCCCGGCGCCCCGGCGGCCGCCGACCCCGGCCCCTGGCTCGGCCGGCTCATGGGCCACACCCGCTCCGCGGTGCTGCGCTCCATAGACAACGGCTGCACGACGAGCGAGCTGGCCCGCAGGACCGGGGTCTCCCTGGCCTCGGCGAGCCAGCACGCCTGTGTGCTGCGTGAGGCGGGCCTGGTCCGGACCCTGCGCCACGGCAGCTCGGTCCTGCACACCCTCACCCCGCTGGGTGCCGCGCTGATCAGGGGAGGAGCCCCCCTCGCCGTGCCCTGAACAGGTCAGCGGGGTTCCGCCTCCAGGAGCGCCTTCAGCACGGCCAGACGCTCCTTCCAGAAGGCCTTGTAGCGGGTGACCGCCTCCGCGCCGGCCAGCTTCCCGTGGCCCACGCCGAGGCGCGTACGGCCGTCCGGCAGCTCCTCCAGCCACAGCGCGAGCCGCCCGGCGTCCCCGGACGCGTCGCGGAAGCCGGCGCCCAGCGACCTCCCGGGGCGCCGGCTGCTCACGGACAGCTCCACGCCGGGCAGCCGGCGCTCCCGCAGCTCCGGGTCGGTGAAGGCCTCCAGGACACGCTCCGGAGCAGCCGCGAGCGTCCTGCTGCCCGAGGTGCTCCAGTCACCGGCCGGGGACTGCCCGACCTGGCGCAGGCCGCGTGCCTGTTCGTATCCGACCGTGACCGACTGGGCGTACCAGCCGCCCATCCTGTGTTCCGTCCCGAGGAACCCGGCGATCTCCGCGTGGCTGCGCCGGGTGGCGTCCCAGGCGTCGAGTACGGCGAACCAGCCCTGCCAGTCGCGGCCGGTGGCCCCGCGCAGGGTGTCGTCCGACAGCTTCTCGGTGAGGGGTCTGCCCGTCGGTCCGCTCATGGTCCGAGACGGTAGGCGGCCCTGTGCCGGGCGGCGGCCGCGGCGCGCGGAAAACTTCCCGCCCCGCAGCGATGAGTTCGGCGGGCCGTGGCCGTCTACCTCTCGAAAGCGCTCGCACGGAGCGCACGGGAGCACCGCAGAGTGCCGGACGGAAGAGTGGACATCATGTCTCAGCCCCAGATGAT
The DNA here is from genome assembly GCF_035563135.1 of Streptomyces sp. Taxonomy (GTDB): domain Bacteria; phylum Actinomycetota; class Actinomycetes; order Streptomycetales; family Streptomycetaceae; genus Streptomyces. The sequence continues at coordinate 2,647 of NZ_DATMVN010000357.1, forward strand.
CTTCGTGAACCTGCCGGTCAAGGACCTGGAGACGACGAAGGACTTCTTCGCGAAGCTCGGCTTCGGCTTCAACCCGCAGTTCAGCGACGACTCGACGGCCTGTCTGGTCATCAGCGACACGATCTTCGCGATGCTCATCAGTGAGCCGCGCTTCAAGGACTTCACCAAGAAGGAGACGGCCGACGCGTCGAGAACGACCGAGGTCATCCTCGCCCTGAGCGCCGAGAGCCGCGAGAAGGTCGACGAGATGGCCGACGCCGCGCTCGCCGCGGGAGGCTCGCCCGCCAACGAGACCCAGGACATGGGCTTCATGTACGGCCGTTCCTTCCAGGACCCCGACCACCACATCTGGGAGGTCGTCTGGATGGACGCGTCCGCGGTCGAGGGCCAGGCCTGACGTCCGGCGGGGCAGCGGTCGCGGATCCGGCGCCGCGGCCGCTGCCCCCGGAGTGCGTCAGGAGCGGAACGGGCCGGTGACCTCGTAGGTGATGCCGCCGGACGAGCTCCCACTGGTCCCGCGCTGCGAGGAGAAGTACAGCCGCCTGCCGTCCGGGGAGAACGCCGGGCCGGTGATCTCCGAGCCGGACTGGCCGCTGATCCGCAGGAACGGCGCGACGGTGTCGTCCGGGGTGATCAGGCAGATCTCCATGTTCCCGCCGTCCTCCGCGACGTACAGGTCGCCGGAGGCGGCACGGGTGACGTTGTCCACGCCGGTCAGCGGGGCGCCGCCGGTGACGAGCGAGTCGTCGTAGGCGAGCGAGAGGGACGAGGCGTCCGCGTCGTACGCCCACACCCGGTTGTCGCCCTTGGTGGTGAACCAGCAGGTGCCCGACGCGTAGAAACAGCCCTCGCCGCCGTTGAAGACCTTGGCGCCGGAGACCTGGTAGCGGGTCTGCGTGGGCGACCCGTCGGGGTCGGGGACCGTCTTCCAGGTGACCGGGCCCGAGGTGGCGGTGCCCGCCACCAGCACCTGGAGCGTGCCGGACGACAGGTCGCCCCACGTGGTGGGGCGGAAGCGGTAGAAGCGGCCGTCCGTCTCGTCCTCGGTCAGGTAGACGTAGCCGTGGTCGGGGTCCGCGGCCGCCGCCTCGTGCTTGAACCGCCCCATCGCGGGGCGCTGCACGGCGGCGTCCACCCCCCACGGATCGGTCTCGTACACGAAGCCGCGGGTGACCTCCTCGCAGGACAGCCAGGTGTTCCACGGGGTGCGGCCGCCCGCGCAGTTGGTGTTCGTGCCGGACAGGATCCGGTACGCCGAGGTGACGGCCCCCGAGGAGTTGAAGCGCACCGCGCTCGCCCCGCCGCCGCTGCTCGCGGACACCTCCGCGTTGGAGACGTAGATCCAGCCGCTGCCGTCGGTGAAGGTGGCACCGCCGTCGGGCGCGCTGTGCCAGGTGTACGAGGTGCCGGGGACGGTCTGCCCCGAACGCGCGATGATCCTGCTGGTGAAGCCGCTCGGCAGCAGGATGCCGTTGCTGTTGGCCGCCTGCAGCGCACCGTAGGGGCCGGTGGCCGGCTGGGCCGGGTCCGCGAAGGCGGCGCCCCGCCACAGGGTGCCGCCGAAGGCAGCCGCCGAGCTGCCGATCACCGCTGTGCGCAAGAAGGTCCGACGTTCCACGATCACTCCACGGGTGACGTGAGGGCCCGCCGGACCGGCCGGTCCGGCGGGACGAACGTCAGGACAGTAGAGGCACGCAGTTGACGGAGCGGCAACGCCCGGTGAACGGAACGGAGTCAGTCCGCGCGGACCGGGAAGACCGGCACGGTGACGTCGTCGTCGTCCAGGCAGGCACCCGTCTCCAGGTCGAAGCGCTGCTTCAGCAGCGGCGACGCGACGAAGGGCCGCCCCTGTGCGGAGCCGACCAGGCCACGGGACAGGACGTACGCACCGGTGAACGGGTCACGGTTGTCGATCGCGTACGCGCGCCCCGCCCGGTCCACGAACAGCGCGACCTGCCGGCCGTCCGGGAGGAGCGCCGCCACACCGCGCCCCGGGGTCAGCAGCGAACGGTCGCAGACCGTGAGCCAGCCGTCCCCGTCCGCGAGCTGGATCGTCCGGGTGTCCTGCGCCGTTTCCGGCGTCCGGGTCGTCATCAGGAAGCAGTCCCTTCAAGAGTACGGATGGCGAGCACCGGGCCCGCGAGGATGTCCAGGTCGGGCTTGACCTGGTCGCGCTCGGGGACGAACTTGACCGAGGGGTCGGGTGCGTCGGGGGCGTTCACGAAGGTGACGAAGCGCCGCAGCCGCTCCGGGTCGTTGATGGTCTCGGCCCACTCGTCGCGGTAGCCGGCGACGTGGTCGCCCATCAGCCGCTCCAGCTCGTCGCAGAGGCCCAGCGAGTCGTGGACGACGACGTCCCGGACGTGGTCCAGGCCGCCCTCGATCCGGTCCAGCCAGGTCGAGGTGCGCTCCAGGCGGTCCGCCGTGCGGATGTAGAACATCAGGAACCGGTCGATGAGACGGACCAGTTCGGCGTCGGACAGGTCCTGGGCGAGCAGGTCCGCGTGACGGGGGGTGGCGCCGCCGTTGCCGCCCACGTAGAGGTTCCAGCCCTGCGCCGTGGCGATGATCCCGAAGTCCTTGCCGCGGGCCTCCGCGCACTCCCGGGCGCAGCCGGAGACCGCCGACTTCAGCTTGTGCGGGGAGCGCAGCCCCCGGTAGCGCAGCTCCAGGTCGATCGCCATCTTCACCGAGTCCTGCACGCCGTAGCGGCACCAGGTCTGCCCCACGCAGGACTTGACCGTGCGCAGCGACTTCCCGTAGGCGTGCCCGGACTCGAAGCCGGCGTCCACCAGACGGGTCCAGATCAGCGGCAGCTGGTCGACGCGGGCGCCGAACAGGTCGATCCGCTGACCACCGGTGATCTTCGTGTAGAGGCCGAAGTCCCGGGCCACCTCGCCGATCACGATCAGCTTCTCCGGGGTGATCTCCCCGCCGGGGATGCGCGGCACGACCGAGTACGAGCCGTTGCGCTGGAGGTTGGCGAGGAAGTGGTCGTTGGTGTCCTGGAGGGCCGCCTGCTCGCCGTCCAGGACGTAGCCGCTCGCGCCGACCGTCGGGGCCAGCGACGCGATGACCGAGCCGACCGTGGGCTTGCAGACCTCGCAGCCGTCACCACCACGGGCGGCCTCCCGGCCGTGCGAGTCCAGGAGGTCGGCGTACGTCGTCACGCCCAGGGTGCGGACGATCTCGTACAGCTCGCTGCGGGTGTACGCGAAGCAGCCGCACAGCCCCTGGTCCTCGGGCTGCGGAAGCAGCTGCCCGATGACCTTGAGGCAACTGCCGCAGCCCGTACCGGCCTTGGTGCACTTCTTCACCTCCGGCAGCGTGGTGTGCTCGCAGATCGCGCCCTTGGTGACGTTGTGGCAGGAGCAGATCACGGCCTCGTCGGGCAGCGAGGACGGGCCGAGGGTGACCGGGCCGCCCGCACCGGCCGGCAGTACCAGCTGCTCCGGGGCGACGGGGAGCACCGTGCCGGTCATCGGCCGCAGCGTCCCGTACTGCTCGGCGTCACCGACCAGGACACCGCCGAGCAGCGTGCCGTCCTGGCCGATCACCAGCTTCTTGTAGACCCCCGAGCGGGAGTCCGCGTACACGACGTCGAGGCAGCCCTCGGCCGCGCCGTGCGCGTCGCCGAAGGAGGCCACGTCCACACCGAGCAGCTTCAGCTTCGTGGAGAGGTCGGCACCGGTGAAGGAGGCCGCGCTGCCCGCGATCACCTCGGCGACCGCCAGCGCCATCTCGTAACCCGGCGCCACCAGGCCGTAGACCCGGCCGTCCGAGGCCAGCGCGCACTCGCCGATCGCGAAGACCGCGCTGTCGGAGGTGCGGCACTCCTCGTCGACGACGATGCCGCCGCGCGGGCCGACCGCCAGTCCGCAGTCCCGGGCCAGCTGGTCCCGGGGACGTACGCCGGCGGAGAAGACGACGAGGTCGGTGTCGAGCGAGGAGCCGTCCGACAGGCACATGCCGTCGACGCGGCCGTCCTCACCCGCGGTGACCTCCTGGGTGCCCACACCCGTGTGGACGGTCAGACCCATGTTCTCGATGGTGCGCAGCAGCGCGGCGCCGCCGCCCTCGTCGACCTGGACCGGCATCAGCCGGGGGGCGAACTCCACGACGTGGGTGTCGAGTCCGAGTCCCTTCAGCGCGCCCGCGGCCTCCAGGCCGAGGAGCCCGCCGCCGACGACCGCGCCGGTCTTCGCCGTCTTCGCGTACTCCTCGATCGCGAGGAGGTCCTCGATGGTGCGGTAGACGAAGCAGCCCTCGGCGTCCTTGCCGGGCACGGGCGGGACGAAGGGGTACGAGCCGGTGGCCAGCACCAGCGTGTCGTAGGAGAAGGCCTCCCCGGAGCGCGCGGTGACGGTGCGTGCCTCACGGTCGATGCTCTGTGCCGGGTCGCCGACGCGCAGCTCGATGCCGTGCCGCTCCATGAAGCCCGGCTCGACGAGCGAGAGGTCCTCCGGCGTCCTCCCGGAGA
>NZ_DATMVN010000358.1:0-4470 GCF_035563135.1 Streptomyces sp.
GGTTCGGAGAGCAGGTGGGGGCTCGCGGGGGTGAGGTTGCCGCGTGAGGAGTGGACCTTGCCCATGGAGTCCTCGACGGTGACGAACTGCTTCCCACCGGCCTGGACGTCCTTGTCGGTGCGTCCGAGTGTGGGCAGGATCAGGGCGTGGGTGCCGGTGACGGCGTGCGAGCGGTTGAGTTTGGTCGAGACGTGGACGGTGAGCCGGGCGCGGCGCATGGCGGCTTCGGTGACGGCGGTGTCGGGGGTGGCGCCGACGAAGTTGCCGCCCATGGCGAAGAAGACCTTGGCGTCGCCGTCGCGGAGTGCCTGGATGGACCGTACGACGTCGTAGCCGTGGTGCCGGGGTGAGGTGATGCCGAATTCCTGGTCGAGGGCGTCGAGGAAGGCGGTGGAGGGCCGTTCGAAGATGCCCATGGTGCTGTCGCCCTGGACGTTGGAGTGACCGCGGACGGGGCACACGCCGGCGCCGGGGCGGCCGATGTTGCCGCGCAGGAGGAGGAGGTTGACCACTTCGCGGATGGTCGGCACGGAGTGTTTGTGCTGGGTGAGGCCCATGGCCCAGCAGACGATGGTGCGTTCCGACGCGAGGATCATGGCGAGCGCCTGTTCGATGGCGTCGCGTTCGAGGCCGGTGGCGGTGAGGGTCTCGTCCCAGTCGGCCGCGCGGGCGGCCTCGGCGAATTCCTCGTAGCCGTGGGTGTGCCCGGCGACGAAGCCGGTGTCGACGGCTCCGTCGGTCTCGATGATCATTTTGTTCAGGAGGCGGAAGAGCGCCTGGTCGCCGCCGATGCGGATCTGGAGGAAGAGGTCGGTGAGGGCGGTGCCCTTGAGCATGCCCCGGGCGGTCTGGGGGTTCTTGAAACGTTCGAGGCCGGCTTCGGGCAGCGGGTTCACCGAGATGATCTTCGCTCCGGCGGCCTTGGCCTGTTCGAGGGCGGAGAGCATCCGGGGGTGGTTGGTGCCGGGATTCTGTCCGGCGACGATGATCAGGTCGGCTTGGTGGAGGTCTTCGAGGCTGACGCTGCCCTTGCCGATCCCGATGGTCTCGGTGAGGGCCGATCCGGACGACTCGTGGCACATGTTGGAGCAGTCGGGCAGGTTGTTGGTGCCGAACTCGCGGGCGAAGAGCTGGAGGAGGAACGCCGCCTCGTTGCTGGTGCGGCCGGAGGTGTAGAAGAGCGCCTCGTCGGGGGAGGAGAGCGCGGTCAGCTCCCCGGCGACGATCTCGAAGGCGCGCTCCCAGGTCACGGCCTCGTACCGGTCGGCGCCCTCGGGCAGGTACACGGGCTGGGTGATGCGCCCCTGCTGGCCGAGCCAGTAGCCGCTGCGGGTGGCGAGGTCGGCGACGGGGTGGGCGGCGAAGAAGCCGGGGGTGACGCGGCGCAGGGTCGCCTCCTCGGCGACGGCTTTGGCGCCGTTCTCGCAGAATTCGGCCGCGTGGCGCCTGTCGCCCTCGGGCCAGGCGCAGCCGGGGCAGTCGAAGCCGTCCTTCTGGTTGACCTTGAGGAGGGTCTGCGCGGTGCGCCTCACACCCATCTGCTGCTGGGCGACGCGCAGGGTGTGGGCGACGGCGGGCAGTCCGGCGGCGGCGTGCCGGACCGCGTCGATCCGCGGTGCGTCCTGGACCGGGTCACCGGTCGGGGGCTTCGTGGCCATGGTGCTCCCCTTCGAGCCTTCGGCCGCCTCCGAGCGCGTGCGGGCGCGCGCCGCGTCCGTGCGTGTCGTGGCGTCCAGTCGCTGCTTCTTACGCCTTCACAGTCCGTCGATCCTGTCATGCACGCGTGCCGGGGTGCTCCGGGGAGGCGGGAGGACCGCCCCGGGGCGCGTGGTCCGGGGCGTCGGCCGGTCCGGATTGTCGGTGGTCCGTGGCAGGATCGGGGGCGTGGCTGAGACGGCATCGAAGAAGACGGCAGACAACCGACCGCGCCTGCTCCTGATGGACGGGCACTCCCTGGCGTACCGGGCGTTCTTCGCCCTGCCCGCGGAGAATTTCACGACGGCGACGGGGCAGCCGACGAATGCCGTGTACGGCTTCATGTCGATGCTGGCGAACACGCTGCGCGACGAGGCGCCCACGCACTTCGCGGTCGCGTTCGACGTGTCCCGCAAGACGTGGCGTGCGAAGGAGTTCCCGGAGTACAAGGCGAACCGTTCCAAGACCCCCGACGAGTTCAAGGGGCAGGTCGAGCTCATCGGTGAGCTTCTGGACGCGATGCACGCGGACCGGTTCGCGGTGGACGGTTTCGAGGCGGACGACGTCATCGCGACGCTGGCCACGCAGGCGGAGGCGGCGGGCTTCGAGGTGCTGATCGTCACGGGTGACCGGGATTCCTTCCAGCTGATCACGGACAACGTGACGGTGCTCTACCCGACGAAGGGCGTCTCGGAGCTGACGCGTTTCACCCCGGAGAAGGTCCAGGAGAAGTACGGGCTCACCCCGGGCCAGTATCCGGACTTCGCGGCGCTGCGCGGTGACCCGTCGGACAATCTTCCGGGCATTCCCGGCGTGGGGGAGAAGACGGCGGCGAAGTGGATCAACCAGTTCGGTTCGTTCACGGAGCTGGTCGAGCGGGCCGACGAGGTCAAGGGCAAGGCCGGGCAGAATTTCCGGGACCACCTGGACGCGGTGAAGATGAACCGTGTGCTGACCGAGATGGTCCGTGACGTGGAGCTGCCGAAGGGCCCGGCCGAGCTGGAGCGCGCTCCGTACGACCGCACGGCGGTCACCGGTGTGCTGGACGTCCTGGAGATCCGTAACCCGAGCCTGCGTGAGCGGCTGCTCGCCGTCGACCCGGGCGCGGAGGAGGACGGTGCGCCGGCGCCCGCGGCCGGTGTCGAGCTGGACGGCGTGGTGCTGGGACCGGGTGAGGTCGCCCCGTGGCTGGAGGCCCATGGCGGGCAGCCGCTCGGGATGATGACCGTCGACACCTGGTCGCTGGGCACCGGCACGGTCACCGAGATCGCGCTCGCCGCCGCCGGCGGGGCCGCGGCCTGGCTGGACCCGGCAGAGCTCGACGAGGCCGACGAGCAGGCCCTCGCCGCCTGGCTCGCGGACCCGGGCCGGCCCAAGGTCCTGCACAACGCCAAGAAAGCCCTGCGGGTCCTCCCCGAGCAGGGCTGGCGGCTGGAGGGCATCACGATGGACACCGCGCTCGCTGCGTATCTCGTCAAGCCGGGCCGCCGTTCCTTCGCCCTGGACGCACTGGCCGTGGAGTATCTCGGCCGTGAGCTGGCCCCGGCCCCCTCGGCCGACGGGCAGCTGGCCTTCGGCGCGGACGACCGGGCGGAGGCCGACGCCCTGATGGCGCAGGCCCGCGCGGTGCTGGACCTCGGAGACGCGTTCACGGCGCGTCTGAAGGAGGTCGGTGCCACCGGGCTGCTGCACGACATGGAGCTGCCCACGTCGATCATGCTGGCCCGGCTGGAGCGGCACGGCATCGCCGCCGACCAGGCGCATCTGGAAGGCATGGAGCAGCAGTTCGCCGGTGCGGTGCAGCAGGCGGTGAAGGAGGCGCACGCCGCGGTGGGCCGTGAGTTCAACCTCGGCTCGCCCAAGCAGCTCCAGGAAGTGCTCTTCGGTGAGCTGGCCCTGCCGAGGACGAAGAAGACGAAGACGGGTTACACGACCGACGCGGACGCACTGGCCTGGCTGGCCGCGCAGACCGAGCACGAGCTGCCGGTCATCATGCTGCGCCACCGCGAGCAGGCGAAGCTGCGGGTCACGGTCGAGGGGCTGATCAAGACGATCGGTGCGGACGGCCGTATCCACACCACGTTCAACCAGACGGTCGCGGCGACGGGCCGGCTCTCCTCGACCGACCCCAATCTGCAGAACATCCCCGTCCGCACGGACGAGGGGCGGGCGATCCGCCGGGGCTTCGTCGTCGGCGAGGGCTTCGAGACGCTGATGACGGCCGACTACAGCCAGATCGAGCTGCGGGTGATGGCCCACCTCTCCGAGGACGCCGGTCTGATCGAGGCGTTCACCTCCGGGGAGGACCTGCACACGACGGTCGCCTCGCAGGTGTTCGGCGTCGACAAGTCGGCCGTCGACGCGGAGATGCGCCGCAAGATCAAGGCGATGTCGTACGGGCTGGCCTACGGGCTCTCCGCGTTCGGCCTGTCCCAGCAGCTGAACATCGACGCCGGCGAGGCACGCGGGCTGATGGACACCTACTTCCTGCGGTTCGGCGGGGTGCGCGACTATCTGCACCGGGTCGTGGAGGAAGCCCGGACCTCGGGGTACACGGAGACGGTCTTCGGGCGCCGCCGCTACCTCCCGGACCTCAACAGCGACAACCGCCAGCGGCGCGAGACGGCCGAGCGGATGGCACTGAACGCCCCGATCCAGGGCACGGCCGCCGACATCGTGAAGGTCGCGATGCTGCATGTGGACCGGGCGCTGACGGAGGCGAAGCTGACGTCACGGATGCTGCTCCAGGTCCACGACGAAATCGTCCTGGAGATC
>NZ_DATMVN010000359.1:0-6160 GCF_035563135.1 Streptomyces sp.
CCAGGAGAGCCGCTCGTCGGGGCGCACCACGGCCCCCGGTGCAGGCGTCTTCCCGTCGCCGTGCAAGGTCCAGCGCACGCCGAGGCCCATGGTCGCTCCCTGATTGGTGTGTGCGGTGCGCCCTGGGGTCCACCCGCGGAAAGGTCGGAGCCATGTTAGTGCCGCAGGCCGGTGACCCCGCGCTTGGCCCCGCCGCTGGCGGAAGCTGTCATTCCGCCCTGGGCGGTCCGCGTTGCCGCCGGGCCTTCAGCTGTCTGCCGGGCTCCTGGCCGGCGCCGGCTGCGGGACGCCGCCCTCCGCGACCTTGCGGTCGCCCGCCCGCAGCACCCCGGCGCCCAGCACCAGCCCGAACGCCAGCGCCGTCACCAGGCCGAACGACACGAGCAGCGAGGTCGCCTCGGCCAGTGAGCCGATCGCCGACGGTGCGATGAGTCCCGAGGTGTACGTGATGGTGGCGACACCGGCGATGGCCCGGCTCGGATTGTCCCCGCTGCGCCCCGCCGCGGCGAAGGCGAGCGGGACGGTCACCGCCACGCCGAGTCCGAGCAACCCGAAGCCGCACAGGGCCAGTGCCGTGTTCGGGGCGAGAACCACCAGCAGGCCGCCGGCCGTGGCCAGCACTCCGCTCACCCGGACGGTCAGCACGGCGCCGAAACGGTCCACCACCCGGTCGCCCGCGAGCCGTGCGACCGCCATCGTCAGTGCGAACGCCGTGGTCGAGGCCGCGGCGACCCCGGCCGAACTGCCCAGGTGCTCCTTGAGGTAGACCGCCGACCAGTCCAGGCTGGCGCCCTCGGCGAAGACCGCGCAGAACCCGACCGCGCCGATCACCAGCGCCGACTTCGGCGGCAGGGTGAAGCGCGGCGGCGGCTCCTCGTCCGGCCGGCTGCGCAGGTCCAGTACGCCCCGGCAGACGATCAGGCCGAGCGCTGTGAGGACCAGGGCGGCCGCGGTGTGGTGCAGCCGGGCGTCGGTCCCGGTGTGCGCGGCGACCGTACCGGCCGCCGAACCGATCAGGGCGCCCACGCTCCACATCCCGTGCAGGCCGGACATGATCGACTTGTCGAGGCGGTTCTCCACCTCCACGCCCAGCGCGTTCATCGCCACGTCGGACATCCCGGCGGACGCCCCGTAGACGAAGAGTGCCGCGCAGAGCGTGAGCAGGTTCGGTGCGAGAGCCGGCAGGATCAGTGCGAGCGTCCAGAGCGCGAGCAGTGCGCGCAGCGCGGTCCGCGCGCCGAAACGGTGGCTCACCCGGCCTGCCAGCGGCATGGCCAGCGAAGCGCCGATGGCGGGGAAGGCGAGTGCGAGACCGAGCTCGCCCGCGCTCACCGAGGCGTGGTCCTGGATCCAGGGGACCCGGGTCGCGAAGCTGCCGGTCACCGCTCCGTGCACGGCGAACACCGCGGCGACCGCGTACCTCGCCCGCCTTATCCGTTCCGTGCCGAAGACCGGGACCGCTGGGTCCTTCGTCATACGCCGTGCCTCCCCTGGGAATTCTGGTCGCCGGTGCCTCCCGGCGCCCGCCGCGTACTGCGGGGCGTAAACTATCAGGAACCCTGCCTGATGAATAAGCCCATGGCGATGGACCCGTCAGCGATCTGGAAGGATCCCGGCATGCCCGCATCCCCGAGCACCGCCCGGGCCATCAACGACCGGCTCGCCCTGCGGCTCCTCCAGCAGGACGGCCCGCTGACGGCCACCCAGCTGAAGGCCCTGACCGGCCTGTCCCGTCCGACGGTCGCCGACCTGGTGGACCGCCTGCAGGACGCGGGCCTGGTCCGGGTCGTCGGGGAGAGCGGCTCGGACCGCCGTGGACCCAATGCCCGCCTCTACGGGATCGTCGCCGACCGCGCGCACCTGGCCGCCCTCGACGTGCGTACGGACGGCGTCGCCGTGGCCGTCGCGGATCTGCTCGGCACCACGCTCGCCGAGTCCACCCTGCCCATCGCCGGCGGCACCGGGACGCGGCCCGCCGTGGAGCGGGCCGTGGCGATGCTGGAGCGCACCGCCCGGAGGGCGGGCACGGCCCCGCTGCACAGCGTCGGCATCGGCGCCCCCGGCCTGATCGACCCGGTCACCGGTGAGCTCAGGAACACCGCCGGGCTCCCCGCCTGGCACGGGGATCTGGTCAGAGAACTCCAGCAGCGGCTGTCCGCCACCGTCCTCGTGGAGAACGAGACCAACCTCGCCGCCGTCGCGGAGCACCGCATCGGGGCCGCCCGGGACCGCGACACCTTTGTGCTGCTCTGGCTCGGCCACGGCATCGGCGCGGCCGTCATGCTCGACGGAAAGCTGCGCCGCGGCGCGTCCGGGGGAGCGGGGGAGATCGGTTTCCTGCCGGTACCCGGCACCTCCGGGATCCCTTCGGCGGTCAACTGCGCCGGAGGCTTTCACTCCCTGGTGGGCTCGGCCGCCGTCTGCGAACTGGCCGCCGAGCACGGGATCAGGGCAGGGGGCCCCTCGGTGGACGAGGCGCAGGAGAAGGATCCCGCCGCCGCGTTCGCCGTCCGGGCCGCGCTGCGCGCCGACGACGCGGACGCTGAGGCCTTCCTGTCGGCGCTCGCCGACCGCCTCGCACTCGGAGCGGCCTCCGTCGTCTCCGTGCTCGACCCCGGCTGCCTCGTCCTGGCCGGTGAGGTCGGACGCGCCGGCGGCGAGGCGCTCGCCGCGCGGGTGGAGGAACGGCTGGCCCGGATGTCACCGCTGCGCACGGAGGTCAGGGCCGGGACGCTGGGAGGGGGCGCGGTCCTGCGCGGCGGGCTGTTCGCCGCCCGGGAGGCCGCCCAGGAAGCCCTTTTCGCCCCGGGGGAGTGACACTCCGTGAAACCCCCGGCGGTCTTCTGTGAGCTGTCGCACAGGGGGCACCCGTATGGACCAGCGCTCACCGTGGCAGAATGAGTTCTGTACCAGCAGCAGCGCACTCCGGGGTCGGTGCAATTCCGAACCGGCGGTTATAGTCCGCGACCCGTCCGCATCCAGCGGCCGGTTGACCAGGTGAGATTCCTGGACCGACGGTGAAAGTCCGGATGGGAGGCAGTGCGCGGCGGGCCGTCACAGGTATGCCGCCGTCGGCGGATGCGTTCCGGGGACTCCCGGGACGGTCGCATCCGTGTCTTCGGTTTCGGCGTTCCCCTGTTGCGTTCCGTTACCTCTGTCGTCATGACAGGCCCCGGAGTCCGTGCCCGAAGAGGCAGGAGGACCCGGTGGCCACCGCAGCCGAAAAGACCGCCATGCGGCGGGCGATCACGCTCGCAGCCCGCGGACTCGGCGCCACCAGCCCGAATCCGGTCGTCGGATGCGTCATCCTCGACGCCGCCGGGGAGCAGGCCGGCGAAGGCTTCCACCGGCGCGCCGGAGGGCCGCACGCCGAGATCCACGCCCTGCGGGAGGCCGGCGAGCGGGCCCGGGGCGGCACCGCCTGCGTCACCCTCGAACCCTGTAACCACACCGGCCGGACCGGCCCCTGCGCCCAGGCACTCGTCGAGGCCGGCATCCGCCGTGTCGTGTACGCGGTGGGCGACCCGAACCCGCAGGCCACAGGCGGCGCGGACACCCTGCGTGCCGCAGGTGTCCAGGTGGAGCAGGGCCTGCTCGCCGACGAGGCCGAGACCGGCAACACCGCCTGGCTGACCTCGGTCCGCCTCGGCCGCCCGTACGTCCTGTGGAAGTACGCGGCGACCCTCGACGGCCGGATCGCGGCCGCCGACGCCACCAGCCGCTGGATCACCTCCCCCGAGGCCCGTGCCGACGTCCACCGCCTGCGCGCCGAGGCGGACGCCGTGGTGGTCGGCTCCGGCACCGCCCGTGCCGACGACCCGCAGCTGGGCGTACGCGGCATCGAGGGCGCCACCCAGCCGCTCCGGGTGGTCGTCGACACCGGCGCCACCGCGGTCCTGCCCGGCGCCCGGGTCCTCGACACGACCGCGCCCACCCTGGTCGCGGTCGCCGACGACGCCGAGGCCGGCCACCTCCCCGGGGACGCCGTGCTGCGCCTGCCCCGCGCCGTCACCGGGCCCGGTCTGGACATCGACGCGCTGCTGGCCGCCCTCCACGGCCGGGGAGTGCGCTCCGTGCTCCTCGAAGGCGGGCCGGTCCTGGCCGGCTCCTTCGTCGCCGCGGGAGCGGTCGACACCGTCGTCGGCTATCTCGCCCCGGTTCTCCTAGGCGCGGGCCCCGCGGCCCTCGCCGACGCCGGAATCTCCACCATCTCCCAGGCGTTGCGCCTCGATGTGACCGAGACCGCCCGTATCGGCCCCGATCTGCGCATCACCGCCGTCCCTGTTCCTGCTCGGAAGGGAAACTGAGTGTTCACCGGAATTGTCGAAGAACTGGGTGAGGTCACCGCCGTCGAGAGGCTGGACGACGCCTCCCGCTTCCGGCTGCGCGGCCCCGTGGTGACCGAGGGCGCCAAGCACGGCGACTCCATCGCCGTCAACGGCGTCTGCCTCACCGTCGTGGACCTGGGGGAGGACGAGTTCACCGCCGACGTCATGGCCGAGACGCTGGACCGCTCCAGCCTCGGCGCGCTGGCGGCCGGCTCCCGGGTCAACCTGGAGCGCCCCATGGCCCTCGGCGGCCGCCTCGGCGGACACCTCGTCCAGGGGCACGTGGACGGCACGGGGCACATCGTCGAGCGCACGGTCTCCGAGAACTGGGAGATCGTCAAGATCTCCCTGCCCGCCGGCCTGGCCCGTTACGTGGTGGAGAAGGGGTCGATCACCGTCGACGGCGTGAGCCTGACCGTCGTCGAGGCGGGCCCCGAACACTTCACCATCAGCCTCATCCCCACCACCCTCGCGCTGACCACGCTCGGCATCAAGGTGCCCGGCGACCCGGTCAACCTCGAGGTGGACGTCCTCGCGAAGTACGTCGAGCGGCTGCTCGGCCACGGGGCCGTGCCGGAATCCGGGGGGCCGGCCGCATGAACGCTCTGGACTGGCTGAACTCGGAGGCGTTCACCGCCTTCGGGCAGCACATCATCTGGTCGGACATGCTCGGCAACACGATCGGTCTGATCGCCCTGGCCCTCGGCTGGCTCCGCTCGGTCTGGACCTGGCCCGCCCAGCTCCTGTCCGGCGTCGTCCTGGTCGCCGCCAACGTCTCCGTGCAGCAGGCGGGCAGCGTAGGCAAGCAGCTGATCGTCATCGCCGTCGCCGTCTGGGGCTGGCAGCAGTGGACCCGCGGCAGGCAGCGGGCGCAGGACGGATCCATCGCCGTGCGCTTCGCCACCTGGCGCGAGCGCGCGTACCTGGCGGGCGGTGCCGCGCTCGGCACCCTCGCGGTCGGCGGGCTGTTCACCGCCTTCCCGTCGCTCTCCTGGAGCCCGTGGGCGGACGCCTACATCTTCGCCGGCACCCTGGTGGCGATGGTCGCCCAGGCGCGCGGCATGGTCGAGTTCTGGTTCGCCTGGCTGCTCGTCGACCTCGTCGGTGTACCGCTCAACTTCCACAGCGGACTCGCCTTCTCCGGTCTCATCTACGTCGTCTACGGCGCCCTGGTCCTGTGGGGCATGCGCGACTGGTGGCTGCGCACGCGGACACCCCCTCTGGAAGGAGCCACGGCATGACTGCCCAGCCTACCTGGCTGCACGACCGCCCCCTGGGAGACCTCTCGCTCGACCCCGTCGAGCAGGCGATCCGCGACATCGCCGCCGGGCGGCCCGTCGTGGTCGTCGACGACGAGGACCGGGAGAACGAGGGCGACCTCGTCATCGCCGCCGAGAAGGCGACCCCCGAGATCGTCGCCTTCATGATGAGCGAGTGCCGCGGACTGATCTGCGCGCCCATGGAGGACGACGAGCTGGAGCGGCTCGAACTCCCGCAGATGGTCACGCACAACACCGAGTCGATGCAGACGGCCTTCACCGTCTCCGTGGACGCCTCCGCGGAACACGGGGTGACCACCGGCATCTCCGCGGCCGACCGCGCCACCACGCTCCGGATGCTGGCAGGCGGCCACGCCGGTCCCGGCGACTTCGTGCGCCCCGGCCACATCTTCCCGCTCCGCGCCCGCCCCGGCGGTGTCCTCGTCCGCAACGGCCACACCGAGGCCGCCGTCGACCTCGCCAGGCTCGCCGGACTGCGCCCCGCGGGAGCCATCGTCGAGATCGCCGGCGAGGACGGAGCGATGCTGAGGCTGCCCGAACTCGTCCCGTTCG
>NZ_DATMVN010000360.1:0-3605 GCF_035563135.1 Streptomyces sp.
TCCGGCGTCTCGAAGCTGAGCAGGTCCGTGAGGTCACGGGCAGCGCGGGCCAGCAGCGGCAGTTCGGCTTCGTTCGCCAGCAGCGAGCAGTGAGCCTGGTAGATGAGAAGAGCGGCATGTTGGGAGGTGCACTGCGCCCACTGGTCCGGCTCGCTCTCGTACTGCGAGGTGGTGGACAGCAACCACTGGCCGCGCTGGGTCACCCACAGGCTGAATGCGCGCCTCTCCTCGCGCAGCGCCTCGTCGTCCTGGTCCAGGACTCTCTGGGTGGTGCCGAGATCGAACCACCGCGCTTTCCGCCAGGGGAGGTCCTCCGCCACGGAGGTGACGTCATCCACGGTGCCAGTGATCACGGCCCACTGGACGTCGTCGCCGGGCAGGGCCGGTTGCCCCTCCTCGTCCGGGATCGAGTAGTCCGCCGTGGCGAGCAGAGCACGCGTCGCCTCGTCGTCCAGCTCGTGGCCGTCGGTGAAGCCGGCTGCATCCTCCCAAGTGAGCCCGGTCAGCTTCTCCGACAGTGCCAGCCCGTGGTGCACGTGGCAGTCCCAGCCGTCCTCTCCGAGGACGATCGCGGTCTCGCCGTGCCTGCTCCCACGCTCAAACAGCTCCGTCAGCAGCTCGGCAGTGATGGTCAGAGCCATGGTGCGCCCCCAGGGAAGTTGAAGTGTCGGGGTACCCCGACAGTGGCGCAAGAGGCGGCCGACGCGCCTGGTTGTACGGTGCCACCTGAACTCCCAGGTCCCCGCAGGCTTGCAGGCACTTCTTGGTCACCAGGTCTTCCGCCGCGCATGACAGATCGGCGTCGTCGTAGAAGAAGAGGTCGCGCTCCCTGATCCCGTGGTTGAGGTCATCGAGGCCGGGTGTGGCGTTCGGGCCGGCGAGCGCGGCCTGGTGGAAGTGTCCCTGACCGGTACACAGCTGATGGACTACCTGGGGCAGTTGAACACCGACATCGATCCGCCGGATCACCGGGCACTCCATGCGCCGCGGCTGCATCCAGGCCATGCTCGACGCCGGGAACCCGCCCGAGGCGGTCGCCGTCCATTCCCGGCACTCGCCGCGCTCCACCGCGTTCGACGCCTACCACAACAGGAAGCTCACCTGGGACCAGAACCCCACCGCCGCCCTCGGTCTGGCGGCCTGACTCGCCAACTACTCGCAACCGGATTGATTGAGGCGGGAGTTCGGCTCTGATGCAGATTTGCTGAGGGGGAAGGGCAAACTGCGGCATCCGCTGGTCGGGGTCCGTCATGATGTGGAGATGACTACGCACCAGGCGTTGGGCGCGGACCCGCGCTTCCCTTCCTCTGCCCAAGCGCACCACAGAGGAGGTACGGACACTCAGCGGGCCGCAGTTGCGGCTGCCTCGGTCGATGAGCTGCAGCCGGAGGCGGAGGTTGAGTTCGAGTGCTCCAGGCATGATCCCCGCGTGGGGCTCCGTGACCCGCGTCTTGTGCTCTCGTACGCGGTTTTGGTGGGCGTACTCGGCGTGGCTACCGTTGCCGTGATCGCCGTGATCCGGGCAGAACCCCGTGATCTGGCCAGGGTCTTGAAGGCAATGCCGCGCTTCCCGGCCGGCGAGTCCAATTCTTCATGACGTGGCCTGCTTCTTCTTCCGGGTGAACTCCGGCGCGGGCCGTAACCTGGATGCTGAGGTGGACGTCTTGCAGGCATGGGAGACATCGTTACGGCACATCTGTCCAGGCCCGGCATGACCTACGTCGACATCGTCGGCGTTGACGAGGCGACGGTGCGGATGGTCGCCGGGGTGCTGTCGGGCGCCTGGGCGACGAGCGGGTCGCCCGCTGTTCAGCCGGCCGGGCATGTGCCGGGGCAGGCGCCCTGTACCGGCCGGCTGTATCTCGACACCACGCTGCCTGCCCCGGGCAAGGAGCGCGTGCTTCCTGCGGACTGGGTCCGGTTCACCTCGCCTCCATGGGGCGCCCGCACCGACGGGGTGAAGGAGACCTGCCTACGCCGCAGAAGGGACGGCCGGGCGTGCGAGCGCCAGGCGGCGGAATGGCCGCGTGGGTACGGTGCGGAGGACCCCGGGGCCTGCTGGTCGCACCTGACCAAGAGCGAGCAGCAGGAGTGTGTGCAGGTCCGGCAGGCCTACCGGGAGGCGTTCTGGGCAATGAAGCGCCGGCATCAGGAGGAGGCGGGGCACGGCCGCAACGAATGGTGCGACGGCTGCACCCTGCTCCCCTGGCAGAGGTCATCGGGGGCCGCGTTCTGACCCCCGTCCCGTGTCGCCGGATCGGCCGGGAGGCCAGCCGTCCGTCACTGGGAGCGCACCAGGTCCCAGCCGCCGCTGGTCGGGTTCAGGGTGGGCGTCGAGGTATGGCGGACCGGGCGCGGCGCGGTTGCCCTGGTGGTGCACAGGCATCGTAGCCGCCATACCGGATGCCGGGAATCAGGATGTTGCCGTACGACTTCGCGGCCATCCCTGTCTCGGCTACCGTCCGTCAGGCCGGTAGCCCGGCGCGCGGGCGGTAGCGTCGGCGGATGCATACGCGCGTGACGGGGATCCTCATCGAGGACGGCAAGCTTCTCCTGCTGAACCAGGGCACCGACGGCCCCCGGTCCTGGTCGCTGCCCGGCGGCAGGGTTGAGGACGGTGAAAGCCTCGAGGAAGCGCTGGTCAGGGAAATGCGTGAGGAGACCGGCGCCGACGTGGAGATCGGCCGACTGCTGTATCTGTGCGACCACGTGGATGCTCACGTCGTCCACATCACCTTCGAGGCCCGCCGCACGGGCGGACGGATCGGAGACGTGACGCAGGGTGCGGACACGCGGCCGATTCGAGGCGTTGAGTTCGTGGCGCTGGAGGACCTGCCGAGCCGCGGCTTCAGCGACCGGTTCGTGCAGCTGTGCCGCGACCGCTTCCCCGGCGCCGGGTCATACATGGGGCCCAAGCACACCATCGGACTATGAACCTGAGCTGAAGCTCCAGCGCTCCCCGCGCCAGGGGTGCACCGGTCGGGCCCGATCTGCCTGTGGAGGACCAGCCGGCGGCCGCGGGCAGGAGGCCAAAGACCTCGTACCTGGGCATGCCGGACGATGCTTCGGTGAGCGGCGGGAGAAGAGTGGTGATCTGCGCTGGCAGTGGTGACCGCCGCTGCGGTGGCCGCAGGCTCCCGGCGGTGGGATGCGGATGGCAACGTATGCCGAGGGTGGTCCGGCGAGCGCCCTGTGGGACGCGTCTGTGGCTGTCGAGACGGCGGGTGTGCGGGTGGTGCCGGTGTCCTCGGTATCCCGCCTCGAAGGCCCCGGCGAAGTGTGCAGGGCCGAGGCCGCTTTGATGGCGCGGTTGGGGACCCTGCCGGGCCGATCTGCGGTGGAGGAGCTGGAGGAGGAGAAGTTGCTGTGGCTGGACCGGGCAGGGATCGCCCGGGAGGCTGGTGCGGACCGCGCGGCTGCGGTCGTGGTGGGAGCGGTGCCCGGGCGGGGATGACAGGTCAGGCCGGTTGCGGGAGGTCGCTGCTGCGCACAAGCAGTACATTCCGCAGCAACGGTGACATTGCGGCCCCCGTCGCGGGTGGTGGCAGAGGACCGGGTCGTGATGAGCACGGGGCGGTGTGATCCGCCATCAGCGGAAGGCGGAG
>NZ_DATMVN010000361.1:0-3840 GCF_035563135.1 Streptomyces sp.
CGCGCTGCTCACCACGGGCGACGATCCGCTCGCCGGGCTCAGCACCTGGCAGGACGCCGTGCGGATCGCCGCGTCCCGCCCCACCGCCGGGCTCACCGCCACGACCCGGGCGCTCTACCGGGAGCTGGCCTTCGCCACGGGGCGCAACACGACGGACCTGGCCCGGGCCGTCGCAGCCTGGCGGCAGGGCGGCGCGGAGGGCCTGGAGGTGCTGGAGAACCCGTGGGACCCGCCCGCCGGCCCGTTCGACCGGGCCAGGCCCGCCCTCGCCGCGGCCGACTTCCCGCGTTTCCAGCCCTGGCGCAACCACCTGACCAACGCCACGGGCACGCTCCAGCTCCGCTTCGGCCACGACAGCCGCTGGTACGGCTACGAGTCCGACCCGGGCGAGGACGACTGGTGGCCCCGGGCCGCGCCGGACGCGGACCCGGTCGCCGCCCTCACGGCCCTGCGCCGCTGACGCCCCACGGGCACGCCGGCAGGGCGAGGAGGTCCCGGGCGGGCCACCCGGAGCGGTGAGCCCTACGCGGCTGCCACCGGGGCCGCGGGGAGGCAGACGCCGCGGCCCGCGAAGAAGCGCTCGAAGACCGGCAGCGGAAGGTCGGCCGCACGGGTGGCGGCCGTCGTCCCCGACGGGTTGTGGAAGTGGACACCGGCCCCGTCCGGTGTTCGGGAGGTCAGCAGCACCAGATGGCCACCGCGCCCCGGAGCCGGCTGTTCCGGGTGGCGGATCCCGTAGTGCACGGAGACCATCACCCTGCGGCCCTGGTCCAGCAGGTCCAGGATGCCGGCGGGGGAGAGGTGCCGGTGGACGACCGCGTCGAGGCCGTGGACCTCGGACGTGTACCGGGCGAAGGGGGCGTAGACCAGTCCCTTGATCACCCCGTCGGCGTCCTCGGTGTACGCGTCGTACTTCAGCGCCCCGTCCCGCAGGGCGAACAGGGACGGGGCCCCGGAGCCGAGTGCCATGCGCAGGCAGGCCATACCGCACAGATGGCCTGCCCAGCGCGCGTACTCGGCGGGGGACGCCGCACCCGACTCCGCCCAGCGGGGGTCCCCGGCCGGATCGAGTCCGCCCTCCACGATCGCCTCCACCAGACCGGGTGACGCGAACTGCGTGTGCACGGGCGTACGGCAGGTCGGGCAGATCACTGGCGGTATCCGTTCAGGAAGCGGCCGATGCGGCTGATCGCGGCGTCCAGGTCGTCGGCGTACGGAAGGGTGAGGATGCGGAAGTGGTCCGGGCGCGGCCAGTTGAAGCCGGTGCCCTGCACCACCTGGATCTTCTCCCGCAACAGCAGATCCAGGACGAACCGTTCGTCGTCGACGATGTCGTGGACCTTCGGATCGATGCGAGGGAAGGCGTACAGCGCGCCCTTCGGCTTCACGCACGACACCCCCGGGATCTCGTTGAGCCGCTCCCAGGCCCGGTCGCGCTGCTCATGGAGCCTGCCGCCGGGTGCGGTGAGTTCCCGGATCGACTGCCGGCCGCCGAGCGCGGCCTGGATGGCGTACTGCGCGGGGGCGTTGGGGCACAGCCGCATGGAGGCGAGCATGGTGAGCCCCTCCAGATAGCTGCGGGCGTGCTGCTGCGGGCCCGACACCACCATCCAGCCCGAGCGGAAACCCGCGACGCGGTACGTCTTGGACAGACCGCTGAAGGTGAGGCAGAGCAGATCGGGAGCCAGCACCGCCACGCTGTGGTGCTCGGCACCGTCGTACAGGATCTGGTCGTAGATCTCGTCGGCGAACACCATCAGCCCGTGCCGGCGCGCCAGGCCGAGCATGCCGTCGAGAACCTCGCGGGAGTAGACGGCGCCCGTCGGGTTGTTCGGGTTGATGATCACCATGGCCCGGGTGCGGTCGGTGATCTTCGAGGCCATGTCGGCGAGATCGGGGTTCCAGTCCGCCCCCTCGTCGCAGGTGTAGTGCACCGCCTTCCCGCCCGCGAGCGTGGTGACGGCGGTCCACAGCGGATAGTCGGGGCTCGGGATCAGGATTTCGTCGCCGTCCTCCAGAAGCCCCTGCACCGCCATGGAGATCAGCTCGGAGACGCCGTTGCCGAGGAAGATGTCGTCCACGTCGACATCGGCCAGCCCCATCGCCTGGTAGCGCTGCGCGACGGCGCGGCGCGCGGACAGGATGCCGCGCGAATCGGTGTAGCCGTGTGCCTGGGGGAGCATCCGGATCATGTCCTGGACGATCTCCTCCGGCGCCTCGAAACCGAAGAGTGCCGGATTGCCCGTGTTGAGGCGGAGCACGCTGTGGCCCGCCTCCTCCAGGGCGTTGGCCTGTTCGATGACCGGGCCCCGGATCTCGTAACAGACCTCGTTGAGCTTGCTGGACTGCCGGAACTCCATGCGGTGCCTCCCCGACCCCGAATTGCGATACTTGGTTTTACCAAGCTCGGGCTTGGAAAGTCCAACAACATGTCTAGACTGCGTCGTATGCCACGTCAGCAGCAGCCCGCACGCCCCGCCCGCCGCCGGAGCTACGACCAGTTCTGCGCCACCGCCCGTGCCCTCGACTCCGTCGGTGACCGGTGGACCCTGCTGATCGTCCGTGAACTGCTGGCCGGCCCCCGCCGCTACACGGATCTGCACGCCGATCTGCCCGGAGTGAGCACGGATGTGCTGGCCTCCCGGCTCAAGGACATGGAACAGGGCGGGCTGGCCGTGCGCCGCCGCCTGCCGCCCCCGGCGGCCGCAGCGGTCTACGAGCTGACCGAGCACGGCCGCGGCCTGCTCCCGGTCCTGACCGCGCTCGCCCGGTGGGGCGCACCCGCGCTCGGTGAACGCCGCGCCACGGACGCGGTCAGGGCCCACTGGTTCGCGCTGCCGCTGCTGCGGGCCCTCCAGGGCCTCACCCATGGCGGAGTCATCGAAATCAGGCTCCCGGAGGGTGAGTTCCACATCCGTACCGGTGCGGAGGCGGAAGGAGGCGGGGCATACGGATACGGCCCCGCCGGCCACCCGGACGCATGCCTCGTGCTGGACACGGACGACGCCCTGGCGCTCGGGCGCGGCGGGTGCACGCTCGCGGAGGCGGTCGAGGCGGGGCGGGTGGAGGTGCTCGGCGAAGGGCCGCTCGCCGGTGAACTCCGCGACGGGCGGGGCCCGCGGCCCTGACCCCCGGCTCACGGAGCGGCAGGGCGATGATGGACGGGTGCACTTTCAACCCATCACCTGGGAACGGCTGGCCCGCACCCTCGCCGCTCACGCCGACGGACTCGAACCGGCCGACGGCGGGTCCTGGCTGAGGATCGGCATCGACGGCGCTCCTGCCGCCCGTCCCGAAGAGCCGGCCGCACACCTCGCCGAGGCGCTGCGGTCCCGTGGACGCCCGGTGCTCACCGTCTCCACGGGCGGCTTCCTGCGCCCGGCGAGCCTTCGCTACGAATACGGCAGACAGGACCCGGACTCGTACGCCGACAGCTGGTTCGACACCGGGGCGCTGTGGCGTGAGGTGTTCCGCCCGCTCGACGCGGGGGGCAGCGGACGGGTGCTGCCCGACCTCTGGAACCCCGTGACGGACCGGGCGACCCGGAGCCCGTACCAGGTGCTTCCCGAGGGCGGGGTGCTGATCCTGCACGGGCCGCTGCTCCTCGGGCACTGGTTCCCGTTCGACCTCGCGATCCACCTGAGCCTCTCACCGGGTGCGCTGCGACGGCGTACGCAGGAGGGTGAGCGGTGGACGCTGCCCGCCTTCGCGCGGTACGAGGACGAGGCGGCCCCGGCCGAGCGCGCGGACGCGGTCGTACGGGCCGACGACCCGCACCATCCGGCCTGGACGGGACTCGGAGGTTAGGGTCTTTCGGTCCGGCCTGGTCGGCGCCCGGCC
>NZ_DATMVN010000362.1:0-14621 GCF_035563135.1 Streptomyces sp.
AGCGCCGAGTAGGCGAACACGCCCGCACCGAGCTTGGCGGCGCCGTGCGGCCCGCCCTTGTAGACGGGCAGGTAGAAGGTGAGCGGGCTGGCCAGGTGAGGAGCGACCTGACGGGACACCGCGCGCCGCTCGAAGTGGTTCTCCGCGACCAGCTTCACCGCACCGGTCTGGAGGTAGCGCAGACCGCCGTGGAGCAGCTTGGAGGAGGCGGAGGAGGTGGCGCCGGCGAAGTCGCCGGCGTCCACC
This sequence comes from Streptomyces sp., assembly GCF_035563135.1. Classification (GTDB taxonomy): domain Bacteria; phylum Actinomycetota; class Actinomycetes; order Streptomycetales; family Streptomycetaceae; genus Streptomyces. The sequence continues at coordinate 247 of NZ_DATMVN010000362.1, forward strand.
AGGGCCACCCGCAGCCCGGACTGCGCGGCGTGCCAGGCGGTGGAGATGCCCAGGATGCCGCCGCCGATCACCAGGAGGTCGTACGTCGCCTCGGAAAGCCGCTCCCGGGTCTCGGCGCGGCTCGGGAGGGAGCCGGAGGCCGGATGCGTCCCGAGGGCGGGGACGCTCTGCAGGGTGGTCATGTCGATTGCTCCTCAGCTCTCTTCGTCCTCGATCCAGCCCATGGTCCGTTCGACGGCCTTGAGCCAGCTCTTGTACTCGCGATCACGCGTGTCCGCGTCCATGCGGGGGGTCCACTCGGCGGCACGGCGCCAGTTGGCGCGCAGCGCGTCGGTGTCCGGCCAGAAGCCGACGGCGAGACCGGCGGCGTAGGCGGCGCCGAGGCAGGTGGTCTCGGCGACCATGGGGCGCACCACGGGCGCGTCCAGGAAGTCCGAGAGCGTCTGCATCAGCAGGTTGTTGGAGGTCATGCCGCCGTCGACCTTGAGCGCGGTCAGCTCGACGCCGGAGTCCTTGGTCATGGCGTCGCTGATCTCGCGGGTCTGCCATGCGGTGGCCTCCAGCACGGCCCGGGCGATGTGCGCCTTGGTCACGTAGCGGGTGAGGCCCGCGATCACGCCGCGGGCGTCGGGGCGCCAGTACGGGGCGAACAGGCCGGAGAACGCGGGCACGAAGTAGGCGCCGCCGTTGTCCTCGACGGAGGAGGCGAGCGTCTCGATCTCGGCGGCGGACTTGATCAGGCCCATCTGGTCGCGCATCCACTGGACCAGCGAACCGGTGACGGCGATGGACCCCTCCAGGGCGTACACCGGCTTCTGGTCGCCGATGCGGTAGCCGACGGTCGTCAGCAGCCCGTTGTAGGAGTTCACCGGGGTGTGGCCGGTGTTCATCAGCATGAAGGTGCCGGTGCCGTACGTGGACTTCGCCTCGCCCTGGGCGAAACAGGTCTGGCCGAACAGCGCGGCCTGCTGGTCGCCGAGTGCGGAGGCCACCGGGACGCCGTCGAGGACGCCGCCCCTGGCGGTGCCGTACACCTCGGCCGAGGAGCGGATCTCCGGCAGGACGGCGGGCGGGATCGCCATCGACTGGACGATCTTGTCGTCCCACTGCATCGTGTGCAGGTTCATCAGGAGGGTGCGCGAGGCGTTCGTGACGTCGGTGACGTGCACACCGCCCTCGGTGCCGCCGGTCAGGTTCCAGATGACCCAGGAGTCCATGGTCCCGAAGAGGATGTCGCCCCGTTCGGCGCGCTCGCGCAGCCCTTCGACGTTGTCGAGCAGCCAGCGGACCTTCGGGCCGGCGAAGTACGACGCGAGCGGCAGTCCCGTCTCACGGCGGAAGCGGTCCTGGCCGACGTTGCGGCCGAGTTCCTTGCAGAGCGCGTCCGTGCGGGTGTCCTGCCAGACGAGGGCGTTGTACACCGGCTCACCGGTGTTCCTGTCCCAGAGCAGCGTGGTCTCGCGCTGGTTGGTGATGCCGATCGCCTTGACGTCGGCGGAGGTGATGCCCGCCTTGACGATCGCCCCGGCGACGACCTCCTGGACGTTCTCCCAGATCTCCTTCGCGTCGTGCTCGACCCAGCCGGGCCGGGGGAAGATCTGCTCGTGCTCCTTCTGGTCGACGGAGACGATCCGGCCGTCCTTGTCGAAGACGATGCAGCGGCTGGACGTGGTGCCCTGGTCGATGGCCGCGATGAACGGTCCGGTGGTGTGTGCGTCGGTCACGGTTGGCTCCCGGAAGTCTGTGTGATGTGCAAGGTGTGGCTCAGGCGAAGGCGAGGTTGTAGAGCCCGCCGGCCAGCGCGGCCCCGATGAGCGGTCCTACCACCGGTACCCAGGCATAGCCCCAGTCCGACCCGCCCTTGTTCGGGAGCGGCAGCAGCGCGTGCACGATCCGCGGACCGAGGTCGCGCACCGGGTTGATCGCGTAACCGGTCGGGCCGCCGAGCGACAGGCCGATACCGACGACCACCAGCGAGGTGATCAGGGCGCCGAGCACGCCGAGGCCGTTGCCCTCGTCGTTGAGGCCCTGGGTGAGGATCGCCAGGACCAGTACGACGGTGGCGACGACCTCCGTGACCACGTTCTGCACCGCGTGCCGGATCTCCGGGCCCGTGGTGAAGATGCCGAGCACGGGGCCGGCCTTCGGAGCCGACACCTGGTCGACCATGCCCTCCTCGGCCGGCTGGGCCCGCACGATCCCGGGATCCGTGAGGTGCGCGTGGAACTGTCCGTAGTAGACGGCCCAGACGAGCACCGCACCGATCATCGCGCCGAGCAGCTGGGAGGCGAGGTAAAGGGGCACATCGCTCCACGCGGTGCCCCCCTGGATCGCGAGGCCGACCGTGACCGCCGGGTTGAGGTGGGCGCCGGACACGCCGGAGGCTATGTAGGCACCGGTCAGTACGGCGAAACCCCACCCGAAGGTGATGGCGAGCCAGCCGGCGTTCTGCGCCTTGGAGCACTTGAGAGTGACGGCGGCACAGACACCGCCGCCGAGCAGTATGAGCACGGCGGTACCGATGGTCTCGCCGATGAAGATGTCGGAGCTGGACACCCGCGACTCCTTTGTCCTTCGTCCAGGGGAAGGCGAAACACCGGGTCCCTCCGGTGGATCGCGCCCCAGGTGGGTATCCGTCAGGGACGGCTGCACCACCTGTGAGGCTTGACCGGCCCTCGGCACTGTCACACCCTAACGCGTATTGCCGTTAGGTGTTCGGCAATGCCGACCGGTAGACGGCAATGTTTCTCCCCGTCGGTGGGCGCGTCAAGAGGTCTGTGACGCGCGACTCGATCGTTACCGGCGCCGCGGGGTGCTCAGAAGCGTCCGGCGCCCAGATCCCGGGAGACGGCGCGGGCGCAGTCCCGTACGGCCGCGACGAGCTCGGGCCGCAGCTCGCCACCGGTGCAGACGCGCTCCACGGCGCCCGTCACGGCCACGGCGCCGACCGGCATCCTGCGCCGGTCGTGGACGGGGGCGGCCACGGCCGCCACGCCCTCCCAGGTCTCCTCGACATCGGCGGCCCAGCCCTGCGCGCGGACCAGGTCGAGCAGGGACTCGAACTCCTCCTCGCCGGTGACGGTGCGCGGTGTGAAGGAGCGCCGCTCCATCTCGGCGGCCTCGCTGTGGGCGACCGGGTCGTAGGCGGCGAGCACCTTGCCCAGGGCCGTGGAGTGCAGCGGCTGCATGGCGCCGACCTCCAGCACCTGACGGCTGTCGTCGGGCCGGAAGACGTGGTGGACGATCAGGACGCCGTGCTGGTGCAGCACTCCCAGGTGGACGCTCTCGCCGCTGGACCGTGCCAGGTCGTCGGTCCACACCAGTGCGCGGGCGCGCAGCTCGTGCACGTCGAGATAGCTGTTGCCCAGGCGCAGCAGCTCGGCGCCGAGCTGGTACCGGCCGGACGCGGTGTCCTGCTCGACGAAGCCCTCGTGCTGGAGGGTGCGCAGAATGCCGTGCGCGGTACCTTTGGCCAGACCCAGCGACGAGGAGATGTCGGACAGGCCGAGCCGGCGCTCGCCGCCTGCCAGCAGGCGCAGCATCGCCGCTGCCCGCTCGAGCGACTGGATGTTCTTCGCCATCGCGCCGTACTCCTCCACCTCGGTTCGACAATGCTGAACACTATCGGTCGATGCCGACCTCTGTCCGGTGGCGCGAAGATTATGCGTCATCCCGTGAGGGGGCCTTTCCCCGCACAGCATGCAGTCCGCCCCGTGGGACACGATGACCGGCCCGGGCGCCTCCCGGCTACGCTGGCCGCGTGCCCCTCCCCGCAGAAGGGCGCAAAGCCGACAGCCGTCGCATCCCAGGGAGAACATCCATGGCCTCGTTGCCGACCCCCTCAGCTGACAGCCGGACCCGAGCCGCAGCGCTCCGTGAGGCGCTCGCCACCCGGGTGGTGGTGGCCGACGGTGCCATGGGCACCATGCTCCAGGCCCAGGACCCCACCCTCGAGGACTTCGAGAACCTCGAAGGCTGCAACGAGATCCTGAACGTCACCCGCCCCGACATCGTCCGCTCGGTGCACGAGGAGTACTTCGCGGTCGGCGTGGACTGCGTCGAGACCAACACCTTCGGAGCCAACGCCTCCGCGCTCGGCGAGTACGACATCCCCGGCAGGATCCACGAGCTCTCCGAGGCCGGCGCGCGCATCGCCCGCGAGGTGGCCGACCGGTTCACCGGATCCACCGGACAGCAGCGCTGGGTGCTCGGCTCCATCGGCCCCGGAACCAAGCTGCCGACCCTGGGCCACGCCCCGTACACGGTCCTGCGCGACGGCTTCCAGCAGAACGCCGAGGGGCTGATCGCCGGCGGTGCCGACGCGCTCATCATCGAGACCACGCAGGACCTCCTGCAGACCAAGGCCGCCGTCCTGGGCGCGCGGCGCGCCCTGGAGGCGATGGGCAGCGACCTCATGGTGCTGTGCTCACTGGCGTTCGAGACGACCGGAACCATGCTGCTCGGCTCCGAGATCGGCGCCGCGCTGACCGCGCTCGAACCGCTCGGCATCGACATGATCGGTCTGAACTGCTCGACCGGCCCCGCGGAGATGAGTGAGCACCTGCGCTACCTCACCCGCCACTCCCGCATCCCGCTGCTCTGCATGCCGAACGCGGGACTGCCGGTGCTGACCAAGGACGGGGCGCACTTCCCGCTCGACGCCGAGGGCCTGGCCGACGCGCAGGAGACGTTCGTCCAGGAGTACGGGCTCTCGCTCGTCGGCGGCTGCTGCGGCACGACACCGGAACACCTGCGCCGGCTCGTCGAACGCGTCCGCGGCTGCGAGCTCACCTCCCGCGAGCCCCGCCCCGAGCCGGGCGCGGCCTCGCTCTACCAGACCGTCCCCTTCCGCCAGGACACCTCGTACCTCGCGATCGGCGAGCGTACGAACGCCAACGGATCCAAGAAGTTCCGTGAGGCCATGCTGGAGGCGCGCTGGGACGACTGCGTGGAGATGGCACGCGACCAGATCCGCGAGGGCGCGCACATGCTCGACCTCTGCGTCGACTACGTCGGCCGCGACGGCGTCGCCGACATGGAGGAGCTGGCCGGCCGTTTCGCCACCGCCTCCACCCTGCCGGTCGTGCTGGACTCCACCGAGGTGCCCGTGCTGCGGGCCGGCCTGGAGAAGCTGGGCGGCCGGGCCGTGCTGAACTCGGTCAACTACGAGGACGGCGACGGCCCCGAATCCCGCTTCGCCAAGGTCAGCGCCCTGGCGGCCGAGCACGGTGCCGCGCTGATCGCGCTGACCATCGACGAGGAGGGCCAGGCCCGCACCGTCGAGCACAAGGTCGCCATCGCCGAACGGCTCATCGAGGACCTCACCACCAACTGGGGCATCCACGAGTCCGACATCCTCATCGACTGCCTGACCTTCACGATCTGTACGGGCCAGGAGGAGTCCCGCAAGGACGGGATCGCCACGATCGGGGCCATCCGCGAGCTGAAGCGGCGCCACCCCGAGGTGCAGACCACGCTCGGCCTGTCCAACATCTCCTTCGGCCTCAACCCGGCCGCCCGCGTCGTCCTGAACTCGGTCTTCCTGGACGAGTGCGTGAAGGCGGGCCTGGACTCCGCGATCGTGCACGCCTCCAAGATCCTGCCGATCGCCCGGCTGGAGGAGGAGCAGGTCAAGGTCGCCCTCGACCTGATCCACGACCGGCGCGAGGAGGGCTACGACCCCCTGCAGCGGCTCATGGAGCTCTTCGAGGGCGTCAACATGAAGTCGATGAAGCAGGGCAAGGCCGAGGAACTCCTCGCCCTCCCGCTGGACGAGCGCCTCCGGCGCCGCATCATCGACGGCGAGAAGAACGGCCTGGAGGCCGACCTCGACGAGGCGCTGCGGAACCGGCCCGCGCTCGAGATCGTCAACGACACCCTCCTGGAGGGCATGAAGGTCGTGGGCGAGCTCTTCGGCTCCGGCCAGATGCAGCTGCCGTTCGTGCTCCAGTCCGCCGAGGTCATGAAGAGCGCGGTGGCCTATCTGGAGCCCCACATGGAGAAGTCGGACGCCGAGGGCAAGGGCACGATCGTGCTCGCGACCGTCCGCGGCGACGTCCACGACATCGGCAAGAACCTGGTCGACATCATCCTGTCGAACAACGGCTTCAACGTGGTGAACCTGGGCATCAAGCAGCCCGTCTCCGCGATCCTGGACGCGGCCGAGGAGCACCGCGCCGACGTCATCGGCATGTCGGGCCTCCTGGTCAAGTCCACCGTGATCATGAAGGAGAACCTTCAGGAGCTGAACCAGCGCAAGATGGCGGCCGACTACCCGGTGATCCTGGGCGGCGCCGCCCTGACCCGGGCCTACGTCGAGCAGGACCTGCACGAGATCTACGAGGGTGAGGTCCGCTACGCCCGTGACGCGTTCGAGGGCCTGCGGCTCATGGACGCGCTGATCGCGGTCAAGCGCGGCGTCCCGGGCGCCGCTCTTCCCGAGCTGAAGCAGCGCCGCGTGCCCAAGCGGGACACCCCGCTGATCGAGGCAGAGGAACCGCAGGAGGGCGGGCGCTCGGACGTCTCGGTCACCAACCCGGTCCCCGAGCCGCCGTTCTGGGGCACCCGGGTCGTCAAGGGCATCCAGCTCAAGGAGTACGCCTCCTGGCTGGACGAGGGCGCACTCTTCAAGGGCCAGTGGGGCCTCAAGCAGACCCGCGCCGGTGACGGACCGACGTACGAGGAGCTCGTGGAGCGGGAGGGCCGGCCGCGCCTGCGCGGCTGGCTGGACAAGCTCCACACCGAGAACCTGCTGGAAGCCGCCGTCGTCCACGGCTACTTCCCCTGCGTCTCCAAGGGCGACGACCTGATCCTGCTCCACGAGGACGGTTCCGAGCGCACCCGCTTCACCTTCCCGCGCCAGCGCCGCGGCCGACGGCTGTGCCTCGCGGACTTCTTCCGCCCCGAGGAGTCGGGGGAGACGGACGTGGTCGGACTCCAGGTCGTCACGGTCGGCTCGAAGATCGGCGGGGCCACCGCCGAGCTCTTCGAGGCGAACTCCTACCGCGACTACCTGGAGCTGCACGGGCTGTCCGTGCAGCTGGCCGAAGCGCTTGCCGAGTACTGGCACGCGCGGGTCCGCAGCGAGCTCGGTTTCGCCGCCGAGGACCCGGCCGACGTCGAGGACATGTTCGCCCTGAAGTACCGGGGGGCGCGCTTCTCCCTGGGTTACGGGGCCTGCCCCGACCTGGAGGACCGGGCGAAGATCGCCGAGCTCCTGGAGCCCGAGCGGATCGGGGTCAAGCTCTCCGAGGAGTTCCAGCTGCACCCCGAGCAGTCCACCGACGCGATCGTCATCCACCACCCGGAGGCGAAGTACTTCAACGCACGGTAGGACACCGTTCAACGCGTGGTAAGGCTCCACCCCGCGCGCCGTACGCCCACGAGCCGTAGACTGGTCGGTCCAGTGCAGGCCGGTCGCCGTTCCCACCGGGAAGGCGGCCGGCCTTCTCGTCCCTCATGGAGGTGTGCCGGATGACCAGTACGGTCCCCGCGTCCCTGATCCGTACGGCCGAAGGGTCCGCGCTGCAAGCGGTCCTGCTCGACATGGACGGCACACTGGTCGACACCGAAGGCTTCTGGTGGGACGTGGAGGTCGAGGTCTTCGCCGACCTCGGTCACCGGCTCGACGCGGCCTGGCGCGAGGTGGTCGTCGGCGGCCCGATGACCCGCAGCGCCGGTTACCTCATCGAGGTCACCGGCGCCGACATCGCCATCGAAGAACTCACCGTGCTGCTCAACGACCGCTTCGAGAAGCGCATCGGCCGCGGTGTGCCGCTGATGCCGGGCGCTGCCCGGCTGCTCGCCGAACTCGCCGCGCACGAGGTGCCCACCGCCCTGGTCTCCGCCTCGCACCGGCGCATCATCGACCGGGTCCTGGACTCGGTGGGCCGTCACCACTTCGCGCTCACGGTCGCGGGGGACGAGGTGACCCGTACGAAGCCCCACCCCGAGCCCTACCTCGCGGCGGCGGCGGGTTTCGGGGCGGATCCGTGGCGCTGTGCGGTCATCGAGGACACGGCGACGGGAGTCGCCGCGGCCGAGGCGGCGGGCTGCGCCGTCGTCGCCGTGCCGTCCGTGACGCCGATCGCCCCCGCGCCCGGGAGAACCGTCGTGTCCTCCCTGGAACAGGTGGACCTCGCCTTCCTGCGGGGCCTGGTCACCTACGCGTGACCGGCACAAATCAGGTCCATGTCAATGCGGTCGGCGGCGCCGGGGCGTGATGTTGGTCACTCGATGTGACACCCCATGATCCGGAGGGAAGGCCCGGGTGTCCGATTCGCGAACCCATACGTCCGTATTCGTGGAGTCGTGCACGAATCATTCCCGAGCGTGACATGGACAACCCGTCATCAGCGATCACCGAGTGGATACGCGGCCGGTCCGCGCCGGTCAAACCCCCTCTTCGGCGCCTACTAATCTCAGTTTTCTCACATGCCGGAATGAGGGAGAACGTCCAGATGAACCGCAAGACGCTGGTGCTGCCGGCCGTAGTGGGCCTGCTCGCACCCGTGCTGGCCGCCTGTGGCGGGTCGGACGACGGGGGCGATGCCATCGTGGTCGGGACGACGGACCAGTTCATCGCCTCGGAGGACAACCCGGCCCCCCTCGACCCGGCTATCGGCTACGAGGCGGGCGTGTGGAACGTGCTGCGCCAGACCGTGCAGACCCTGACCCACATCCCGCGTGGCGGGGGCGAGCCGGTGCCCGAGGCGGCCGAGAGCTGCACCTTCACGGACACGGAGAACGAGAGCTACCGCTGCACGCTGCGCGACGGGCTCACCTTCGCGGACGGCACCCCCGTGACTCCGGAGGACGTGAAGTACTCCATCCAGCGGGTCCTCGACATCAAGGACGAGAGCGGCCCGGTCGGTCTGCTCGCCAACATCGACACGATCGAGACCAAGGGTGAGAAGGAGATCGTCTTCCACCTGAGCACGTCGGACGCGACCTTCCCCTACAAGCTCGCCACACCGTCCGCGGGCATCGTCCAGAAGGACAAGTACCCGGCGAAGTCCGCCCGCAAGGGCTTCCAGGTCGACGGTTCCGGCCCGTACACCATGGAGCCGGAAGTCAAGAACAACCAGGTCGTCAAGGTGGTCTTCACCAGGAACCCGAAGTACAAGGGCGACCTGAAGATCAACAACGAGAAGGTCGAACTGGACCTGTTCCCCGACGCGGCGGCGATGGGGAAGGCGCTCGAGGAAAAGAAGATCGACATGATGACGCGCACCATGTCGCCCGAACAGGCCCAGAAGATGCTGGTGGAGCCGGAGGAGGGCGTCAAGCTCACCGAGATGCCCGGCCTCGCCATCAGTTACCTCGCGTTCGACACCGAGGACCCCGTGGTGAAGGACAAGGCCGTACGCCAGGCGATGGCGCAGATCATCGACCGCGGGGCCATCGCGAGCAAGGTGTACGGCAGCACCGCCGAGCCGCTCTACTCGCTGATCCCGTCCGGCATCACCAGCCACACCAACTCGTTCTTCAACAAGTACGGCGAGCCCAGCGTCGCGAAGGCCGCCGCCACTCTGGAGAAGGCCGGCATCGACACGCCCGTGAAGTTCACGCTGAACTACACGACCGACCACTACGGACCCGCCACCAAGGCCGAGTTCGAGATGCTGGCGCAGCAGCTCAACGACTCGAAGCTCTTCCAGGTCGATGTCCAGGGTGCGCCGTGGAACAAGTTCCGCCCCGCCCAGAAGAAGGGCGAGTACGCCGTGTACGGCATGGGCTGGTTCCCCGACTTCCCGGACCCGGACACCTACATCGCGCCGTTCCTCGACAAGAACAACTTCCTCAACTCGCCGTACGAGTCGACCGAGGCACAGAACACGCTCATCCCGCAGTCACGCCGTGAGGCGGACCGGAGCGCCGCGACACCGGCCTTCGAGAAGCTCCAGGACATCGTTGCCAGTGACGTCCCCGTGCTCCCGGTCTGGCAGGGCAAGCAGTACGTCGCCTCGCTCGACGGGGTGACCGGTGTGGAGTGGGCCGTCAACTCCTCGGCCGACCTCCAGCTCTGGGAGCTCGGACGCGGCGACTCCTGACGTGGCACCTTCACGGGGCCGGCGCGGTCCGGGGCCGGCGCCCCTCACCGCGCCGGCCCCGTCCTGGCTCCGTCCTCACTGGGCGCCGGGACGCACCAGCCCGCTCTCGTACGCGTAGACGGCGGCCTGCACGCGGTCGCGCAGACCCAGCTTGGTCAGCACATGGCCCACATGCGTCTTGACCGTCGTCTCGCTCACGAACAGGTCGGCCGCGATCTCCGCGTTGGACAGACCGCGCGCCACCAGCTTCAGCACCTCCACCTCGCGGTCGGTGAGGGTGTGCAGGGCGTCCGGGACGGGTTCCTCGCCCGAGGGCAGATGGTCGGCGTACTTGTCGAGCAGCCGACGGGTGATGCTCGGCGCCAGCATCGCCTCTCCCGCGGCCACCACCCGGATGGCCTGCACCAGCTCATCGGCCGGCGCGTCCTTCAGCAGGAAGCCGCTGGCGCCGGCGCGCAGCGCCTCCACCACGTACTCGTCGAGATCGAACGTCGTCAGCACCAGGACCTTCGCCGGGCCGTCCCGCCCGGGACCCGTGATCTGGCGGGTCGCCTCGACCCCGTCCATCCGGGGCATCCGGATGTCCATGAGCACGACATCGGGCTGCAGCGCCCGCACCTGATCGATGGCCTGCAGGCCGTCACCGGCCTCACCGACCACCGCGAGATCGCCCTCCGCCTCCAGAATCATCCGGAAACCGGTGCGCAGCAGTGGTTGATCATCGACGAGCAGGACGCGGATAGCCACGTAATCTCCTTAAGGGCCTTCGAGGGCCGCCGGCTGACCGGCCCCGGACCGGACCGGCTCCATTCTGCCCCGGACAGCATCCGCCGATTCCGCCGGGCGCACGGTCAGCGGATAGACCGGGGGAGTCCCGCCGAACTCCGGACAGACCGCCCGGTGGTCGCACCAGCCGCACAGCTTCGTCGGCCTCGGCCGCCACTCGCCCGTCTCGGTGGCAAGCCGGATCGCGTCCCACAGCGCCAGCAGCTTGCGTTCCACCCGTTCGAGGTCGGCCGGAACCGGGTCGTACGTCAGCACGTCCCCGCTGCCGAGGTAGACCAGCTGGAGCCTGCGCGGCACCACGTCCTTCAGACGCCACACCACCAAGGCGTAGAACTTCATCTGGAACAGCGCGCCCTCCGCGTATTCCGGCCGCGGCGCCTTGCCCGTCTTGTAGTCCACGATGCGGACCTCGCCCGCCGGGGTCACATCGACGCGGTCGATGACTCCGCGCAGCCGCAGGCCCGACTCCAGCTCCGTCTCGACGAACAGCTCCCGCTCGGCCGGCTCCAGGCGGGTCGGGTCCTCCAGCGAGAACCACCGCTCCACGAGCCGCTCCGCCTCGCCCAGCCACCCCGCGAGCCGCTCTCCCCCGGGATCGCCCTCGAACAGCTCCGCGAGCTCGGGCCTCGACTCCAGCAGCCGGTCCCACTGGCCGGGGACCAGCGCCTTGGCTCTCGGCGCCGTACGGTCCGCCGCGGGGGCGTCGAACAGCCGCTCCAGCACCGCATGCACCAGTGTGCCCCGGGTAGCAGCTTCACTGGGCTTCTCGGGGAGCTTGTCGATGACCCGGAAGCGGTACAGCAGGGGGCACTGCATGAAATCGCTCGCGCGCGACGGCGACAGGGACGAAGGTGGCTGAGGCGGGCGCGGTGCGGAGGTCATGATGCAGACCCTACGACCCGCCACCGACACCCAGCGGCATACCATCGACGACAGAGCTCGCACACAGCATGATCGTGGCAGAAGCCACCGACCGAAGGGACCCCGTGGACGAGAGCGGCGACAGCGGGCGCCCGGGGCCCGGCGCAGGGGGCACGGGCCCCGGCACCGGGCCGGACAAGGGAAAACCGCGCCGCCCGGCGGACCCGGGCGGCGGCCTCCTCATGGGCCGCCCCTTCGGTGTGCCGGTCTACGTGGCACCCAGCTGGTTCGTCGTGGCGGCTCTGATCACCTGGGTCTTCGGCGGCCAGCTCGACCGGGTCCTGCCGGAACTCGGCGGAGCCCGCTACCTGGTCGCGCTCTTCTTCGCGATCGCCTTCTACGCGTCCGTGCTCGTCCACGAGCTCGCCCACACCGTGGCCGCCCTGCGCTACAAGCTGCCGGTGCGCCGCATCCAGCTCCAGTTCTTCGGCGGCGTCTCCGAGATCGAGAAGGAGACCGAGACCCCCGGCCGCGAGTTCGTCCTCGCCTTCGTGGGGCCCCTGCTCTCCCTCATCCTCGGCGGTCTCTTCTACCTTCCGCTCCAGTTCGTCGAAGCAGGCACCGTCCCGGGCGTGCTCCTGGCCGGGCTGATGATCTCCAACCTCATCGTCGCCGCCTTCAACCTGCTGCCCGGCCTGCCGCTGGACGGCGGACGCATGCTCCGCGCGGTCGTCTGGAAGATCACGGGCAAGCCGATGAGCGGCACCGTCGCCGCCGCGTGGGTCGGCCGGGGCCTGGCCATCACCGTCTTCGTCGGCCTCCCGCTGCTCACCCACACGGGCGCCCTCGGAAGCGCCACCGGTGAGATCAGCGGGTTCGAGACCGTCACCGACGCCCTCCTGGCGGCGATCCTCGCGGCGATCATCTGGACCGGGGCGGGGAACAGCCTGCGGACGGCCCGGCTCCGCGAACACCTCCCCGAACTGCGAGCCCGCACCCTCACCCGGCGCGCCGTGCCCGTCGAGTCCGCCACCCCGCTCTCCGAAGCCCTCCGCCGCGCCAACGAGGCGGGCGCCCGCGCACTGGTCGTCGTCGACGGGCAGGGCAGCCCCAAGGGCGTCGTCCGGGAGGCGGCGATCGCGGGAGTCCCCGAACACCGCCGGCCCTGGGTCGCCGTCAGCGGCCTCGCCCAGGACCTCACCGACGGCATGAAGGTGCCCGCCGAACTCGCGGGTGAAGCCCTCCTGGACCGGCTGAAGGCCACCCCGGCCACGGAGTACCTGGTGGTCGAGGACACCGGCGAGATCTACGGCGTCCTGTCCACCGCCGACGTCGAGCGCGCCTTCATCAAGGCCATGGCCCGCCCCTCGGCCTGACACCCGGGAAGCGGCCCCCGAAATACCGGTAGGCTGGTCACATGTCCGAACCGACCGGTGCCGCCCGCCGTCGCGGCCCATTCAAAGTCGGGGACCAGGTCCAGCTCACCGACCCCAAGGGACGTCACTACACCTTCACGCTCGAGGCCGGGAAGAACTTCCACACCCACAAGGGTTCTTTCCCGCACGACGAGCTGATCGGTGCTCCCGAGGGCAGTGTTGTCCGTACCACGGGAAACGTCGCCTACCTCGCGCTGCGCCCCCTGCTCCCCGACTACGTCCTGTCCATGCCCCGCGGTGCCGCCGTGGTCTACCCCAAGGACGCGGGGCAGATCCTGGCGTTCGCCGACATCTTCCCCGGCGCCCGCGTCGTCGAAGCGGGAGTCGGCTCCGGGGCGCTCAGCACCTTCCTGCTGCGCGCCATCGGTGAGCAGGGCATGCTGCACTCCTACGAGCGCCGCGAGGACTTCGCCGAGATCGCCCGGCAGAACGTGGAGCGCTACTTCGGCTCCCCGCACCCCGCCTGGGAACTGACCGTCGGCGACCTGCAGGACAACCTGTCGGACACCGATGTCGACCGCGTCGTCCTGGACATGCTCGCCCCGTGGGAGTGCCTGGAGGCCGTCTCCAAGGCCCTGGTGCCCGGCGGCATCCTCTGCGCGTACGTCGCGACCACGACCCAGCTCTCGCGGACCGTCGAGTCGATCCGTGAGATCGGCTGCTTCGCCGAGCCGCAGCCCTGGGAGTCGATGATCCGCAACTGGCACGTCGAGGGACTGGCCGTCCGGCCCGACCACCGGATGATCGGCCACACCGGTTTCCTGGTCACCGCCCGCCGTCTCGCGGACGGCGTCGAGCCGCCACTGCGCCGCCGCCGCCCCTCGAAGGGGGCCTACGGCGAGGACTACGACGGTCCCGGCAGCCGGAGCGGGTCCGCCGCCCGCGACTGACCCCGCAACGCGCAGGCGCCGCCGCCGAGTTCCCGGACCGACCCGGAAGCCCGGCGGCGGCGCCTTTCCGCCGTCCGTGACGACCCCGCCGTTCCCCCCGGGTGTGAGGTGTGGCACGATGCTGGCCACCCCCGCCTGCCGATGTCCGGCCGGTACCGCCCATCCAGGCATCCAGGAACCACAGGAGACACACCGCGTGCAGACCTCCGCGCTCCCGGACCTCGCGCACACCGGAGCCAGGCCGGTGCACTGGCTCGCCACGGCGACGGCGATGGCCGCGGTCGTCGCCGCCGCGGGCCTGCTGCAGCCCGAGGCGGCCACCGCCACGGCCGAGGCGTCCGAGCACCGGG
>NZ_DATMVN010000363.1:0-4468 GCF_035563135.1 Streptomyces sp.
CAGCCACCCGGTGTACGCCGTGCGCAGGGCGGGCGTGCCGCCGGGCGGCGGGTAGCGGGTCCAGCCCTCGGGGTCGGCGAGCAGCGTGCCGTCGACGCCGCCCGTGCCGAGCCGGGACTCGCCCAGGTGGAGCTGGACGGGGACGAGGCCGGGCGGGGCGGGGACACCGTCGTTCAGTGCGCGCAGCCGGGCGAAGGCGCTGGCGAGGGGGCTCATGGGTCAGTCCCGCACCATGTCGTTCAGGGCCGTCTTGCCGCGGGTACGCCCGTCGGCGTACTTGATGATGACGGCGGCGTACGTGGCCAGGCCGGGGTGGGAGGGATCGGTCCGGGTGCCGGGGACGACGACGGCGTCCTCGGGGACCTCGCCGCGCGTCACCTCGCCGGTCGCGCGGTCCACGATCGGGGTGGAGGCGCCCAGGTAGACGCCCATGCCGATGACGGCGCCGCGCCGTACCCGTACTCCTTCGGCGATCTCGCTCCGGGCGCCGACGAAGACGTCGTCCTCGATGACGACGGGGCTGTCGCCGATCGGTTCGAGGACGCCGCCGAGTCCCACGCCGCCGGAGATGTGGCAGCGTTCCCCCACCTGGGCGCAGGAACCGACGGTCGCCCAGGTGTCGATCATCGTGCCGGCGCCGACGTAGGCGCCGATGTTGACGAAGGAGGGCATGAGGACGGCGCCCGGGGCGATGTGGGAGCCGCGCCGGACGACCGCGCCCGGCACCACCCGTATGCCGGCCTTCTCGAAGTCCGGCTCCTGCCAGTGCTCGAACTTCAGCGGGATCTTGTCGTAGCTCCTGGGGCGGCCCGGGCCGGCGTCGGCGAGGGCGTTCGTGCCGAGCGGGAAGGAGAGCAGGATCAGCTTCTTGACGAAGGGGTCGGCGGCCCAGGTGCCGTCGGCGGGGTTCGCGGCGCGCAGTTCACCGCGGTCCAGGGCGTCGAGTCCGGCCTCGACGTGCGGGGCGAGTTCGGCGAGCTCGGTCCCGGTCAGCGCGGCGCGGCGCCTCCAGGCGTCCTCGATCAGCGGTCGGGAGTACATGTGGGGCGCTCCTGTCGTGCGTGCGGTGCGGCGGGGAGGACGGACCCGGGGCTGCCGGGGACGGTACTGACGTAGTCGTCGTAGGTCTCGGCGCGGCGGATCTCGACGACGTCGCCGTCGCGGGTGAGCAGCAGTTCGGCGGGGCGCAGGCGGCCGTTGTAGGTGAAGCCCATCGCGTGGCCGTGCGCGCCGGTGTCGTGCACCAGGAGGACGTCGCCCTCGCGCGGATCGGCCAGCGGCCGGTCGACCGCGAACTTGTCCATGTTCTCGCAGAGCGAGCCGACGACGTCGTACGGCGCTTCGGCGCGGCCCTGCGCGAAGGGCAGGGTGATGTGGTGGTAGGCGCCGTAGAAGCCGGGCCGCATCAGCGCGGACATCGAGGCGTCCACGCCGACGACCTCGCGGCCCTTGCCGCACCGGTTGATGACGGTGGTCACCAGGACGCCGTGCGGGCCGGTGACGTAGCGGCCGCACTCCATGAGGACGCGGGGCGCGGAGCGGGGGAAGGCGGCACGGCGGGCGGCGAGGATGGCCTCGGCGTAGCGGCGGAAGTCGAAGGGCCGGTCCTCGGGGCGGTAGGGGATGCCGAGGCCGCCGCCCACGTTGACGTAGTCCAGCTGGATGCCGACGTCCGCGGCGATGCGCGCGCCGAGTTCGATGACGTCGGTGGCGGCGCGCGCGGCACGGTCGACGTCGAGTTCGTTGGCGCAGGTCATGCCGTGGATGCCGAACCGGCGGGCGCCGCGTGCCTTCGCCTCGCGGTAGGCGCCGGCCAGTTGGCCGACAGGCACGCCGAACTTGGTCGCCTGCGCGTCGCCCATCAAGCGGGAGCCGGCCGACAGTCCGTGCGGGGAGACGCGGAAGGCGACCGTGTCGGGCAGCGGGTCGCTGCGGTCCAGTGCGGTGAGGTCGTCGAAGGTGACCAGCGAGCCGGTTTTGCGGGCGAGTCCGAATTCTTGGCGGGTGGTGTTGTTGGAGGTGAACACGGTGTCGCCCGGCCCGGCGCCGAGGCTGCCCGCGAGTTCCAGCTCCACCGGGGAGGCGCAGTCCAGGCCGCTCCCCTCGGCCAGGAGCAGGGACAGGACGTGCGGGTTGGGCAGGGCCTTGACGGCGAAGTACTGCCGGTAGGGCTCGCCGGCGAAGGCGTCCGTCATGGCGCGGTAGGTGTCGGCGATGCCTGCGGCGTCGTAGAGGTGGAAGGGCGTTCCGTAGGCGGCCACCAGGTCCCCCAGGAGGGGACGCAGGCGCGCGGCGAAGGTGTCGGGGACGGGCACGGCTTCCTCCTCCGCTACGGGACGCGTGCGATGCAGATGGTGCGGTTGCGCATGCCGCTGATCGGGCGCAGGTAGGGGAAGTAGTAGTTCTCCACCCCGCGGTAGCCGCGTGCTTCGAGGCACTCGGCGAGGTAGTCCTTGGACAGGTACCAGAAGTCGGCGACGCGCTGGTGGGGGGCGAAGTGCGCCTCCCGGTCCTGCGGCGCGTCGTTGGAGAAGACCAGGTAGGCGCCGGACTCGGGGCGCAGGGCGGCCAGCTTGTCCAGGGCGGGCCCGGTCTCCCGGTCGGCGTCGAAGAGGTGGCCGAGGAAGCCGTCCGCGTAGATGATGTCGGCGCCCGCGACGTCGGAGGGACGCAGGGTGTAGTAGTCGGCGGCGAAGGCGTCGACGCCCTTCTGGCGCGCCAGTTGGACGGCCTCCTCGTTGAAGTCGATCCCCCGCACGGTCCGGCCGAGTCCGGCGATGACGCCCTCGACGGCGGCGTTGCCGCAGCCGAGCGAGAAGACGGACGCCCCCTCGTCGGTCAGGGAGAGCAGCTTGAGGGCCATGTGGGAGCGGTACTCGGGCACATAGGTGGACGGGGTGACCGAATCGTTGAACGCGCCGCCCTTCTCCCAGATGGCGTAGATGCTGTCGCCTTCGCCGCTGGTGGAGCGCTGCGCCGTGTAGTAGTCGCGCACCTGGTCCAGGTCCTGATTCGCTTCGGTGATCATCGTGTCTCGCTTTCAGCGGCCGGAGGTCGCGGCGGAGTGGAGGTGTTCCTGCGTGTACTCGACCGACCGGAAGGGCTCCGGGCGGAGGCGCTCGACGAATGCGGCGAGCGGGGCGGCCGTGGCCGGGCCGTAGCTGCGGTGCAGGTGGAGGGCCCGGTCGGCGTCGGTGGCCAGGAGCGTGTCGGCCAGGACACGGGCCAGCGAGCGCAGTCCCGCGAGGACGACCTGCGGCGTTCCCGTCAGGCGCGGGGTGCCGGTCAGGTCGAGGGCGCCGAGCTGGACGAAGTAGGACAGCTGGAGGAACATGCCGTCGCTGTCGGGGAAGTGGCCGAGCCCGCGGTCGGTGTAGCGCAGGCACTCGGCGAGGTAGTACGCGACGCAGTCGGCCGGGTCGATGTCCAGGCGGGGCGCCCAGACGTCGGTGAGGATGAGGATGCCGAAGACGTCGGCGGCGACCTCCTGGAGGACCACCGAGGCCCAGCGGTCGGCGGCGTTGAGGTCCTTGTACTCGGTGGCGGGCCGGTGCGCGAAGTGGCCGAGCTCGTGGCTGAGGACGCCCAGGGTGGGGATCGCGGCGAAGCGCGCGTGCGCCGGGTCGAACTCCACGCCGACGTCGAGGAAGTGCCGCGCCAGGGGTGCGGAGACCGTGTCGAGCAGGGCGCGGTGGGAGTTGGCGAAGTAGTACGTCTTCTTGAACGGCGAGTACTTCACGCCTTCGTCCTCGGGGAGGAAGTAGGCGATGTGCTTGGGGTGGAGGTTGCCCTCGCCGGCCATGAAGAACAGCTCTGCGGCGCCGAAGGCCGGCAGGTCGCCCAGGCGCAGGTCGGCGTGGAGGCCGCGCAGGTAGGCGGCCACTTCGTCGCGGTCGGCGAGGGCGTCGGTGACCAGCTGCTGGCGCGCCTCGTCGGCGCGGCAGGCGAAGGCCGTGGGAAGGCCCCGGACCTCCTTGCCGTACCAGGTGGAGACCTGGCCGGCGACGAGCGTGATCTGCTCCTGGAGGGAGGCCAGTTCGCGCAGGATGTCGTCGTCGTAGCCGTCCTGGACGGCGTTGGCACGCAGTTCCGCGGCCCGCCGGTCGGCTTCGCCCGGCAGGTGCTTGGCGACGTCGCGCACCGCCTCGGCGATCGCCATCGGGTCGTTGAAGCGGCGGCGGGCGGGGATACCGATCTCCTTGACCCGCTGCCACTCGGCTTCCACCGCGACGCGGACGTCCGCGAGGGCCCGGCGGAACCCGTCGCCGAGGTCGGGGGTGGCCCCGGCGAGGTCCAGACAGCCCAGGGCGTAGCTGTCCGCGGGGGGCCAGAAGGCGCTGCGGTGGGTGCGGTACGAGCCGGCCCTGGCGAGGTTGGACGGGTAGTCGAACCGGTCCGCCGTGGGGTTTTCAGGCATGGGATTTCCCGTTCTGGAATCGACTGCTGGTGGAGGTGGCGCAGCGACTGC
>NZ_DATMVN010000364.1:0-2848 GCF_035563135.1 Streptomyces sp.
TCCCGCCCGCGCGGCGGCGGCCACCGCGGCGGCTGTCGCATCGCCGTCCGGGCCGGGGCGCCAGCCGTTCTCCAGGGCCCGCCGGGCGATGTTCGGCCCGCTGGCGAGGCGTTCCACGCAGCCGCGCGCACCGCAAGGGCACGGGTCCCCGTCCAGGTCGACGCTGATGTGACCGATGTGACCGGCGTTGCCCGAGGGCCCGGGGTGCAGCTTTCCGTCCAGTACGAGGCCACCGCCGACGCCGGTCGAGACGACCAGGCACAGCGCGTTGTCATAGCCGCGGGCGGCGCCCAGCCAGTGCTCGGCCGCCGTCATCGCGACTCCGTCACCGACGAGTGTGACCGGCAGCCCGCCGGTTGCCGCGGCCACCCGGTCCACCAGCGGAAACCCGCGCCAGCCCGGGACGTTGACGGGGCTGACCGTACCGGCCGAGGCGTCCACGGGCCCCGCGCTGCCGATGCCGACCGCTTGCGCCCGGTGCCACAGCGCAGAGGTCATCAGCTCCGCCAGGACGTCGCTCACCGCACCCATCACGGCCTCGGCTCCCTCGCGGGCCGGTGTCGGGCGCTGCGCCCGTACGAGAAGGGAGCCGCCGCCGTCCACCAACGCCCCGGCGATCTTGGTACCGCCGATGTCGAGCGCGGTGACGAGGTCGGTATGCATCGGTGTGGACTCTCCGGAGGGGTAGGGCGCAGGACCTGCGGCTTCAGTCGGACGGCCCCTTCAGTTTCCATTCTCTTGACAACGTTGTCCAGGGCCTATGCTCGACGCCACAGCATCCGGCCCCACCCCGGCACCGCCGATGGGGACCGGAATCACCCGTTCCCGACGTCAGGACAGCGCACCGTGGCCGAGACCGCCCGCCATTCCGAGTCCCGCTACGGCAACAGGCCGACCATGAAGGACGTGGCAGCCCGTGCCGGGGTGGGGCTCAAGACGGTCTCACGCGTGGTGAACAGCGAGCCCGGGGTCACCCCCGACACCGAGCGCCGCGTCCAGGAGGCCATCGAGGCGCTCGGCTTCCGCCGGAACGACAGCGCGCGCGTCCTCCGCAAGGGCCGCACCGCGTCCATCGGCCTGGTGCTGGAGGACCTCGCGGACCCCTTCTACGGCCCGCTGAGCCGCGCCGTGGAGGAAGTGGCCCGCGCCCACGGCGCGCTGCTGATCAACGGCTCCAGCGCCGAGGACCCGGAGCGCGAGCAGGAGCTCGTTCTCGCGCTGTGCGCCCGCCGGGTGGACGGCCTCATCGTGATCCCGGCGGGTGACGACCACCGCTACCTGGAGCCGGAGATGAGGGCGGGCATCGCCACCGTGTTCGTCGACCGTCCGGCAGGGCGGGTGGACGCGGACATGGTCCTGTCGGACAGCTTCGGCGGAGCCCGCGCGGGTGTCGCCCACCTCGTCGCGCACGGCCACCGCAGGATCGGCTTCATCGGGGACCAGCCGCGCATCCACACCGCCACGGAACGGCTGCGCGGTTACCACGCGGCCCTGGCCGATGCCGGGATCGAGGCCGAGGAGACCTGGGTCTCCCTCGGCCCGACCGGTCCGGCCCGGGTGCGGGCCGCCGCCGAGGCCATGCTGGCCGGCCCCGAGCCGGTGACCGCACTCTTCGCGGGCAACAACCGGGTGACGGTCACCGCCGTCCGCGTCCTCGCCGAGTGCGACCGCCGGATCGCCCTGGTCGGCTTCGACGACATCGAACTGGCCGACCTGCTCGGCATCACGGTCATCTCGCAGGACGCCGCGGCGGTCGGGCGCACCGCGGCGGAACATCTGTTCCGCCGCCTGGACGGCGCCGCTCACGCCCCTGCCAGGGTGGAGCTCCCGACCCGGCTCATCCCACGCGGTTCGGGGGAGCTCCCTCCCGCGTGACGCCTACGGCGCCGTCACGGTCAGCCCGCCGCGGCGGGGTGAGGCGAAGGCGTCCAGGTCCGCGCGGGTCAGGCCGGTGAGGCCGGCCACCTCACCGGTGTCCAGGGCGCCGCAGTCGATGCCGCGGAGCAGGTAGCCGCTGAGCGCCTTCGCCGTGGCGGGCTCGTCCATGACGTCTCCGCCGGCCTTGGCCACGTAGGCGGCGAGGCGGGACGCGGCCTGGCCGAGGCCCTCGCGGTAGAAGGCGTACACGGCGGCGTAGCGGGTGGGCAGATGGCCCGGGTGCATGTCCCAGCCCTGGTAGTAGGCGCGGGCCAGGGCGCGGCGGGTGAGGCCGTAGTGCAGGCGCCAGGCGTCGTGGACCTGCTGGGCGGGTCCGACGGGCAGAACGTTCGTCGAGCCGTCACAGACCCGCACTCCGGTGCCCGCGGCGGCGACCTGCATGACGGCCTTGGCGTGGTCGGCGGCGGGGTGGTCACTGGCCTGGTAGGCGGGGCTGACTCCGACGCAGGCGCTGTAGTCGAAGGTCCCGTAGTGCAGCCCGGTCGCCCGGCCCCGGGCGGCGTCGATCATGCGGGCCACGGCGGCGGTGCCGTCCGCCGCGAGGATGGACTGGCTGGTCTCGATCTGGATCTCGAACCCGAGGCGCCCGGAGGACAGGCCGTGGGTCTCCTCGAACGCTTCGAGGAGCCGCACGAAAGCGGTGACCTGCTCGGGGTACGTCACCTTGGGCAGCGTCAGGACGAGTCCCTCGGGCAGGCCTCCGGCCCGCATCAGGCCGGTGAGGAAGATGTCCGTGGTGCGGATGCCCCGGTCGCGGACGGCCGCTTCCATGCACTTCATCCGGATGCCCGTGTACGGGGCCGCGGACCCGTCGGCGTACGCCTCGGCGACCAGGCGCGCCGCGCGGGCGGCGGCCTCGTCCTCCTCCGCGTCGGGGCGGGGTCCGTAACCGTCCTCGAAGTCGATGCGC
>NZ_DATMVN010000365.1:0-9664 GCF_035563135.1 Streptomyces sp.
CCCGTGCCGGAACAGCGGCGCGATCCCGAACCGGTGGCCGACGCGGCCGTTCCGGGACAGCGCCGCGCCGACGGCGACTACGGGACCGAGCAGTTCGCCTTCATCGAGGAGCCCGACGAGGACTCCGAAGACGTCATCGACTGGCTGAAATTCACCGAGAGCCGCAGCGAGCGGCGCGAGGAAGCACGACGGCGCGGGCACAACCGGATGATCGCCCTGATAGTCGTCGTGGCTCTCGTGGTCGTCGGCGGAGCGGGCTATCTCTGGTTCGCCGGGAAGATCCCGGGAGTCTCCGGCAGCGACGAGCAGAACAACACGGCGGCCGGCCCGCAGAAACGGGACGTCATCGTCGTCCATCTGCACAACACCAAGAAGGGCGGCACCTCCACGGCGCTGCTCGTCGACAACGTCACCACCGAGCAGGGCGCCACCGTCCTGCTCCCCAACGCACTGGCCGTGGCCGCGGACGACGGATCCACCACCACGCTCGGCAAGTCCGTCGACGACGACGGGTCCACCGGCACCCGGGAAGCGATCGACACCCTGCTCGGCACCAGTATCAGTGGCACCTGGCGGCTCGACACCCCGTACCTCGAGAACCTCGTCGAGCTGGTGGGCGGCATCGAGGTCGACACCGACACGGATGTGCCCGGCTCCGGGAAAGGCGCCTCGCCGCTCGTGAGCAAGGGGGAGGCACAGACGCTGAGCGGGCCGATGGCCGTCGCGTACGCCACCTACCGGGGCCCGGGCGAGCCGGAGGCCAAGCAGCTGATGCGCTTCGGGCAGGTCATGCGCAGCGTGCTGCGCAAGCTGTCGGAGGACCCCGAGGCCGCCACCGTGACCGTGGAGACCCTCGCACAGATCCTCGACCCGTCCCTGCCCGAGCAGGACCTGGGCGCCTCGCTGGCGAAGCTCGCCGGACACGCCAAGGTGGGCGACTACAAGACGGAGCTGCTCCCGGTCCAGAGCGACGGAACGCTCACCGACGAGGCCACCGAGAGCGTCGTCAAGGACGTCCTGGGCGGCAAGGTGAAGGCTCCGGAACAGGGTGCCGCCGTGCGCGTCGGCATCAAGAACGCCACGGGGAACGCGAAGGATACGGAATCCGCCAGGATTCAGCTCGTCAACGGCGGCTATGCCTTCGTCGACAGCGGCAGGACGGACGCCGCGGCGTCGTCCGAGGTGGTCCACGGGGCTGCGGAGGACAGGACGAAGGCGATCGAGGTGGCCAAGACCCTGGGCCTGCCGGAGAGCTCGGTGAAGAAGGGCGAGCCCGCCGCGAACGCCGACGTGTCCGTCGTTCTGGGGCAGGACTACGAAATCCCCGAGCAGACGTCGTAAGGGCTGTCGGCGGTCCGTGAGACCCTAGAGGTTGATCTGACCGCCGACGAAAGCCTGCATGTGACCGCCACGGACCGCTCCATCGAGCTCATCAACGCCGCCGCCCAGGCGGCGGCCGACCGGCTCGCGCACGACATCATCGCCTACGACGTCAGCGACGTGCTGTCGATCACCGACGCCTTCCTGCTGGCCTCGGCTCCCAACGACCGCCAGGTCAAGTCGATCGTCGACGAGATCGAGGAGCGGCTGCAGAAGGAGCTCGGCGCCAAGCCGGTACGCCGCGAAGGTGACCGCGACGCCCGCTGGATCCTCCTCGACTACGTCGACATCGTGATCCACGTACAGCACAGCGAGGAGCGCGTGTTCTACGCGCTCGAGCGGCTGTGGAAGGACTGCCCCGAGATCGCCCTCCCCGAGGACGCGATCAAGACCCGGGGCAAGGCCGAGGAGCACGCCCAGCTCAACGGCGGCACGGAAGGTGACCAGAGCTGAACGGCAGCCGGAGCGGCCGGGGCCGCAAGATCGTCCTCTGGCGGCACGGCCAGACGGCCTGGAATCTGGAGCGCCGTTTCCAGGGCTCCACGGACATCGAGCTGACCGAGACAGGCGTCGGCCAGGCACGCCGCGCCGCCAGGCTGCTCGCCTCACTGCAGCCGGACGCGATCGTGGCGTCCGACCTGCGGCGGGCGGTGGCCACGGCCCAGGAGCTCGCCTCGATCACCGGCCTCGACGTCGCACACGACTCCGCACTGCGGGAGACGTACGCGGGCGCCTGGCAGGGCCTCACACACGAGGAGATCGTCGGTCAGTACGGCGAGCAGTACGCCGCGTGGAAGCGCGGTGAACCGGTCCGCAGGGGCGGTGGCGAGCTGGAGACCGAGGTCGCCGACCGGGCTGCGCCCGTCGTCCTGGAGCACGCCGGCAAGCTGCCCGACGCGGGCACGCTCGTCGTCGTGAGCCACGGCGGCACGATCCGGACGACCATCGGCCGCCTGCTCGGGCTCGATGCCCATCACTGGGAGGGGCTCGGCGGGCTCTCCAACTGCTGCTGGTCCGTGCTGGGCGAGGGTGCGCGTGGCTGGCGCCTGCTCGAGCACAATGCCGGGACGCTTCCCGAGCCGGTGCTCGGGGACGACGACTGACGGGCACCTGGAGGTTCTCTCCGGGCGGCGGGGGCCGGATTTCACTTTCCGGCTCGTCGCAGGCTAAAGTTCTTCTTGTTCGCAGCGCGGAAACGCAGGGAAACACAGCGGACAGCGGGGCTATAGCTCAGTTGGTAGAGCGCCTGCATGGCATGCAGGAGGTCAGGAGTTCAATTCTCCTTAGCTCCACAATCAAGATCCCGTCCCCGGTGGGGGCGGGATCTTTTTTGGCCGGTTGTGCGGATCCGGTGCGGTGACCCGCGCGGGTCGTGCCTCAACTGCCCCGGCCCGCTTGAGGCAAGGGCGGACAGGGCGCTCCGGTGCCTTCTTCGCGGGCGGGCCGGCCGGTCCGGTGGCCTTCCTCCAGGGCAAAGGCTGACGTCGGGGCGGTCGCCGGGCTGACCCCCTTGCGGGACCATGGCAGAATCGGAGCGCCGGAGGGGGCGACGTACCGATCGGGAGGGAGCGCGATGCCTGCGAGCCGCGTACGGGCCCCGGGCCCGCCCCTTGCCCCCGGCGCGTCCCATGGCTTCGTCGCCACCCGCTGTTCGACCGTGCCGCGCTTCCTCGGCGCCTCGCAGGAGGACCCCTTCGCCACGGCCTGCGGCCGCCCTCGGAGCTGACCGGATGGGTGCACACAGGCGGAAGTGCGACTGGTGCGGCAGTGGTACGCCCATCGTCAGGGACATGGATCCGGTCAACGCGGAGTTCCAGTACTGGTGTGAGGAATGCGCGCGGGCGCTGATCATAAAAGGCGACCCCATCGAGACGTACCGCGAGCTCGAGGGGGAGCCCATCTACGGCCGGCTCCTGGAGGAGCACTGCACCCTCAAGCGGTTCTACTCCTTCGCCACCGCCTGACGCCATCCTTCCGAGGAGGGCTCCCCGCCACAGCAGCCGCTGGTCAGAGCGTCGTCCACCACTCATATCCGGACAGAGTGGAAACGATTTTTGATGGGCCGGTGCGACCGTGTAATGTTCTCGATGTCGCCAGGGAAACCGGGCGGCAAACAGCACGGGGCTATAGCTCAGTTGGTAGAGCGCCTGCATGGCATGCAGGAGGTCAGGAGTTCAATTCTCCTTAGCTCCACAGGGAGGAAGCGGGTCATCCGGTATCGGATGGCCCGCTTCTTGTTGTGTCCGTCACCTCGGTGGTCCGGGGCCGGTGTGCGGTCCTGTCCAGGTGTTCGCGCGCCCTGCGGCCCTTCACGGCCTGGGTCGCCTCGCGGAGGGCCTCCAGAGCTGCGGGGTTCCCGTCGGTCAGTACGTCGGACAGGCCGCCTGCGGCGGCCGTGCGGTCCCAGCTTGCACGGCCCGCTCCGGCCCGCTCCGGCCCGTGGTCCCGGCGGCCGGCCGACCCGGGATCCGCAGCGGCCCACCGCCGGCGCGGACCTCCGGTCCGACCGGCGGGAACGGCACCGGCGCCGGGAGCGGTCGAACGGCACGGTGTCCTTACGCCGGACGGGCTCTCCCTGCTTCATTCCAGGGCTGGGGCTCGTGGAGGGGGAGATCCTGCGAGGAGATCCCGTGAGGCAACTCCGAACGACCCGGTAAAGGTCCGTTGCCGCATGTCAGGGCGCTGGATACCTCCTGGTACGGGGCTGAGGTATCACCCCCCGCGGGGGCAGTACGGGGAGTGACCCTCGCAGCGTGTGAGTCATGGGGGAGGTTCGCGTGGGCGGTGTGTCGATCGGCCTCTGGGGTGGCGGGCCCCACGCGGCTTCCCGGCCGGACGAGTGCCGGGCCGGGTACCGGGCCCGTGCGGTACCCTGGCGCCATGCGTGCCGTACGCCTTCTGCTTAGCGAGCCGCGCTGATCATTCCCGACCGGTGAGAATGCCTGGTCGGACTCGGCGCGGCGTCCCCTCCTGTGCGAGGGGATTTTTCGTTTCCGTAGACGTGTGTCCGTAGACGTGGGCGCCGGCAGATGACGATCGATGGAGCTTTGAGGATCATGAGCGAGACGAATACCGCGGCCGAGGTGGCCGCGCCGCACCGCTACACGGCAGCGATGGCCGCCGACATCGAGGCACGCTGGCAGGACTTCTGGGACGCCGAGGGGACGTACGAGGCGCCGAACCCGTCCGGTGGTCTGGCGGGTGATCCGGAGCTGGCCGCCAGGCCGAAGAAGTTCATCATGGACATGTTTCCGTACCCCTCGGGAGCAGGTCTCCATGTCGGGCATCCGCTGGGCTACATCGCCACCGACGTCTACGCCCGCCATCAGCGGATGACCGGGCACAACGTCCTGCACACCCTGGGTTTCGACGCGTTCGGACTGCCGGCCGAGCAGTACGCCGTGCAGACGGGTACGCACCCGCGGGCCTCCACCGAGGCCAACATGGAGAACATGAAGGCCCAGCTGCGCCGGCTGGGCCTGGGCCACGACAAGCGCCGCTCGTTCGCGACGATCGACGCGGACTACTACAAGTGGACCCAGTGGATCTTCCTGCAGATCTTCAACTCCTGGTACGACACCGAGGCCGACCGGGCGCGCCCGATCGCCGAACTGGTCGCCCAGTTCGAGAGCGGTGAGCGTGCGGTCCCCGGCGGCCGTGAGTGGGGCACGCTGAGCGCCGCCGACCGTGCCGACGTCCTGGGGCAGTACCGCCTGGCGTACGCCTCGGACGCGCCCGTCAACTGGTCGCCCGGACTGGGCACCGTACTGGCCAACGAGGAAGTGACGGCCGACGGCCGCTCCGAGCGCGGAAACTTCCCGGTCTTCAAGGCCAAGCTGCGCCAGTGGAACATGCGCATCACCGCCTACGCGGACCGGCTGCTGAACGACCTGGACGGGCTGGACTGGCCCGAGGCGATCAAGCTGCAGCAGCGCAACTGGATCGGCCGTTCCGAGGGTGCTCGCGTCGACTTCCCCGTCGACGGAGCTGGAGACATCACCGTCTTCACCACCCGTCAGGACACCTTGTTCGGCGCGACCTACATGGTGCTGGCGCCCGAGCACGAGCTGGTCGAGCGGATCATCCCCGCAGCCTGGCCCGAGGGCACCCACCCGGTGTGGACGGGCGGCCACGCGAACCCGGCCGAGGCCGTCACCGCCTACCGCAAGCAGGCCGCGGCCAAGTCCGATGTGGAGCGGCAGGCGGAGGCCAAGGACAAGACCGGTGTCTTCACCGGGGCCTACGCGACCAATCCGGTCAGCGGCGAGAAGGTGCCCGTCTTCATCGCCGACTACGTCCTGATGGGCTACGGCACCGGTGCGATCATGGCCGTACCGGCGCACGACGCGCGCGACTTCGCCTTCGCGCGCGCCTTCGAGCTGCCGATGCGCTGTGTCGTCGAGCCGTCGGACGACCGCGGTACGGATGCCTCCACCTGGGAGGACGCCTTCAGCTCGTACGACGCGAAGCTGGTCAACTCCGCCAACGAGGAGATCTCGCTGGACGGCCTGGGCGTCGTCGAGGCCAAGGCGAAGATCACCGCGTGGCTGCAGGCGCACGGCGTGGGCGAGGGCACTGTCAACTTCCGGCTGCGGGACTGGCTGTTCAGCCGCCAGCGCTACTGGGGAGAGCCCTTCCCGATCGTGTACGACGAGGAAGGCATCGCCCACCCGCTGCCCGAGTCGATGCTGCCGCTGGAACTGCCCGAGGTCGAGGACTACTCGCCGCGCACCTTCGACCCGGACGACGCCGACACGCAGCCCGAGACCCCGCTGTCCCGGAACGCCGACTGGGTCAACGTCACCCTGGACCTGGGCGACGGCGCTGGTCCGCGCAATTACCGCCGCGAGACCAACACCATGCCGAACTGGGCGGGTTCCTGCTGGTACGAGCTGCGCTACCTGGATCCGGACAACGACCAGAGGCTGGTCGACCCGGCGATCGAGCAGTACTGGATGGGACCGCGCGAAGGACAGCCGACCGGCGGTG
This sequence comes from Streptomyces sp., assembly GCF_035563135.1. Lineage (GTDB taxonomy): Bacteria > Actinomycetota > Actinomycetes > Streptomycetales > Streptomycetaceae > Streptomyces. The sequence continues at coordinate 6,370 of NZ_DATMVN010000365.1, forward strand.
TCGACCTGTACGTCGGTGGTGCCGAGCACGCGGTGCTGCACCTGCTTTACGCCCGCTTCTGGTCGAAGGTGCTGCACGACCTGGGGCACATCTCGTCCGCGGAGCCGTTCCACAAGCTGTACAACCAGGGCATGATCCAGGCCTTCGTCTACCGGGACAGCCGCGGCATCGCGGTTCCGGCCGCCGAGGTCGAGGAACGTGACGGGGCGTACTACTACGCCGGCGAGAAGGTCAGCCGCGTCCTGGGCAAGATGGGCAAGTCCCTGAAGAACGCCGTGACGCCCGACGAGATCTGCGGCGAGTACGGTGCGGACACCCTGCGGCTGTACGAGATGGCCATGGGGCCGCTGGACGTCTCGCGTCCCTGGGACACCCGTGCCGTGGTCGGCCAGTTCCGGCTGCTGCAGCGGCTGTGGCGCAACATCGTCGACGAGGAGACCGGTGAGGTCACCGTCGTGGACACGGAGCCGGACGAGGACACGCTGCGCGCATTGCACAAGGCCATCGACGGTGTCGGCCAGGACATGGCAGGAATGCGGTTCAACACCGCCATCGCCAAGGTCACCGAGCTGAACAACCACCTGACGAAGGCGGGCGGCCCGCTGGCGCGGTCGGTCGCCGAGCGGCTGGTGCTGCTGATCGCACCGCTGGCGCCGCACGTGGCGGAGGAGCTGTGGCGTCGGCTGGGCCACACCGGGTCCGTCGTGCACCAGGACTTCCCGCTTGCCGACCCGGCGTACGTCGTGGACGAGACCGTGACCTGTGTGGTGCAGGTCAAGGGCAAGGTCAAGGCGCGTCTGGAAATCTCCCCGTCGATCTCGGACGAGGAGCTGGAGGCCCTGGCCCTGGCCGATGAGAACGTCGTCGCCGCGCTGGGCGGGGCCGGGATCCGCAAGGTCATCGTGCGGGCGCCGAAGCTGGTCAACATCGTCCCCGCCTAACGCCGGCCGAGGCGTCCGGGCGTCCGGGTGACAGTGCCGGGCGGTCCGCGGCGGAAGTGCCAGGGCTTTCCCCTACGGGCAGGTTGCGGGTTCCTGTGGAACCCTCGGCCTGCCCGTTCCGTTTACGGTAGAAGGGGCGACCGCACACGGGCTGCCGATTCGACAACCGAGGGGCGTTCATGGAAGCCGTGATCCTGATCCTGACGCTGCTGTTCGTGGCGTTCATGGCGCTCGGGGTGTACGCCGGCGTGAAGACGGTGCGCGCGGCCAAGCGCGGTGTGGACCGGACGATCACACAGGCGCGCCGCTCCGTGGAGGACACCACGCTGAGGGCGAAGAGCTACGGTCAGCCGGGCGTGCCGGGGGAGCTCGCGCAGCTGAGGCTCAAGCTGCGTACGTCGATGAGGGCCACCCAGGACGTGCTCGACGCGGGCGCTGCGGAGGACGCCTCCCTCTCGGAGTCGCTGGGGCTCTTCCAGCGCCTGAGCGCCCACGGACACGAGCTCGACAACGACCTCAAGCGACTGGAACGCGAGCCGGACCGGGCGACGGTGGCGAAGCTGCTGCCGAGCCTGAGGGAGCGCACGGAGCGCATCACGCACTCGGCGGAATCGCTGCGCTGGGCGGTGCGTGACCGGGCCGAGCAGTTCGCCGACGACGACCTGGCCGCGCTCAACGCACAGATCGACCTGGAGGCCGGGGCCCTGCGGCACTGGACGGCCGAGGGGGCCGAGGAGCCGGCGGCACAGGGGGAGACGGCCGGGCACAGGTGGAGCGGACCGGCCGAGGAGAAGACGCCGCCGTCGCTCACCCCTCCGGACCCGCGGCTGCGCACGGACTATCCGTGGCAGAAGTCCGCCAGGCCGGAGACCACGAACTGACGCGCCCCGGCGGCGGGGAGGCAGGCCGCGATCACGGGGGCGTTCGATGCGTCCGAACGCGTCCTGAACGCCTCCGGCAGGTCCCGGGGGCGTCGGGCGCGGGCTCCGGGTGCGAGCCCCGGGCCGACCGGGAACGATCAACAGGCAGGTCCCGGGCTGCCGTGCCCCCGTCCCGGAAGGTAACCTCCGGCTCATGTCCCGCCATGTCGCGATCGTCACCGATTCAACGGCCTACTTGCCGCCCCAGACGATGGAACGGCACGGCATCACCGCGGTGCCGCTGACCGTCGTCCTGGGGGATCAAGCCCTGGAAGAAGGCACGGAGATCTCGGCTCGGTCGCTGGCGCTGGCCCTGCAGAAGCGCCGCTCCGTGACGACATCGCGGCCCGGCCCGGAAGTCTTCGCCGCCGCGTACCGCACCGTGGCCGAGACGGGCGCTACCGGCATCGTCTCCCTTCATCTGTCGGCGGAGTTCTCCGGCACGTACGACGCTGCTGTGCTCGCCGCGAAGGACGCGCCGGTGCCGGTGCGTGTGGTCGACACCGGCATGGTCGCCATGGCCCTGGGATTCTGTGCGCTCGCTGCCGCCGAGGCCGCCGAGGCGGGCGGCGGCCTGGACGAGGCGGTCGCAGCGGCGGAGAAGCGGGCGGCGGGCACGTCTGCGTTCTTCTACGTCGACACGCTGGACTACCTGCGCCGGGGCGGGCGCATCGGCGCCGCCCAGGCACTGCTGGGGTCGGCCCTGGCCGTCAAGCCGCTGCTGCAACTCGACGGCGGGCGTATCGAGATGCTGGAGAAGGTGCGGACGGCCTCCAAAGCGATCGCGCGGCTCGAAGAGATCGTTGCCGCGCGGGCGGGCACGGGTGCTGTGGACATCGCCGTACACCACTTGGCCGCTCCTGACGGGGCCGAACGGCTGGCGGAGCGGCTGCGGGGGCGGATTCCGGGACTTGCCGATCTGCATGTGAGCGAAGTGGGCGCGGTGATCGGCGCGCACACCGGTCCGGGGCTGCTGGGAGCGGTGGTCGCACCACGTTGAACGTCACTCCGAAGAGTGAGGCAGTTATCCACAACTGGCGGGTTATCCACTGTAATTGGGGCAGCTCGGCGGATTTTCCCGGAAGTGTCTAGCGTCGTGAGGCATGACCTCCCGAACGTTTTCCACGTCCAGCCGTGCCACTGACCGGCAGGCCCTGACCGGTGACGCCACCAACCCGCCCACGCTGCGGCTTACAGCGCTGACTGCGCACGCAGCCGTGGATCCGCCCACACTTCGGCGCACGGATCTGCGTGCGCACGCAGCCATGGATCCGCCCCCACGCCCGCCCACGCACCGTGCCGCACATCGCGTGCCCCGCGGGTCCCGTCCGGCGGGGCGCGCCCGGTGCGGGCCCGGTGTCCGCCCCGGGGGAGCGGCCGGCGCGTCACCCGGCACCACGTCCGGCGCCCGGCGCGGACACCGGCGGCGCGTCG
>NZ_DATMVN010000366.1:0-12461 GCF_035563135.1 Streptomyces sp.
AACAACCTCGGGGTCTTCTTCATCCGGGACGCCATCAAGTTCCCCGACGTGATCCACGCGCTCAAGCCGGACCCCGTCAGCCACGAGCAGAAGCCGGCCCGGATCTTCGACTTCATGTCGCAGACCCCGGAGAGCATGCACATGCTGGTGAACCTGTTCAGCCCGCGCGGCATCCCGGCGGACTACCGCCACATGCAGGGCTTCGGGGTCAACACCTACAAGTGGGTGAACAACGAGGGCGGGACGGTGCTGGTCAAGTACCACTGGATGCCCAAGCAGGGCGTCAGCAGCATGACCGAGGAGGACGCGGCGAACGTCCAGGCCACCGAACTGGGGCACGCGACGAAGGACCTCTACGAGGCGATCGGCCGCGGGGACTTCCCCGAGTGGGAGCTCGTCGTCCAGATGATGTCCGACGACGAACACCCCGAGCTGGACTTCGACCCGCTGGACGACACGAAGACCTGGCCCGAGCAGGACTTCCCGCCCCGGCCGGTGGGACGCATGGTCCTGAACAGGGTTCCGGACAACTACTTCGCCGAGAACGAGCAGGTGTCCTTCGGAACCGGTGTGCTGGTCGACGGGCTCGACTTCTCGGACGACAAGATGCTGGTCGGCCGGACGTTCTCGTACAGCGACACACAGCGCTACCGAGTGGGTCCGAACTACCTCCAGCTCCCCGTCAACCAGGCCAAGCACGCACGCGTAGCCACCAACCAGCGGGACGGCCTGATGGCGTACGACAACGGCCACGCGGGTGAGAATCCGGAGGTCAACTACGAACCGTCGATCACCGGCGGCCTCCAGGAGGGCCGGTATCCGGCGCACGAGGAGCAGGGACCGGAGATCCAGGGCCGGCTCACCCGGGCCCGCATTCCGCGCACGAACGACTACCTGCAGGCCGGCCAGCGCTACCAGCTGCTGGAGGAATGGGAGCGTGACGACCTGGTCAAGAACTTCACCGATCTGTTCGCCCAGTGCACCCGCCCGGTCCAGGAACGCATGATCTGGCACTGCCTGATGGCGGACAGCGAACTCGGCCGGCGCGTCGGTGAGGGCCTGGGCATCGGCCCCGGGGACGTCGCGCACCTGTCACCGCTGCCCACCCAGAACCTCGACGACGACGAACGCAAGAGGCTTGCCCGCCTCGGCGACAACCCGCCGCGCGACGTCACCGGGCTCACGATGACCCACTGCGTCCCCAACAAGCGCCACAAGGTCACCCGCTGACCCTGGACCCGCCCTCCGGGGGCCGGGCCCACGAGGACCACTCGTGGGCCCGGCCCCCGGGAGTCGTCACTTCCTTGGCCCGCCCGCTCCGCAGCCCTCCGGCGTCACCGGGTGCGCTTGGCGGAGGTGGCCTTCCTGGCCGCGCGCTTGGTACCGGCCGTCTTCTTCGCCGCAGCCGTGCGGGACGGCCCGGCCGCCGCTGCGGCCTGCGTCTCACTGCCGGCGTCAGCGGTGGTGAGAGCCCCGGAGCTGCTCTCCAGGTGGGCACGGACGAACCACTGGAACTGTTCCAGGGAACGGAGGTGCTCGATGAGCAGGTCCTCGGTGACCGGGTCGACGGATCCCGCCTTCGCGGCGGCCTTCCGGTGGTCCTCGATGATGCCCGTGTAGACGAGGTCGAGTGCTCCGAGGTGGGCGATCGCGTCAGCTCTGCCCACGCTGTAGTCGTCCCAGGTGCGCTCGGCGACCAGCGCGCCCGCGGTACCGCGGGGCACTCCGCCCAGAGCGGAGATGCGCTCGGCGGCCGCGTCCGCCATGTCCCGGACCGCCAGGGTCTGCGGGTCGAGCATTTCGTGCACGGCGATGAAGTGGGGGCCGGTCACATTCCAGTGGATGTGCTTCAGGGTGAGAGCCAGGTCGTTGAGTGAGTGCAGACGCATACTCAACAATTCGATCATCTGCCCGCCTTCCCTGGTGCTGAGCCCGGGAACGGTGTAGCGCGGGGTGGAACTCTGAGGGGACATGATGCTCCTGCAATGAATGGGACGGTCTGCCGCCATTCATCTGCCACCGGAACTCCGGAAGTCACGCATGCCCGTGCCGAAACCACTTGACCGGCCCTGCGGAAAATCCCGGCGGACGGCCGCGACAGCGACGGCTTTCTTCCCGCACCGCCCCTACGGCGCCTGTGGCGTCGGAGCCGGCCCGAGGGGCTGGCGTCCGCAGGGAGACGTTCCTCAGGTCCGGCCAGCCGGCGCCCGGACCGTGATGCCGCGTCCCCTGCCGCCGTGCGGGCCGCTGGTGTCAGGTCGCGGTCCGTTGGTCGTTGCTGTCCTGGCGGAGTTTGCGGGTGTGGCGGGTGAGGGTGTCGACGCGCGCTGCGAGGTCCGGGTGATCGGCCGTCAGGTGTGTGTGGGTGTCGGCCAGCGGGCCGATGAGGTCGGCGGGGTCGTTGTCTGCCAGGGCGGCGGCGAGCCGGGTGGCCGGGGCCGTGGGGAGGTCGGTCAGGGCGGTGATCTGGCCGGCGAGCTGACGCAGGTCGGCTGCGTTGTCGCGGGCCCAGGCGGTGACGGTGCGGTCGGCGGCGCGGTGGTCGCGGGTGGCCTGTACGCGTTGTTCACCGGTGGTGCCGGGGGTGCCGGGGCGTACGCGCAGATAACGGCGTTCGGCGGCCTGGCGGCTGGCGACGCCGAGGGGCTGGGCGAGGTCGGCCCAGCTGGTGCCTGCGGCACGGGCCGCTTCGATCAGCCCCGGCTCCCATCCGGCCAGCCGGTCGCGCAGCTGGCGCAGCAGGAGCAGGGCCGCCAGTGCCTGCTCGGAGTCGGCCTGCCCGTCGTGGAGGTCTTCTGCGCCGGGCACTGGTGTCTGGGCGGTGCGGACGGCCGCGTCGATGGCGTTCAGCGCTGTGGCGGCTGCGGCGAAGGATGCGGGCTCGCCGGGTCGGGATGTGTTCATGGAGGCCCCTTCACGGGTGTCACCCTTCGGACGACACTGTAGTTGTCATCGTTTGGATGACATGGTACAACGGTGTCAGACGAAGCGCATTGGCAGTTTCTGCCCGACCAGTGGAGGTGTTCGACATGTTGATGCGCACTGATCCGTTCCGCGAACTCGACCGCATCGCCCAGCAGTTGACCGGAGTGTCCGGTACCTGGTCCAAGCCCTCGGCCATGCCGATGGACGCCTGGCGCGAGGGTGACGAGTATGTGATCGCCCTCGACCTGCCCGGTGTCGCGAAGGACGCGATCGACATCGACGTGGAACGGAACATGCTCACCGTCAAGGCGGAGCGCCGGCCCGTCGCGGTGGATGATGACGTGCAGGTGGAGCTCGCCGAACGGCCGCTGGGTGTTTTCTCCCGCCAGCTGGTCCTGGCTGACACCCTGGACACCGAGCGCATCAGGGCGGATTACGACGCGGGGGTGCTGACCCTGCGGATCCCGATCGCCGAGCGTGCCAAGCCCCGGAAGATCGCCATCGGCGGAGAAGCCACCCACAAGCAGATCGGCACCTGAGCCGGGCGGTGTCCACCGGGCGGACGTGGGGGCACCCACACTCCGCGCTCGGCACCGCGTGCGGTGGGTGACCTCCGCCTCCGGTCGGCCGCTCCGCCCCCGGCTCCCGCTCCGCCCCGCAGTGTGACGCGCTCCCCGCAGCGTGCTCACACTGCGGCGGCATGTCACGGAGCCCCCACCTGTGCGCCCCGCTTGGGCTCCCTCCGGGCGTTCTTCCGGCGACCCGTGGCGCACTCAGTCGCAGAATTCCCTCTTCAAGATCGACCGTGCGGCTGCCGGCCGTCGCTCACCCGGCAACCGCAGCAGCCGCCATCCGGCGAGAAAGGCATTTCAACGATGCGCTCCCTGCGTGAACAGTCCCGCGCCACAGCGGGCGTGACGTTCGACCAGATGCTGGAAACAATCAGGTACGAGGGTGCGTACCCGACGCGTGAACGAGCCGAGACCGTCACCCACGCGGTGCTGGCCGCCCTCGGCCGCCAGCTCTCGGAGGACGGACGCGCCGGCCTCGCCGCCTGCCTTCCCGCCGAGGCCGCCCTCACCCTCACCGCCCAGGTCCGTGACCCCGGCCCGCTCACCGGCTGGGGTTTCGTCAAGGACCTCGCGGTGCGCACGGGCGGCACGCCCGCCACCGCACGCTGGGACGCCGGGGCCGTCCTCGCCCCCGTGGCCCGCCTGGCCGGCTCCGGTCCGCTGGACCGCATCCTCGCCGAGCTCCCCTCCGGTTATGCCCTGCTGTTCGGCCGCGCAGAACTCGTCCAGGCCGCTTGATCGCCCGGCAGGGACAGGGGAGCACACACGAAGCCCAGGCCGGCTCGAAGAGCCGGCCTGGGCCGGGGAGGTGATGCTGATCAGTGGTGACCGTGGGCGGTGTCGGAGGCACCGCCGAAGAGCCGTGCGACAGCGCGGAAGGGCAAGGTGACGACGGTGGCGATGGCCCCGCCGATGGAACGAATCACGTCCGCGATCGCCTTCAGCATGTGAATTCCTCCTTTTCGGTGCCACCGCGGCGCTGACAAAGCCGCGATGGGGCGTTCATCAGGCTCGTACCCGGCCGCGATCCGAGGAAACTCATGTCCTTCGGCGACGAATGATGAGGGGGCCGCAGCCGCCGAAAGAATTCCGGCCCTCGCGGAAGATGCGGCGTACGCAGCCACCTTACGTAATGCGTACGGCCGACGGCGGCAATTCCCTCGACGCTCCGCAGAGCTCCGGAGGCGGCGGGGCGGGCCCGGACCACGAGACCCGCCCGGTGCCCGGGGCCACTCGCGCCCCGCACGTCGGGCGTGTGCGGTGGCAGAAGCGGCACGGACATCGCGGTGCCGACGGACACACCGAGCAGCCGGGCGATGACCTCCTTCCTTCGCCGTGCTTCACCACTCGGCCTCCTGCGCGGAATGCGTACGTTCCGCCGGGCAATTCCTGGGGCCCTGGCCGGGCCCGGTGTCCCGCAGGCGGCGAATCCTCCGGGCGCCTGCGAGAGTGAGATACGAATGGGACCGGGCAGGCCGGGTACTCGTGGCGAGCGCATCCCACGAGGGGCTGGAGGGCCGATGGCAGTACGGAACCGGTTGATCGCACGTTCCGTGGAGGACGTCTGGGCTGTTCTCGCGGATGCCACGCTCTACGGCGACTGGGTGGTCGGCACGTCCGAGTCCCGGCCGGCGGAAGGTGAATGGCCGCAGGTCGGCTCCAGCATCACGTACACCGTGAGGCTGGGGTGGTGGTCGGTCTCGGGACGCACCGTCGTCCGGCGCTGCGAAGCGCCCGGGGTGCTGGAACTGGAGGCGGACAGCGGGCGGCTCGGCACGGCGCGGATCGCCGTCGAGATCCGGCCCTGGGGGGAGGACGCCCTGGTGATCATCGATGAACACCCCCTGCGGGGGCCTGCCGGTTTTCTGCACAACTCGGTGGCGGACGCGCTGATCCAACTGCGTCACCGCAGCATGCTGGCCCGTTTGGCGGACGTCGTGGAGAAAACCGCCGCTCGTACGCGCGAACCGCTCCGGCAGAGGGCCCAGCTGCGGCCCGAGAGCCCGCGGTAGCGGCCCACCAGAACACCAGGAGGTAACAATGCCGGACGCGGTGGTCATCGGTGCGGGGCCCAACGGTCTCGTCGCGGCCAATCTGCTCGCCGACGCGGGCTGGAGCGTCGAGGTTCTGGAGGCGCAGCCCGAGCCGGGCGGTGCGGTCCGCAGCGACCGGGGTGTCGACCCCGAGTTCGTCAGCGACCTCTTCAGCGCCTTCTATCCGCTCGCCGCAGCCTCCCCGGTGGTCGCCGGCCTGGAGCTGGAGGAGGACGGGCTCAGCTGGAGCCGTGCCCCGCGGGTGCTCGCGCACCCGCTGCCGGACGGCCGGTGCGCCGTGCTCGAGCAAGGGGCCGCGCAGACGGCGGCGGGCCTGGACTCCTTCGCGTCCGGCGACGGGGCCGCCTGGCTCGGCCTGCACGCCACGTGGAACCGCCTCGGCCCCGACATCCTGGGTGCTCTCTTCACGCCCTTCCCGCCGGTGCGTTCGTCCCTCCGCGCCGCCGCCAGGCTCCGGACAGCAGGGGGCCTCCGGCTGGCACGGTCCCTGCTGCTGCCCGTCCGCCGCCTGGGGGAGGAGGAGTTCCGCGGCGAGGCCGGAAGGCTGCTGCTCGCGGGCAACGCGCTGCACGCGGACCTCGGCCCCGAGGCGGCGGGGAGCGGAGGCTTCGGCTGGCTGATGTCCATGCTCGGACAGACCTACGGTTTCCCGGTTCCGGTGGGCGGCGCCGGCGCGTTCACGGGAGCCCTGGTACGGCGGCTCGAACGGCACGGCGGAGCGGTCCGCTGCGGGGAGCGCGTGAGCGAGATCGTCGTACGCGGCGGACGGGCCGTGGGCGTACGCACGGCGAAGGGTGAGGCCGTGCCGGCCGCCCGTGCCGTGCTCGCCGACGTGTCCGCACCCGCGCTGTTCGGCGAACTGGTCGACGCACGGCATCTCCCGGGCCGTGTGCTGGGCGATCTGCGCCGTTTCCAGTGGGACTTCGCCACCTTCAAGGTCGACTGGGCGCTCGACGGCCCGGTGCCCTGGACCGCTGAGGAGGCCTCCACGGCGGGGACGGTCCACCTGGCCGACGGGGTCGACGGCCTGACCCGCTTCGCCGCGCAGATCGCGACGGGGCAGGTGCCGGACCGTCCCTTCCTCCTCTTCGGGCAGATGACCACGGCTGACGCGACGCGCTCACCGGCCGGCACCGAATCGGCCTGGGCCTACACGCACGTCCCGCACCGGATCAAGGGTGACGCGGGTGAGGACGCGCTGACCGGGCGCTGGGACAGGCGGGAGCAGGAAGCCATGGCGGATCGCATGGAGAACGAGGTCGAACGCTGGGCACCGGGTTTCCGCTCGCTCATCAGGTCCCGCCGCCTTCTCGCGCCGCCGACGCTCGAGGCCATGGACGCCAACCTCCACGGCGGAGCGATCAACGGAGGCACCGCGGCCGCCCACCAGCAGCTGGTGTTCCGGCCCATGCCGGGCACCGGCCGGCCCGAGACGCCGGTGAAGGGCCTGTTCCTCGCTTCGGCGTCCGCACATCCCGGCGGCGGTGTGCACGGCGCCCCCGGTGCCAACGCGGCCCGGGCAGCACTGCGCGGACGCAATCACCGCTCCCGGGCGGTCCGGATCCCCTGGAGTGTCCGCGCCGGGCAGGTCCCCGAGGAGTGACCCGCAGCCGCAGAGCCGTCCGAGGGCGGGGACAGACGGTACGGTCTCTCATCCAGCGGTGGACGCGGGCCTGTGTGCCCGTGGCCGGTACCCTTCCGGGGTGATGCAGCACCCCATGCCGGACGAGCGGCGGCCGGCGAACGACGGACCGAAGGCTGCCGTACGCAACCGGGCCGCTCTGATCACCGCCGCCCGGGAGATCTACGCGGCGGACGGTCTCGACGCCCCGCTCTCCGCGATCGCGCGCCGGGCCGGGGTCGGGCAGGGCGTCCTGTACCGGCATTTCCCCGACCGGGCCGCTGTGGCGGCCGCGGTTCTGGAGGAGAACGTGCAGCAGATCGAGCAGGCGGCCGCAGCCCAGGACGCGACCCTGGCCTCCGTTCTCGGCGTGGTGACCTGGCACTCCACGGAGTCAGCGGCTTTCATCGGGCTCCTGCACGCTGATGCGGCACGCGGTCGCTCCGCCGTCCGTGCGCACGCCACGGCCCTGTCCGAGCGGGTCGAGCGCTGCCTGCGTGGCTGCCTGCCGGAGGGGCACCGGCTGGGCGGGGCGGACGACCTGATGCTGGCGGTCGCCATGGTCTCCGGAGCCGTCACCGGCCCCACCCGTGAGGAGCGGGAGCGCCGAGCGCTGGCCGCCTGGCGGCTGCTGGGCGTCGAGGTGGGACCGGTCCAGCCCTTCGACGGGTGAGTCCGGGGAGCCGTGTCAGCCTCCGTTGGACTGCCGGGTACCTTGCGCCAGCGCGTCGAAGGTGTACAGATAGCCTCCGGCTGAGCCGCTGACGGTCATGTACGCCTTGGTCCCGCCGGGCGTGATCGCCACGTTCGTCGCTGATTCGAGCCCTTCGGTGCGGGCGGGTACCTCGACCGTCGCCAGGCGTTCTCCGTGCTTGTCGTACACGGCCATGGCCGCCCGGCCGTGCAGTGCCTGGTAGAGGTTGCCGTCGGCGTCCACAGCGATCGAGTCGGTCTGGGCGAGCCCGCCGTCGACGCGGATGGCTGTGTGCCTGGACGTCACCCCTCCCTCGCCGTCGAGACGGAGGTAGGAGATCCGGTTCCGGGTGAGCTCGCTGATCCACAGCCCGAGGTGGTCCGCGTCGAAGGAGATCCCGTTCGTCGCGGCCAGGTCCTCCGCCAGGACCGTGGCCTTCCCGCCGTCGCGGTCGATCCGCACCACGCGTCCCTGCGCCGCACCCTCGGACAGCCCGCGTGAGTCACTGACGTACAGATTGCCCGCCTCGTCGAAGGCGATGTCGTCGGGATTCATCTGCGCCCCTTCGACCTCGCCGGAGAAGAAGGTCCGCAGACCGCTGCCGTCCGGGGCCAGGCTCACGATCTCGCCGTGGGCGTAGTCGGTCAGGTAGAGCCGCCCGTCGTACGGACTGAACTGCGCCGAGGTGTAGGCACCCCGGCCGTCGGTGTGGAGCGCCCGGGACGTCTTCTTCCGGACGTCGACCCGCAGCACCTTGGGCTTGCCTGCGGGGGCGGTGACGTCGACGACGATCAGGTTGCCCTGCTCGTCGAAGACCGGGCCCTCCAGCAGGGTCATCCCGGTTTCCTCGTGTACCTGTGTCAGCTGCATGACCTTGTGCGCGCGGAGAGTCCTGTCCGCCCCCGCGGAAACCGCCCCGTCACGGGAGGCACGGGTGTCCGTGCCGCATCCGGCGAGGGCCAGGGTGCCGACCGCGGTGAGCGCGGCCAGGGTCCGGATCGGGCGTCGTCGTCGCATGGGGAATCACTCTTCCTGTTCCGCCTGGTACGGCGGGGCGTCGGCCGGGGTGCACGTGCGGTCGGGTGCGCCCGCCCGGGCGCGGGTGTGCGCCGGCCGAAAATCGCACTGCCTCCCGCATCGCAACCGGACAGCGTTGTCCGGTAGTTGTTACCGTAGCGGATGGCCGCTCGCTCCGGGGCGGCCCGACAGGCAGGATCGAGGCCCCCCCATGACAACCTCCCAGGTGACGCCCCCCGACGGGCTCGGTGCGCTGCGGCAGCGCTACCGCTTCGAACGTGAACGGCGTGTCCGCCCCGACGGCGCCCGCCAGTACCGCGACACCGATGCCGAGTTCGGCTACTACGCCGCCGACCCCTACGCCGGGGAGCCGGTCGGGCGTGAGCCGCTGCGGGACACCGTGGACGTCGCTGTGATCGGAGGTGGCTTCGGAGGCATCCTCGCCGGGGCGCGGATGCGGCAGCAGGGCGTCGAGAGCGTCCGGATCGTCGAGAAGGGCGGTGACTTCGGGGGCACCTGGTACTGGAACCGCTACCCGGGCATCCACTGCGACATCGAGTCGCACGTGTACCTCCCGATGCTCGACGAGACCGGCTACGTGCCGGAGTGGAAGTACGCCCCCGGCGAGGAGATCCGCCGCCACGCAGTACGGATCGCCGAACAGTCCGGCCTCTACCCGGATGCACTGTTCTCCACCGCGGTCACCTCGCTGAACTGGGACGAGGCGACCGAGACATGGATCGTGGCCACCGACCGGGGTGACGCCTTCCGGGCCACCTACGTCGTCACCGCCACCGGCACCCTCTCCGAGCCGAAGCTTCCCGGGATACCCGGCATCGAGGACTTCGCGGGCCACACCTTCCACACGTCGCGGTGGGACTACGCCTACACCGGCGGCACGGCGGACGGTGGCATGACCGGCCTCTCGCAGAAGCGGGTGGGCATCGTCGGCACCGGAGCCACCGGCATCCAGGTCATTCCCATGCTGGCCGAGGACGCCGGGCACGTCTACGTCTTCCAGCGCACCCCCTCCACCGTGGACGTGCGCGCCAACTGCCGTACCACCGCCGCGGACGTCGGCGCCGACCGCGACGGCTGGGCCCACGAGCGCCGGGAGAACTACCTCCGTATCGTCTCCGGTGAGCCGGTCGAACAGGACCTGGTGGCCGACCGCTGGACCGCGTCGGCGGATCTTCTGGAGAAGCTCCTGCCGAGCTTCCGCCGGCAGGGCGACCGCACGGCATTCGAAGCCGCCTACGAAGTCGCCGACGCCGCGAAGATGAACGAGCTCCGTGCCCGTGTCGAGCAGACCGTCACCGACCCGGACACCGCGGAGGCTCTCAAACCCTGGTACCGCTACGCCTGCAAGCGCCCCACCTTCTCCGACAAGTACTACCCGGCGTTCAACCGGGACAACGTCACCCTGGTGGACACCGCGGACACCCACGGCATCGAGCGCATCACCGAGAACGGCGTCGTGGTCGGCGACACCACCTACGAACTCGACTGCCTGATCTTCGCCACAGGGTTCTCCGTGGGGACCTCCGGCATCCTCTCCGGCAAGCTCCCCGTCCACGGCCGGGGCGGCACCCAACTGCTGCACGCCTGGGCGAAGCAGGGCCCGCGCACCCTGCACGGGTTCACCAGCAACGGCTTCCCCAACCTGATCCAGATGGGATCCCTGCAGAACGCCAGCAGTGTCAACTTCACGCACATCCTGGACGAACAGGCCGTCCACGCCGCCGCCCTGGTGGCAGCCGCCGAGGCCAAGGGCGCTCTCATCGAACCCTCCCGCGAGGCCGAGGACGCCTGGATCGCCGTTCTGGCCGAGGGTGCCCCCGACCACGAGTGGTTCCACGCCGAGTGCACCCCCGGGTACTACAACCGCGAGGGGCGCGGCCGGCCGAACGGCCCGATCGCCTACCCGCACGGTGCGTTCGCCTTCCACGAGCTCCTGAAGCGATGGCGTGAGGAGTCCGTCGTCGACATCCTTCAAAGCAGGTCTTCCATGGGTGCCTAGGGTTTCCCGCCCGGAAGCGAGGCCTTGTCGGTCGGCGCCGTCCCGGTGGTCCTCGCCACGCCGATGCTCCGCCGGGGCGGTGCCGGACTCCGTCCCGGGAAAGGCGGCGGAGCCCGGTGTCTCCTCGGCCGGGGCGGACGGGGCCCCGGTATCCGGTACACCGGGGACGGCCGCCGCCGGGGGCGGGACGCTGGGAGGACATGGGGTCACTTCTCCTCGGTGGCGGATCCGCCGGTGGGCAGCGATCGGTCCGGACGAACGCCGGGAGCCCCGCGGGTGCGGGCGAGCGCCGCGTCGAGGGGGCCGGCCCGTTCCCCGTCGGCGAATTCCGCGTGACCCGGGGCGGCGGCCGGCCCCGCGCCTCTCCCCGCCGCGAGGTGTACCCGTACGGCCTCGGCCGGGACGTCCGGGCCGGAAGGCGCTGTACGCCGAAGAAATCGATGCATACCCAGCGTGACCCGTCGACGGGGCGACAGCCGATCCCTCACCCGGACGCCCTTGTCGTTTTGTCCCCTGGCGCCTCACTGCTCCCGGAAAGTTCACTGTACGGGCAGCAAACGGGCGCTCGGGTGGCCGAAACGGATCTTTCGCGAGCTCCCACGGCGGGGACTCGTATGACATCCTGTTGACTCCCCGATCTGATCGTTATCGGCGTGCGCGCATGTCGTCCGGCGCCCGAGAGTTCGTACAGAAACAAGAGTTCAGGTGGAGATGCGGCCCGGAGAAGGGCAAGTCGGCACAGACGCCGCCCCGTTCGTCATTCCCGGTACGTCCTCCCCGGCCGCCGGCCCCGGGTCGCCCGTCTCCGACGGCACCGAGGACGCCGGCACCTCCGCGCTACCGATACCCGAGGCCGTGAGAGCTGCGGCCCGCCGGGCGCCAGGGCACTGGATCGGGGTGGTGGACCCGGAGTGGACCGAGGCGCGGACCCCGCCGGAGTGGGCGGTGCTGGGGGAGTGGCAGTCGGACGGGAGCGGCAGCCTGGGGGAGTACCGCGCCAACCCGGAGTACCGGCCCTCGGCGAGGGTCCTCGGCTGGCCGGAGCCCACCGACCCGGTGGACGCGGCGGCGCAGCGAGCCGCCACCGGTTACGGCTCGGTGGAGGCGGCACTCGCGGCACTCGCGGAGGCGGAGGTCACCGTGGTGCGCGGGCCGGACGGCGGGCCGCTCACTGCCGTCGGCCGGGACGGGGCCCCGGTGACCCTGTTGTTCACCTCACCCGCACACGAGTTCATGTCCGCGGCACTTCACCATGACACCGTGGCGGCACGGGAACTGGCCCGCTCACTGGGAGGTTCCGGCACCATGCTGATGGTCAACGCCGGCGCGGCGGCTCCCCTGCTCGTCCCGGCGGACAGCCTTCCCGGCCCGGTGCGCGCCGCGGACGACGAGAGGGCGCCCGCAGAGGAGGCCGCGGCCGAGGAAGACCCTGGTGCCCCCGCCGGCGCGGCGGACCGTCCCGGCGCCCCGGCCTCGACGTCTTCCGCGGACCGTACCGACAGCTCATCCGATCCTTGGCCCCTCAACTCAGGGAGGACCCCGTGACGCGTTCACCCCA
>NZ_DATMVN010000367.1:0-3723 GCF_035563135.1 Streptomyces sp.
GGCGGCTCCCACCCCCCTGTCCTCCCGTTCGTCCTGGGCACCGACTTCGCGGGCCGGGTGGACATGATCGGCAGCGGTGACAACGTCTTCCGGGTCGGCGACCCGGTCTTCGGCCGGGTGACGGCACCTCCCCCCGGGCGCTGCGGGGCGTACAGCGAATACGTCTGCGTCCCTCAGGACTCCCCGATCGCGCTCGTCCCGCGTGACGTGCCGCTCCGCATCGCGGCGGCCCTCCCGACGGCCGGCACGGCCGCCGCGCAGATCCTGTCGGACGCGGCCGTGCGCAGCGGACGGAGCCTGCTCGTCATCGGGGCGGCGGGAGGCGTCGGAAGCTTCCTGACCCAGCTCGCGGCCGCCCGCGGAACAAGGGTCGTCGCTGCCGTGCGGGGTGACGAGAGGCGGCGTACGGCGGCACTCGGCGCCACCGCCGCCGTCGATACGACCACCGGCCCCGAAGCGCTGGAAGCCGCGGTGCGCCGTCTGTATCCGGATGGTGTGGACGCGCTCGTCGACCTCGTCTCCACCGACGCCGCCTCGTTCGCCGCGTACGCCTCGCTGGTGCGCGACGGCGGAGTCGTGGTCACCACCCGGGGCGTCGCGGCACCGCCGGGCGTCACCCGGGCCGACTTCCGGCCGGCCCCGGACGCCGCACTGCTGGACGAGCTGGCCTCGGCGGTCGCCCGCGGGGAGCTGGACGTTCCCGTCGACATGGAGCTCCCCCTGGAGAAGGCGCCCCAGGCACTCGTCCAGAACCACGCGGGCGGAGCGCGCGGCAAGACCGTCTTCGTCATCTGAAGGACACCGGACCGGGAGAGGACCATGGCCGACCAGGACATCTTCGAGGACATCGACGAACTGATCACCGAGGAGCGCGCCCTCCGCGCCCGCTCCACCGCGGAACTGGGCCTCTCCGCCGAGGAGAGGTCACGGCTGCGCGAGGTGGAGGTCCGGCTGGACCAGTGCTGGGACCTGCTGCGGCAGCGGCGCGCCCTCAGCGAATACGGCGAGGACCCGTCGGAGGCGAAGGTGCGCCCCGCCGAGGAGGTGGAGGGTTACCAGAGCTGAGGGGCGTCCGCCCGGAGCGGACGCGTCCCCCGCCCGATCCGGCGTACGGGCGTCAGACGGGATCCGGGCCCCTGCCCTGGAGGCGTTCCATCTCGCGGCGGTCCCTCTTGGTGGGGCGGCCCGCGCCCCGGTCGCGGACCGGGACCTGGAGCGCCACCTCGCGCGGCGGCGGGGGCGGGCTGTTGTCAACGAAACACTCCGCCGCCACCGGCGGCCCCACCCGCTTCTTCACGATCCTGGAGACGACCACGACCCTGTCCCGGCCCGCGTGCCGCAGCCGCACCTCGTCGCCCGTGCGCAGGGCCTGGGCGGGCTTCGCACGCTCGCCGTTGACCCGCACGTGCCCCGCCCGGCAGGCGGCAGCCGCCTGCGACCGGGTCTTCGTCAGCCGGACCGCCCAGATCCAGGCATCGACCCGGACGCTTCCCTCCGCCTGCGGCGCCTCACCGGAAACCATGTGTCCGACTCTAATCCGATGAGGCGCACCGGTGGGCCCAGGAGCCGAAGCAGCTGCCGGCATCCCCCGTGCCGACAGCCGCGCAGCTCCCGCCCGCACGGCCCGCACGCGCCCCGCACGCGCCCGCACGTGTTCGCCGAGCGACCACGGCTTCGGGGTGAGCCCACCGCCCCGCACACCCGGTACGGGACCTTCCGCACACGCCCGGTACGGGATCGCCCGTAGCCGGCACCGGCGCGGACAGCAGCAGGAGCCGGCACCGGCGCGGACGGAGCAGTACGCGTACCGCCCGGCCGGTGCGTCCGATCCGGTACCGGACGCACCGGCCGGTCACGCCGGCGGCGCAGCCCCGCTGCCCGTGCACATCTGCCGGACGGAGCCCTTCAGGCACACACCGCGCGGACCAGGCCGCAGGAGGGCTTCCGGGGCCCGGTGATGCGTGCGGTGACGCTCCTGACGGATCAGACGCCGATGTCCTTGCCGTCCTTGCGCCAGACGGCGACGACCGACGGGCGGACGATCCTGCCCGGCCCGTCCGGCCAGGCACTCGCCGGCTTCTCGACGGAAGCTCCGTCGACCTCCCCCGGGTGCTGCACGGCGACGAGGACGCGGCGGTCCTGGATCACCGGTCCGCAGGTCTCCGCACCGGTCGGCACGGTCAGGAACTGCTTGAGCTCGCCCCTGCGTTCGCCCTGGGTCGCGACGCCGAACAGGCCGTCGTGCGAGCCGAGCTGGGCACCGTCCGTGGAGATCCACAGGTTGCCGTGGTCGTCGAAGGCCACGTTGTCCGGGCAGGAGATGGGGCTGACCTTCTCCTTCGGGAATCCGGCGAAGTAGGTCGCCGGGTCCTCCGGATCGCCCGCGACGAGGAAGAGCCGCCAGGCGAATCCGTCACCCGCCGGATCGTCCCAGTGCTCCGCCAGCTCCAGGATCTGGCCGTGCTTGTTGGCGTTGCGCGGGTTGGCCTCGTCGGCGCCGGCCTTGCCCGCCTTGCCGCGGTCGGTGTTGTTGGTGAGGGCGACGTAGACCCGGCCGGTGCGTGGCGAGGGCTCCACGTCCTCGGGGCGGTCCATCTTCGTCGCGCCGACCTTGTCACCGGCCAGACGGGTGAAGACGTACACCTCTTCGGCCGTCATGCCCGGGACGTGCGAGGTGGTGCCCGTGGCGAGCGGGATCCAGACCCCGCTGCCGTCGAACTCACCGTCCGAGGGGAGCTTGCCGGTGCCGTCGAACTCCGCGGTGGGGGAGTCGCCGGTCAGCTTGGCGACGTACAGCGTGCCCTCGTCCAGCAGCGTGAGGTTGTGCTCCCGGGCCGCCCGCGAGTTCCCCTTCTTCATCCGCTTGCTGGAGACGAACTTGTAGAAGTAGTCGAACCGTTCGTCGTCACCCATGTAGACCACGGGACGGCCGTCGGACGTCAGGCGGGGCTGTGCCGCCTCGTGCTTGAACCGGCCGAGCGCGGTGCGCTTGCGCGGCGTGGAGTCGGGGTCGTACGGGTCGAGCTCGACGACCCAGCCGAAGCGGTGCGCCTCGTTGGGCTCCTGGGCCAGGTCGAAGCGCTTGTCGAACCGCTCCCACTTGCGTTCCGTCGCGCCCGTGCCGATGCCGTACCGCTTGTCGGTGTCGCTGGAACCGTTGGCGAAGTACTGGTTGAAGTTCTCCTCGCCGTGCAGCGTGGTGCCCCACGGGGTGGTGCCGCCCGCGCAGTTGTTGAGGGTGCCGAGCACCTTGCGTCCGGTGCGGTCGGCGGAGGTACGCAGAAGGGGACTGCCGGCGGCCGGTCCGGTGACCCGGAATTCACTCGTCGCGGTGAGCCGGCGGTTCAGCGGGTGACGGTTGACCGGGGCGAGCTTGCCGGTGCGGTTCTCCTCCTGGACGACGACCACGGAGAGTCCGTGCGCCGCCCAGGCGATCTCGACCTGCTCACGCGTCGGACTGGCCGGATCGTACCCACGGAACATCAGGATCTCGTCCGTGTACTCGTGGTTGGCGACCATCACCTGACGGCCGCGCTCACCACGGAGCGGCAGCAGGGAGAGGAAGTCGTTGTTGTAACCGAACTGCCCCGCCTGCGCCTTCGCGGACTGCTTGTCCGGGTCGAAGGCGGGAGCGCCGCGCAGGATCGGTTCACCCCAGCGGATGACGACGTTCTGGCCGTAGCCGTCGGGGATCGTGACCTTGTCGTCCTTGTTGGGCGCCAC
>NZ_DATMVN010000368.1:0-17130 GCF_035563135.1 Streptomyces sp.
GCGGCCGCGGCCCGGTGCGGGGCCGCCTCCAGGGGCCCCGCACCGATGGTCGTGCCGTCGCGGGGCCGGCCGCCGGTCGGCGGTGAGTCGGCACACCCGGGCTCAGCTGTCGAAGCCGAGCCCCAGCCGGTCCATGGTCCGCAGCCACAGGTTGCGGTGCCCGCCATGGCTGTCGGCGCGGGCGAGGGACCTCTTGGTGAGCTCGATCCCGGCCCAGGCGAACGGTTCGGGCGGGAAGGGCACCGGCTTGGAGCGGACCATGCCGAGCGCGGTGCGCTCCGTCTCCTCGCCGGCGAGCAGGTCCAGCATCACCTCCGCGCCGAAACGGGTCGCCCCCACCCCGAGTCCGGTGTATCCGGCGGCATAGGCGACCCGCCCGCGGTGGGCCGTGCCGAAGAACGCCGAAAAGCGGGAACACGTGTCGATCGCACCGCCCCAGGCATGGCTGAAACGCACTCCGGACAGTTGCGGAAAGCACTCGAAGAATTGTCCGGCGAGCTTCAGGAAGGTCTCCGGACGCTGATCGAGCGAGGAATTCAGCCGGCCGCCGTACGGGTAGACGGCGTCATATCCGCCCCACAGGATCCTGTTGTCCGCCGAGAGCCGGAAATAGTGGAACTGGTTCGCGCTGTCCCCGAGTCCCTGGCGGTTCCGCCAGCCGACCGAGGCGAGCCGGTCCGCGCTCAGGGGCTCCGTCATCAGCGCGTAGTCGTACACCGGGACGGTGTACGGGCGCACCCGCCGCACCAGCGAGGGGAAGATGTTGGTGCCGAGGGCGACGTCACGGGCGAACACCCTGCCGTACGGGGTGCGCACCGCCATCCCGGCGCCCGACCGGGCGAGTGCGAGGCCGCGGGTGTGCTCGTAGACGCGGACCCCGAGACCGAGGCATGCCTCCTTCAGGCCCCAGGCGAGCTTCGCCGGATGCAGCAGGGCGACACCGCGCCGGTCCAGCAGACCACCCAGGAATGTCGGTGAGTCGACTTCGGCGCGCACCTGGTCCCGGTCCAGGAGCTCCGGTCCGGTGAGACCGAGCTCCTGGGTCCGGCGGTGCCATTCCCGCAGCTCGTCGAGCTGGTGGGGCTGCGTCGCCACGTCGATCTCGCCGGTCCGCTCGAAGTCGCAGTCGAGGGAGTAGCGGGTGACGGCCGCCTCGATGGCGTCGAGGTTCCGCGCGCCCAGGTCCTCCAGCTTCCCGATCTCGTCCGGCCAGCGCTCCAGACCGTTGGCCAGGCCGTGGGTCAGCGAGGCGGCACAGAATCCGCCGTTGCGGCCCGAGGCCGCCCAGCCCGCCTCGTGGCCCTCGATGAGGACGACATCGCGTCCGGGGTCGCGTTCCTTGGCGAGCAGCGCGGTCCACAGTCCGCTGTAGCCGCCGCCGACGACCAGGAGGTCGCACCGTTCGTCACCGGTGAGCGCGGGGAGGGCTCCGGGCTTCCCCGGGTCGTCGAGCCAGTAGGAGAGGGGGCGTGCGTCGGAGAGTGAGTGTGCGGCAGTACGCATGGCGTCCGGGGCCATGGTTTCCAACTCCTTCGGTTCTACTTTCCCGCGTTGCTCTTCCGCCGGTTCGCGATGAGCTGTCCGGCGAGGACCACCGCCACGGCGATGACGAACATGGCCGTACCGATGACGTTGATCTGCACGGGTGTTCCGCGCTGCGCCGATCCCCACACGAACATGGGGAAGGTCACCGTGGAGCCGGCGTTGAAATTGGTGATGATGAAGTCGTCGAAGGACAGCGCGAAGGCCAGCAGCGCTCCCGCGGCGATCCCCGGGGCGGCGATCGGGAGGGTCACGCGGACGAAGGTCTGCACGGGGCCCGCGTACAGGTCGCGGGCGGCCTCCTCCAGCCTGGGGTCCATCGACATCACCCGTGCCTTGACGGCGGTCACCACGAAGCTGAGACAGAACATGATGTGGGCGATCAGCACGGTCCAGAAGCCGAGTTCGGCGCCCATGTTGAGGAAGAGCGTGAGCAGCGAGGCCGCCATGACGACCTCGGGCATCGCCATCGGCAGGAAGATCAGTGAGCTGACCGCGCCGCGGGCCCGGAAGCGGTAGCGGACCAGCGCGAACGCGATCATCGCGCCGAGCACGGTCGCACCGGTGGTCGCCCAGAAGGCGATCCGCAGCGAGAGCGAGAGCGAACCGCAGAGGTCGGCGACGCCGCAGGGGTCCTTCCAGGCGTCGAGGGAGAACTCCTGCCAGGCGTAGTTGAAGCGCCCCTTCGGCTGGTTGAAGGAGAACACCATGACGACGGCGTTCGGCAGGATCATGTAGGCGAGGGTCAGCAGACCCGCGATCACGACCAGGTTCCGGCGGAGCAGACGGAGTACGGGCATCAGACCAGGTCCTCCGTACCGGAGCGGCGGATGTGGACGGTGACCACGAGCAGGACGACCGCCATGAGGATGAACGAGAGCGCGGCCGCGGTCGGGTAGTCCAGGACCCGCAGGAACTGGCTCTGGATGACGCTGCCGACCATCTTGGTGTCGGTGGAGCCGAGGAGTTCCGCGTTGACGTAGTCGCCGCTGGCCGGGATGAACGTCAGCAGGGTGCCGGAGACGACCCCGGGCATGGACAGCGGCAGCGTCACCTTGCGGAAGGTGGTGGCGGGGGTGGCGTACAGATCGCCCGCGGCCTCGTGCAGCCGGCCGTCGATCCTCTCCAGCGAGGTGTAGAGCGGCAGGATCATGAACGGCAGGAAGTTGTAGGTCAGACCGCAGACGACGGCCATCGGGGTGGCCAGGACCCGGTTGTTCTCGGTCCAGCCGAGCCAGGCGGTGACGTCCAGGACGTGCAGGGTGCTCAGCACGTCGACGACCGCGCCGCCGTCCGCGAGGATCGTCTTCCAGGCCAGCGTCCGGATCAGGAAGCTGGTGAAGAACGGCGCGACGACCAGTACGAGCACCAGGTTGCGCCAGCGTCCCGCCTTGAAGGCGATCAGATAGGCGAGCGGGTAGCCGAGCAGCAGGCACAGGAGCGTGGCGGTGCCCGCGTACAGGAGGGACCGGATGAACTGGGGGTAGTAGCCGGCGAGGGCGTCCCAGTACGTCCGGAAGTGCCAGGTGACCTCGAAGCCCTTCTCCAGGGAGCCGGTCTGTACGGAGGTCGACGCCTGGTAGACCATCGGCAGCGCGAAGAAGACGAGCAGCCACAGGATGCCGGGGAGCAGCAGCCAGTAGGGGACGAGCCGCCTGCGGATGGACGGCTTGCGGGCCCCGGCCCTCGCGGGGGGCGCCGGTGGCGCCTCGGTGACGCTCACGCCGCTTCCTCCAGACCTTCCGCACCGGCGGCTCCGGCGTGGACGGACTGGTCCGCGTCGAGTCCGAAGGTGTGCTCCGGGTTCCAGTGCAGGACGACCTCGGCGCCGGGTACGAGCCGGCTGTCGCGCTCGATGTTCTGCTCGTAGACCTGGAGCACCGTGCCGGACCGGCTCTCGACGACGTACTGCGTGGAGACGCCGAGGAAACTGGAGTCGGTGATGCGGCCGGCGATCCGGTTGCGGCCGTCGGGTATCGCGGCCGCGTCGTCGGTGCGGGTGAGGGAGATCTTCTCGGGGCGGACGCCCACGAGCAGCTTCTCTCCGCTCCGCGCGGTGGACGGGCACCGCCCGCCGGGCAGCCTGAGCTTCCCGCCGCCGGCCGAGACGACGACGTCCGTGCCCATGGAGACGATCTCGCTCCCGATGAGGTTGGAGGTGCCGAGGAAGTTCGCCACGAAGGTGGTCCGGGGGTTCTCGTACAGGTCGGCGGGGGCGCCGAGCTGTTCGACGCGGCCGCCGTTCATCACCGCGACGGTGTCGGCCATGGTCATGGCCTCCTCCTGGTCGTGGGTGACGTGGATGAAGGTGATGCCGACCTCGGTCTGGATCCGCTTGAGTTCGAGCTGCATCCGGCGGCGCAGCTTGAGGTCGAGGGCGCCGAGGGGCTCGTCGAGGAGGAGGACCTGGGGGTGGTTGATGAGCGCGCGGGCCACGGCGACGCGCTGCTGCTGGCCGCCGGAGAGCCGGTGCGGTTTGCGGCGGGCGAAGTCGCCGAGCTGGACGAGGTCCAGCATCTCGCCGACCTGTTTCTTCACGGACCTGATGCCGCGGCGGCGCAGCCCGAAGGCGATGTTCTCGCTGACGTCGAGGTGCGGGAAGAGCGCGTAGCTCTGGAAGACGGTGTTGACGGGCCGCTTGTACGGGGGCAGGCCCGTGATGTCGCGTCCGCCGAGCGAGACCGTGCCGGTGGTGGCGTCCTCCAGGCCCGCGATCATGCGCAGGGTGGTGGTCTTGCCGCAGCCGGACGCGCCGAGCAGCGCGAAGAAGGAGCCCTGCGGGACGGTCAGGTCGAGGGGGTGCACTGCGGTGAAGGAGCCGTAGGTCTTGCTGATCCCGGTGAGACGGACGTCGCCGCCCGCTGTCTGCTGCTGTGTCATGGGTCGCGGTCCCGGTGGTGTCGGAGGAGTGCGGGAGGGGGCCGGGCCGGTCAGGCGCCGATGAGCTGGGCGAACTTCTCCTCGTACGCCGTCTCCTCCTCGGAGCTGAGGGAGCGGAAGGCCCGTGACTTCGCGGCCATCGCCTTGTCGGGGAGGATCAGCGTGTTGGACGCCATCGACTCGTCGATCTTCGCGAGCTCGCCGGCGACCCCGTCCACCGGGCAGACGTAGTTGATGTAGGCGGCGAGCCGGGCCGCGACCGGGGGTTCGTAGTAGTGGTCCATGAGCTTCTCGGCGTTGGTCTTGTGCCGCGCCTTCGCCGGGACCAGCATGTTGTCGCTCGACGTGATGTAGCCGGCGGACGGGATCGAGAACTTGATCGCCGGGTTGTCGGCCTGGAGCTGGATGATGTCGCCCGCCCAGGCCACACAGGCCGCGATGTCGCCCTTGCTGAGGTCGGCGGTGTAGTCGTTGCCGGTGAAGCGGCGTATCTGCTTCCGGTCGACGCCCTTCTGCATCCGGCCGATGGCCGCGTCGTAATCGGCGTCCGTGAACGATCCCGGGTCCTTGCCCATGTCGAGGAGCGTCATGCCGACCGAGTCGCGCATCTCCGAGAGGAACGAGACCTTGCCCTTGAGCCGGGGATCGTCGAGCAGCTGGGTGATGGAGTCGACCTTCCGGCCGCCGGTCGCCTTCTCGTTGTAGGCGATGACGGTCGGGATGCCGGTCCACGGGTAGGAGTAGGCGCGCCCCGGATCCCAGTCGGGCGTACGGAACTGGGCCGACAGGTTCGCGAAGGCGTGCGGGAGGTTCGCCTGGTCGAGCTTCTGCGCCCAGCCGAGCCGGATGATGCGGGCGGCCAGCCAGTCCGTCACGATGACGAGGTCGCGGCCGGTGTCCTGTCCCGCCGCGAGCTGCGGCTTGATCTTCCCGAAGAACTCGACGTTGTCGTTGATGTCCTCGGTGTACTTGACCTTGATCCCGGTGCGCTTCGTGAACGCGTCCAGGGTCGGCCGGCTCTTCTCGTCCTCGCTGACGTCCATGTACTCGGTCCAGTTGGAGAAGTTGATCTGCTTCTCCTCCTCCGAGTGGTCGTCGGAGGCCGCGGCTCCCTCCTGCCGTGCGGCGGGCGGGATGCCGCACGCGCTCAGCGCCCCGAGGCCGCCGAGCGCGAGGGCTCCCGTGCCCGACGCCCTCAGGAGCGAACGGCGGGTGAGGGCGCCCCTGCCGTGTGTGAGGCTGCGCCTCATGGCGGCCAGCTGCGGCGCGGAGAGGCTCTCGGGCTCGTACTGCTCCATACGCGTGTGCCCTTCCGGGTGGGTGGGGCCGCCGGCCGGCGGCCGCTGCTATCGGTCCCCGAAGACGGTGCGGTGCCAGTCCTTCCGGGCGACCGCGGTGTTGTCGAACATGACGTGCTTGACCTGCGTGTACTCCTCGAAGGAGTACGACGACATGTCCTTGCCGAAGCCGCTGGCCCCGTACCCGCCGTGCGGCATCTCGCTGATGATGGGGATGTGGTCGTTGATCCACACGCAGCCCGCCCTGAGCTCACGGGTGGCGCGGTTGGCCCGGTACAGCCCGGTGCTCCATGCGGAGGCGGCCAGCCCGTACGGGCTGTCGTTGGCCAGGCGGATTCCCTCGTCGTCGGTGTCGAAGGGCAGCACGACCAGGACGGGGCCGAAGATCTCCGCGCCGGCGATCTCGCTGTCCTGGGCGGCGCCGGTGATCAGCGTCGGCCGGTAGTAGGCCCCGTCGGCGAGTTCACCGCCGGGGGCCTCACCACCGGTGACGACGGTGGCGTGGGCGCGGGCGCGCTCGACGAACCCGGCGACCCGGTCGCGCTGCTGACGGCTGATCAACGGGCCGAGGTCGGTCGACGGATCGAAGGGGTCACCGAGCCGCACGCTCTCCATCAGGGCGGCGACCCCGCTGACGAACGCGTCGTACAGGGGGCGCTGGACGTAGGCGCGGGTGGCGGCCGTGCAGTCCTGGCCGGTGTTGATGAGGGCGCCGGCCACGGCTCCCTGGACCGCGGCGTCGAGGTCGGCGTCGTCGAAGACGAGGAAGGGCGCCTTGCCGCCGAGTTCCAGGTGCAGGCGTTTGACGGTGGAGGTGGCGAGTTCGGCGACCCGCCTGCCGACGGCGGTGGACCCGGTGAAGGAGGTCATCACGACGTCGGGGTGGCTCACGAGGTGTTCGCCCGCGTCCCGCCCGGCGCCGGAGACGATGTTGATCACGCCGTCGGGGATGCCGGCCTCCGTGGCCGCCTGCGCGAACATCAGCGAGGTCAGCGGCGTGATCTCGGCGGGCTTCAGCACGATGGTGTTGCCCGCGGCGACGGCCGGGAGGACCTTCCAGGCCGCCATCTGGAGCGGGTAGTTCCAGGGCGCGACCGAACCGATGACCCCGAGGGGCTCGCGGCGTATGTAGGAGGTGTGGTCGCCGCTGTACTCGGCGGCCGACTTCCCTTCGAGGTGGCGGGCGGCGCCGGCGAAGAAGGAGGTGTTGTCGACCGTGCCGGGCACGTCGAACCCGGTGGTGAGCTTGACGGGTTTGCCGCACTGCAGGGATTCGGCGTACGCGAACTCCTCGGCCTGTCCGGCCAGTACGGCGGCGAAGCGGTGCAGGGCCTCGGACCGTTCGGCCGGGGTGCGCCCCGACCAGCCGGGGAAGGCCGCACGGGCGGCGGCCACGGCGGCGTCCACGTCGTCGGCGCCCGCCAGTTCGTAGCGGAGGACCGTTCTGCCCGTGGCGGGGTCGACGACGTCCTGGCGGCGTCCCGATGTGCCGGGGCGCAGCCGTCCGCCGATGTACTGCGCGCCCGCGGCGAAGCGGTCCTGCACCTGGAAGCCGTTGCCCATGACGTCTCCTCCGCTGCCCCGTGACCAGGGGCGGCGTAGCTTCTTGTCGAATTGAGTGCCGATCCTGACAGAGGCCCCTTCTACCAACAAGTGATTCCGTTGTTTCCTTTTGGTTACGCGACGGAATCTGTCGACGATGTGTCTCGTGCGTACGGAAATCCCTGTACCGACTGTCAGTGGCGGATGCCAGACTCGGCTGTCATGGAACGGGAATACACGGACGCTCTCGTGGCGCGGACGGCCGGCGGGGAGAGAGTGAAGTACCTGCCGTTCTGGGGCCATCGGCCCCGCCCGGACGGCAGGCTCGGGGAGAGCTGCCTCAGTCAGTGGTGGCCGGCGGCGTTCACAGTCGGTCCGGTGACCTACGCCTCGGCCGAGCACTGGATGATGGCGGGCAAGGCGCGGCTCTTCGGGGACGCCCATGGGGAGGCCCGGGCCGTGGCGGCGAGCAGCCCCGCCGCCGCGAAGAAGGCCGGCCGGCTGGTCGTGGGGTTCGACGAGGACATATGGGCGCGGGAGCGGTTCGGCCTGGTCGTCGAGGGCAGCGTGCACAAGTTCGGCCAGGATCCGGCGCTGCGGGCGTATCTGCTGGGCACCGGTGAGCGCGTGCTCGTGGAGGCCAGTCCGGTGGACCGGATATGGGGCATCGGACTGGCCAAGGGCGATCCGCGCACCACCGACCCCGCTTCCTGGCGGGGGCTGAATCTGCTGGGCTTCGCGCTCATGGAGGCGCGTGCGCGGCTGCGCACGGGGTGACGCCCCGCGTGGCCGGGCCCGGGACACGCTTCCCCCGGGGCCCGGACACGGGCGTCCGTTCGCCGCGGGTCAGCGGGAGGTACCGACGACCAGTGACGTGGCGTAGGGATCGTCGTAGTCGTAACCGCTGTCCGACTCCTCGTTGGCGACGGTCCAGATCAGGAATCCGAGGAAGACCGCACTGATGACGATCGAGACCGATCCCAGAATGATTCCGGCGAGGGCCATGCCCCCGTTGGTCGCCTCGCCACGCTTGGCACGGCCCCGGCCGATGATGCCGAAGATCAGGGCGAGGATGCCCAGGATGATGCCGATCCCCCACATGCAGAAACCGACCACCGCGATGATGCCGAGGACCATCGCCGCGATCCCCAGCCCGTTCGCGGGCGCCGGGCCCCAGGGCTGCTGGCCGCCGTAACCGGGATATCCCGGATAGCCGTACGAGGGCGCGGCCGGATAGCCGTACGAGGCCGAGGCGGGTGCGGCGGGCGCGGCCGGGTAGCCGTACTGACCGGGCTGCCCCGGGCCGTTCGGCCCGACCGGCGGTGCGGGCACGGAGGGCTGCTGCGGGCCGAACGGTCCGGCCGGTCCGGGTATGGGCCCGGTACCCGGGTCGGCGCCCGGCATGGACGTGACCGTGGGCTGGTCGTGCACGGCGGGCGGGGTGGCGTCCGCGGGCTGCTTGCCCAGCTCGGCCCTGTGGTCCGGCGGGGCCCACGGATCGCGCCGCGCGTCCTCGCCCCCGGGCTGCTGTGTGTTGTCTGACATGGGCCTCCCCCATCGTGGTCCCGCCATGCTACGGCCCGGCCCACGGCCGGAGGGGCCCGCCTACGATGATCGGTGCAGCCGGTGCGCCCGGCCGACAACAGAGATCCGGGAGTATCCGATGAACGATCTGCACCCCTTCATCGCGGGGCTGCCCAAGGCCGAGCTCCATGTCCACCACGTCGGGTCGGCCTCACCCCGCATCGTGGCCGAACTGGCCGCCCATCACCCCGACTCCAAGGTCCCCACGGACCCGGAGGCGCTGGCGGACTTCTTCACCTTCACCGACTTCGGGCACTTCATCGACGTCTATCTCTCGGTGGTGGACCTGGTCCGCACCCCCGAGGACGTCCGGCTGCTCACCTTCGAGGTGGCCCGGGACATGGCACGGCAGAACATCCGGTATGCGGAGCTGACCGTCACCCCCTTCAGCTCGACCCGCCGGGGGATCCCGGAGCAGGGCTTCATGGAGGCCATCGAGGACGCCCGCAGGGCCGCCGAGGCCGAGCTGGGCGTCGTCCTGCGCTGGTGCTTCGACATTCCGGGCGAAGCCGGTCTCGAATCCGCCGAGGAGACCACCCGGCTCGCCGTCGACCTGCGGCCCGAGGGCCTGGTCTCCTTCGGCCTGGGCGGACCCGAGATCGGTGTGGGCCGTCCGCAGTTCAAGCCCTACTTCGACCGGGCGATCGCCGAGGGCCTGCATTCCGTGCCCCACGCCGGTGAGACCACGGGCCCGCAGACGGTCTGGGACGCGCTGACCGCGCTGCGCGCGGAGCGCATCGGCCACGGCACCAGCTCCACCCAGGATCCGGAGCTGCTCGCCCACCTCGCCGAGCACCGCATCCCCCTGGAGGTCTGCCCGACGTCGAACATCGCCACCCGGGCGGTCGCGGACCTGGACCGGCACCCGATGAGGGAGATGGTGGAGGCGGGCGTCCTCGTCACGGTCAACAGCGACGACCCGCCCATGTTCGGCACCGACCTCAACAACGAGTACGCGGTGGCGGCCCGGCTGCTCGGCCTGGACGAGCGCGGAGTGGCCGGTCTGGCGAAGAACGCCGTGGAGGCCTCGTTCCTGGACGCGGCGGGCAAGCGGACGCTGGCCGCCGAGATCGACACGTACACGACGAACTGGCTGGAGGCTCCGGGCGGCCGGTGACCCCGCCGGTCACAATGGCTCCATGACCACCACCGTCACCGCCGTGGCCCACCGCGGCGATCCCTACCGTGCCCGCGAGAACACGCTGCCCTCGATCCGGTCCGCCGTGGAGCGGGGGGCGGACGCGGTCGAGATCGACGTCCGCGTCACCCGGGACAGGGTGCCCGTGCTGCTCCACGACTCCACACTGGAACGCCTGTGGGGCCACGACATCCGCCTCGACCGCCTGGATCACCGGGAGTTGACGGAGAGGACCGGCGGCGGGGTGCCCGCCCTGCGTGAGGCGCTGTCCGCCGCCGGTGACCGGCGGATCATGCTGGACCTGCCCGGCTCGACCGACGCGTCCGTACGGGAGATCGTCGGCCTGGTGCGGGAGTGCGGGGCTCAGGACCGCGTGTACTACTGCGCGGA
The DNA here is from genome assembly GCF_035563135.1 of Streptomyces sp. Classification (GTDB taxonomy): domain Bacteria; phylum Actinomycetota; class Actinomycetes; order Streptomycetales; family Streptomycetaceae; genus Streptomyces. The sequence goes on from NZ_DATMVN010000368.1 coordinate 10,375, forward strand.
CACCCACGCGATGCTGCGGGTGCGCGCGGCCGACCCGTCCGCCGAGATCGCGCTGACCTGGACGACGCTCGCCCCTCCGCGCCACGTACTCCTCGAAGCGGTACGGCCGCGCTGGCTGAACTACCGTTTCGGGCTGCTGAGCCGCGAGCTCACCGACCGCGTCCACTCGGACGGGCTGCTGGTCTCCGCCTGGACAGTGGACACCCGGCGCACGATGCGCCGGCTGCTCGCCTGGGGCGCCGACTCGATCACCACCAACCGGATCGACGCACTCCGGAAGCAGTTGTCCAACTCCCCTTCACATGCCGCTCCTTGACCGGTCCGGCATCATGAACGGTCCGTACCGTCCGTGATCCCAGGAGCAGACGTGCCCGAGCCCGGCCGCCGAACCGCCCCTTCCCGTGTCCGTGCCGACATCGCCCACAACGCCCGGGTGTGGAACTACTGGCTGGGCGGCGGCGACAACTACTCGGTCGACCGTGTGGTGGGTGACCGGGTCACCGGAATGTATCCGAGCATCGGCGAAGTGGCCCGCGCCGACCGGGCGTTCCTGGGCCGGGCGGTGCGCCATCTGGCCGGTGACGTGGGGATCGGCCAGTTCCTCGACATCGGCACCGGGCTGCCGACCGCGGACAACACCCACGAGGTCGCCCAGCACACCGCGCCCGACGCACGTGTCGTCTACGTCGACAACGACCCGATCGTCCTGGCGCACGCGCGCTCGCTGCTCACCAGCTCGCCCGAGGGTGCCACCGAGTACATCGAGGCGGACGCCCGGGATCCGGAGCGGATCCTGCGTGCCGCCGGACGGACCCTGGACCTCCGGCGCCCGGTCGCGGTGATGATGCTGGGCATCCTCAACTTCGTCCTGGACACGGACGAGGCGCGGGGCATCGTGACGAAGCTGATGGACGCCCTGCCGTCCGGCAGCCATCTGGTGCTCACCCACCCCACGCTGGAGCTGGGCGGCGAGGGCAACGAGGCCGCGATGCGCTTCTGGAACGAGAACGCCACCCCGCCGATCACCGCCCGCAGCCACTCGGAGTTCGCCTCGTTCCTCGACGGCCTGGACCTCCTGGAGCCGGGCATCGTGTCCTGCTCCCGCTGGCGGGCGGGGTCCGCCGGGCACATCCCCGAGGTCGCCCAGTTCGGCGCGGTGGGCCGGAAGCCCTGATGCCGCCGGAGTCCTGGGCTACGGGACGGCGGCCGCGACCGCCGGCATCCCCTCCAGCCGCTTGATCATGCGGTGGACCACGAGCAGCGGAATGATCCCGAAGACCCCGAAGGACATGTCGATGACGGTCCACCAGAAGGGGATGCCCCTGATCGGCCCGCAGATCAGGGCGAGCGGGATGATCCCGGCACAGGCGATCATGCCGAATTCGATCACCCAGATGTTGCGGACCGGGTCGCGGTAGGGGCCGTAGAAGGCGACCGCGATGACGAGGTGGGCGAAGGCCAGCCAGTCGGTGCCGTACAGGACGAAGGGATGGCCGGCGTCGGCCTCGTCGAGACCGGTCCGGACCCGGGTGATCCACTCCGTCAGGGCCGGGAAGTGCTCGGGGGCGGGAGAGGCCGGGGACCTCAACAGATCCTCGGCCCAGCGGAGTTCGGTGACCAGCGGGAAGGCCGTCAGCCCGCTGAGCACCAGACAGACGATGAACACGACCAACCACACGCGTATGCGCCGCTTGAGGGCTCGCTCGCTCATGGCCGCAGCGTACGCCCCTCATGAACACGTTCAAAAAGAGGGCCGGCCGTGCGTCCGGGCCCCGGGGGACGCGGAAGGCCCCGGGCCGGAGCCCGGGGCCTTCCGTGGGGCGCGCGGCGCCGGTCAGTCGTCGAGCGACGTCATGACGTGCTTGATCCGGGTGTAGTCCTCGAAGCCGTAGGCGGAGAGGTCCTTGCCGTAACCGGACTTCTTGAACCCGCCGTGCGGCATCTCGGCGACGAGCGGGATGTGGGTGTTGATCCACACACAGCCGAAGTCGAGCTTCTTGGACATCCGCATCGCGCGGGAGTGGTCCTTGGTCCACACCGAGGAGGCCAGGGCGTACTCGACGCCGTTGGCGTACTCGACGGCCTGGGCCTCGTCCGTGAAGGACTGGACGGTGATGACGGGCCCGAAGACCTCGTGCTGGACGATCTCGTCGTCCTGCCGGAGGCCGGAGACGACGGTCGGGGCGTAGAAGTAGCCCTTGTCGCCGACCCGGTGCCCGCCGGCCTCGACCTTGGCGTGCGCGGGGAGCCGCTCGATGAACCCACTGACCTGCGCCAGCTGGTCGGCGTTGTTCAGCGGGCCGTACAGCACGTCCTCGTCGTCCGGCAGTCCGGTCTTCGTGTCGGCCGCCGCCTTGGCGAGCGCGGTGACGAACTCGTCGTGGATGGACTCGTGGACCATGACCCGGGTGGCGGCCGTGCAGTCCTGGCCCGCGTTGAAGTAACCCGCGACCGAGATGCCCTCGACGGCCTTGGCGATGTCGGTGTCCTCGAACACGACGACGGGGGCCTTGCCGCCGAGCTCCAGGTGGACCCGCTTGACGTCCTTGGCGGCGGACTCGGCGACCTGCATGCCGGCCCGCACCGAGCCGGTGATCGAGGCCATCGCCGGGATCGGGTGCTCGACCATCGCACGGCCGGTCCCACGGTCGCCGCAGATGACGTTGAAGACGCCCTTGGGCAGGATCTGCCCGATGATCTCGGCGATCAGCACGGTCGACGCCGGAGTGGTGTCGGACGGCTTGATGACGACGGTGTTGCCCGCGGCGAGCGCCGGGGCGAACTTCCACACGGCCATCATCATCGGGTAGTTCCACGGCGCGACCTGGGCGCAGACGCCCACCGGCTCGCGGCGGACGATGGAGGTCAGCCCCTCCATGTACTCGCCGGCCGAGCGGCCTTCGAGCAGCCGGGCGGCGCCCGCGAAGAAGCGGATCTGGTCCACCATCGGCGGGATCTCTTCGGTGCGGGTGAGCTCCAGCGGCTTGCCGGTGTTCTCCGACTCCGCCGCGATGAGGTCCTCGGCCCGCTCCTCGAAGGCGTCCGCGATCTTCAGCAGTGCCTTCTGGCGCTCGGCGGGCGTCACGTCGCGCCAGGCGGGGAACGCGGCGGCCGCCGCGTCCATGGCGGCATCGACGTCGGCCTGTCCGGAGAGCGGCGAGGTCGCGTAGACCTCTTCCGTCACCGGGTTGACCACGTCGATGGTCCGCCCGTCCGCGGCGTCCCGGAACTCTCCGTTGATGTAGTTGCGCAGACGGCGCACCTCGGTGGTCACAACCACCCCTCCTGTCGGCTGTCCGATGGGTGAGACTTCCACCCTAAACCGTCGGGTGACGCTTTCGACATACCCAACCGCCGCCAACTTCGGATTCAGTGAGATCGGGACCCTCAGACAACGAATTTCATCGGTTCGGGCTTGCCAGACGGACGAGGCCCGGTGCACAGTGGGGATGTGGCCAGTCGCAGCGCAGACTCCAGGACCGGGAACGGATCGTCCCCAGCGGTCGATGCCGTGTCCCTCGCAATCATCGAGCAGCTCCAGGAGGACGGGCGCCGGCCGTACGCCGCGATCGGCAAGGCCGTGGGCCTCTCCGAAGCGGCCGTACGCCAGCGCGTCCAGAAGCTGCTCGACCAGGGCGTGATGCAGATCGTCGCCGTCACGGACCCGCTCACCGTGGGACTGCGGCGCCAGGCGATGGTCGGGATCAATGTCGAGGGCGACCTCGACCCCGTGGCCGAGGCCCTGTCGGCCATGGCCGAGTGCGAGTACGTGGTGATGACCGCGGGCTCCTTCGACCTGATGGTGGAGATCGTCTGCGAGGACGACGACCACCTGCTGGAGACGATCAACAAACGTATCCGGGCCATTCCCGGAGTGCGCTCCACCGAGAGCTTCGTCTACCTCAAGCTCAAGAAGCAGACCTATATGTGGGGAACCCGATAGCCGTGAGCAAGGACCTGAGCCGAACCGCGTACGACCACCTGTGGATGCACTTCACCCGCATGTCGGACTACGAGAACGCGCCCGTTCCCACCATCGTGCGTGGCGAGGGCACCTACATCTACGATGACAAGGGCAAGCGCTACCTCGACGGCCTCTCCGGGCTGTTCGTCGTCAACGCCGGGCACGGCCGTCACGAACTCGCCGAGACGGCGTACAAGCAGGCCCAGGAGCTGGCCTTCTTCCCGGTGTGGTCCTACGCCCACCCCAAGGCCGTCGAGCTGGCCGAGCGGCTCGCCCACCACGCCCCGGGCGACCTCAACAAGGTCTTCTTCACCACCGGCGGCGGTGAGGCGGTCGAGACCGCCTGGAAGCTGGCCAAGCAGTACTTCAAGCTCAAGGGCAAGCCGACCAAGTACAAGGTCATCTCGCGTGCGGTCGCCTACCACGGCACCCCGCAGGGCGCCCTGTCGATCACCGGCCTGCCCGCGCTCAAGGCCCCGTTCGAGCCGCTGGTGCCCGGCGCGCACAAGGTGCCCAACACCAACATCTACCGCGCCCCGCTCTTCGGGGACGACCCGGAGGCCTTCGGCCGCTGGGCCGCCGACCAGATCGAGCAGCAGATCCTCTTCGAGGGCCCGGACACCGTCGCCGCGGTCTTCCTGGAGCCCGTGCAGAACGCCGGCGGCTGCTTCCCGCCGCCGCCCGGCTATTTCCAGCGGGTGCGCGAGATCTGCGACCAGTACGACGTGCTGCTCGTCTCCGACGAGGTCATCTGCGCGTTCGGCCGCCTCGGCACGATGTTCGCCTGCGACAAGTTCGGCTACGTCCCGGACATGATCACCTGCGCCAAGGGCATGACGTCGGGTTACTCCCCCATCGGCGCCTGCATCATCTCGGACCGGCTGGCCGAGCCGTTCTACCAGGGTGACAACACCTTCCTGCACGGCTACACCTTCGGCGGCCACCCGGTGTCCGCCGCGGTCGGCCTCGCCAACCTCGACATCTTCGAGCGCGAGGGCCTCAACCAGCACGTCCTGGACAACGAGAACGCGTTCCTGACGACGCTGCAGAAGCTGCTCGACCTGCCGATCGTCGGCGACGTCCGCGGCAACGGCTTCTTCTACGGCATCGAGCTGGTGAAGGACAAGGCCACCAAGGAGACGTTCACCGACGAGGAGACGGAGCGCGTCCTGTACGGCTTCCTCTCCAAGGCTCTGTACGAGAACGGCCTCTACTGCCGGGCCGACGACCGCGGCGACCCGGTCGTCCAGCTCGCGCCGCCGCTGATCTCCGACCAGTCGACCTTCGACGAGATCGAGGGCATCCTGCGCGGTGTCCTGACGGAGGCCTGGACGAAGCTCTGACCGACGCCACCGGCTGCCGCCGACAGGGCGTCCGGTAGTCATCCCCATACGGACCACGCGGCCCGGATGCACCCGTTCGAGTGAGAAGGGGGGCATCCGGGCCGCGTACTGTCCCGTCACCCCGCTTCGGCTGCCTAGCGTGCCGAGTGACCGATCGGCTTTGTTTTCGTTGTATTCGTTCCCCCGTGCGGGGGACGGGAAATCTGATCCGAACCGAGGTGTACGCCATGGTGGCCCCGCCCGACAACGACGTGATCTGGGCACGTTCCCTGCATCACTCCCACAACGGCTCCCCGGGGCTCGGCGGTGTCTCGCTCGGCGTCCGCGACGGCGAGATCCTTGCCGTGACCGGCCCCCGGGGGTGCGGGAAGACGACCCTGCTGCACTGCCTCTCCGGCCAGCTGGTACCCCAGCAGGGTGAGGTCTGGTTCAACAGCGTGCCCGTGCACACCATGGGCCCCCGGCTGCGCGAACGGCTCCGCCGGGACAGATTCGGCTGGATCGCCGCCGAACCGCAGCTCGTGCCCGAGCTCAGCACCTGGGAGAACGCCGCCCTGCCGCTGCTGCTGCGGGGCGTCCCGCACCGGGCGGCGAAGAAGGCCGCCGCCGAGTGGCTGGAGCGCCTGGACATCGGCCCGCTCGCCAAGAAGCGGCCCCACACCCTGCTCCAGTCGCAGCGTCAGCGGATCTCCGTGGCCCGCGCGCTGACCGCGTCGCCGTCCGTGATCTTCGCGGACGAGCCGACCGCGACACTTCACCACGCCGAGCGCGCCCAGCTCCTGCGCACCCTCACCACGGCCGCGCGGTCCCACGGGATCACCGTCGTGCTCGCCACCCACGACGCGGAGGTCGCCGCACTCGCCGACCGTGCGGTCGGCATGCTGGACGGCCGCCGTGTCACCACCGTCTCCCTGCCCGCCGCGTCCGATACGGAAGGCCGCTCGGCGTGCTCGCTCTCCGTCTGACCCGCGGCTCGCATCCCCTGGTCCTGATGCGGCGTCTGCTCCTCGCCGCCGCCTCGGCCGGGGTGGGTTTCCTGCTCCTGTGCACGCTGGGGTACGCCTCCGCACACCCGGCGCACGCGACGAGCTCCGTGCTGCGGCTGCTGTGGTGCGCCGTCCCGCTCGCCGCGGCCGTCCAGTTCGCGGTGGCGGTCGCGCGCACGGATCCGAGCACCCGCCCGCGTCCCGGTCTCTTCGCCTCCGGTCTCGGGCCGGCCCGTCTCGCCGTACTGGGCGCGGTCTCTACGGCGGTCTCCACCACGCTGGGATCGGTGGTGGCGCTGCTCCTCTTCCTCCACCTCCGCAGCGATCCGGCCGGGCTGCCGACCGGCGAAGGAGCGGCCGAGTTCCTCGGCGCGGGCACCCCGCTGCCGCTGGGCGCCGCGCTCACGCTGCTGGCGCTGGTGCCGCTGGCCGCGCGGACGCCGGTCACGATCGTCGGGCTGAT
>NZ_DATMVN010000369.1:0-14148 GCF_035563135.1 Streptomyces sp.
GAGATCGCCGAGACCGTCACCGCCGAGCTCGGCTCGCCGCTGCCGCTGTCGCAGGCGGTGCACGCCGGAGTGCCGGTGCTGGTCGCCGGTTCGTACGCCGAGCTGGCCGCCTCGTACTCCTTCGAGGAGAAGCTCGGCAACTCCACCGTCCTGCTGGAGCCGGTCGGTGTCGTCGGCGCGATCACCCCCTGGAACTACCCGCTCCACCAGATCGTCGCCAAGGTGGCCCCCGCGCTGGCCGCGGGCTGCACCGTCGTCCTGAAGCCCGCCGAGGACACCCCCCTCACCGCCCAGCTCTTCGCCGAGGCGACCCAGGAGGCGGGCCTGCCGGCCGGTGTCTTCAACCTCGTCACCGGCATCGGGGCGGTCGCCGGCCAGGCGCTCGCCGAGCACGAGGACGTCGACCTGGTCTCGTTCACCGGGTCCACGGCCGTCGGCAGGCAGATCGGCGCCACCGCCGGAGCGGCGGTCAAGCGCGTCGCGCTGGAGCTCGGCGGCAAGTCCGCCAACGTGATCCTGCCCGGCGCCGACCTCGCCAAGGCGGTCAACGTCGGCGTGGCCAACGTGATGTCCAACTCCGGCCAGACGTGCAGCGCCTGGACCCGGATGCTGGTCGACGCCGAGCGGTACGAGGAGGCCGTGGGCCTCGCCGCCACGGCCGTCGCCAAGTACGTTCCCGGGGAGCGGGTCGGCCCCGTCGTCAACGCCAAGCAGCAGGCCCGGGTGCGGGGTTACATCGAGAAGGGCATCGAGGAGGGCGCCCGCCTCGTCGCGGGAGGCCCCGAGGCGCCCAAGGACCAGGGCTACTACGTCAGCCCCACCGTCTTCGCCGACGTGACGCCCGGCATGACCATCGCGCAGGAGGAGATCTTCGGCCCGGTCCTGACGATCCTGCGGTACGAGGACGTGGACGACGCCCTGCGGATCGCCAACGACACCGTGTACGGGCTGGCCGGCGCCGTCTGGGGCGCGGACGACGAGGAGGCCGTGGCCTTCGCCCGGCGCATGGACACCGGCCAGGTCGACATCAACGGCGGACGCTTCAACCCGCTGGCGCCCTTCGGCGGTTACAAGCAGTCGGGGGTGGGGCGCGAGCTCGGCCCGCACGGCCTCTCCGAGTACCTCCAGACCAAGTCCCTCCAGTTCTGATCCCCGCCGATCCACCGACCCACCGAGGAGTCTGTTCGTGGTCCGCGCCGCCGTACTGCCCGCCGTCGGAGCTCCCCTGGAGATCACCGACATCGAACTCCCGGAGCCCGGCCCCGGCCAGGTGAGCATCAGGCTCGCCGCTGCCGGGGTCTGCCACTCCGACCTGTCCCTGTCCAACGGCACCATGCGGCTGCCCGTCCCCGCCGTCCTCGGCCACGAGGGGGCGGGCACGGTGCTCGCCGTCGGCGAGGGCGTCACCCATGTCGCCGTCGGTGACCAGGTCGTCCTCAACTGGGCGCCGTCCTGCGGGGAGTGCTTCCACTGCGGGATCGGCGAGGTCTGGCTCTGCGCCGACGCGCTGAAGGGCGCCGCGAACATCCACGCCCGTACGGCCGACGGCACCGAGCTCCACCCCGGGCTGAACGTCGCCGCCTTCGCGCAGGAGACCGTCGTCGCCGCGAACTGCGTGCTGCCCGCCCCGGCCGGGATCCCGCTCACCGACGCCGCGCTGCTCGGCTGCGCGGTCCTGACCGGATACGGGGCGGTGCGCCACTCCGCCCGGGTCCGCGAGGGCGAGAGCGTCGTCGTCCTCGGGATCGGCGGGGTGGGCCTGGCCGTCCTGCAGGCCGCCCGCATCGCCGGAGCGTCGAAGATCATCGCCGTGGACGTGTCACCGGAGAAGGAGGAGCTCGCGCGCCGGGCCGGCGCCACCGACTACGTCGTCGCCTCGGACACCACGCCGCGCGCGATCCGCAAGCTCACCGGCGGCCAGGGCGCGGACGTCGCCGTGGAGTGCGTGGGCAGGCCCGCCACGATCCGTGGCGCCTGGGAGTCGACCCGCCGCGGCGGCCGCACCACGGTCGTCGGCATCGGCGGCAAGGACCAGCAGGTGACCTTCAACGCCCTGGAGATCTTCCACTGGGGCCGCACACTCACCGGCTGCGTCTACGGGAACAGTGACCCGGCACGCGACCTGCCGGTGCTCGCCGAGCACATCCGCGCCGGACGGTTCGACCTCTCCATGCTGGTGACGGAGCGGATCTCGCTGGACGGCATCCCGGCGGCCTTCGAGAACATGATCGCGGGCAAGGGAGGGCGCGCGCTGGTCGTGTTCTAGTGCCTGCCCAGGCACCAGCCGGCGCACGGGAACGGACGCGGCGGCGCGGGAGCGCGGGCCGGCGCGACCGTCCCCACCGCCTCAGCCCCGTACGGTGCGGACCACCTCGCTCAGCGGCCTGCGCGGCGAGGCCGGGGGCTGTGCCGTCGCGTACCCCATCCGCAGCACCATCTGGGGACACCCGTAGTGCGCGGCACCGCCGGACACCTCCGGGCGCAGTCCGTCGTCCTCCAGCGGCTGGTTGGCGAACGAGGCCGCGATGCCGTGCCCGGTGGCTTCCAGCAGGAGCCTCTGCAGCGCCTGGCCGGCGGTGACCCAGGAGCGCGGGTCGTCGTGCGCGGTCTCCAGGACGGCCAGCTCCGGGCGCGGCTCGAAGGCCGCGCTGCCGCGCCCGGGTATGCCGAGCCCTTCGGCCATGTCCCGTACCGGCGGGTCGTCGGGGAACTCCCGCCGGGGCACGGGGCCGAGGTTGCCGGCCGGGATGGCGGGCTGTCCGGTCCCCGGTGAGAGCCGGGCGTCCCGGTCGTCCCGTACGGACTCGTCCTCGGTCCACGTCGCGCGGCGTATGGACGTCAGCATCCGCTGGTACTCCGGTTCCCCGTCCAGGAGGCGCAGGGTCGCCCCTTCGCGCCGGGCGGCGTCGTGCAGCAGTGCGAGCACCTCGGCCGGGATCCTCTCGGGCCGGAAGGGGTAGCGGTTCGTGCGACGGCTGCCCACCCAGCGGTACAGCTCGTCCAGCGCCGGGTCGGGGGCGTCGCCGGTCACGTCGACCCGTGCGACCAGCAGCGGATCACCGGCGACGGGCAGCACCGAGACCCGGGAGGCGAGGCCCAGGCGCGCGAGGGCGGTCCGGGCGTTGAACACCGCGGCGCCGCAGGACAGGCGCACATCGCGTGCCGCGGACGCCGTCGGCATGGAGGCGTCGTCCGGATCCGTGCGCACCTCCAGCCCGCGGCCGGTGAAGGTGAAGGTCCACGGCTGGGTGTTGAACACCGAGGGAGCGGCAGCCGCCGCGGCTGCCACGTGGAGCTGTTCCGAAGCGTTGAGCGTGGTGGGGCCGGTGGACTGCATGACTCGGTGACCTTCCGTGTGTCCGGCCGCGCGCGAGGGCGGTCCTCCGCACGGATGTGACGTATCTCCCAGCGTGCGACTCGGGCGCGGCAGGCGTGAGGGACGCAGGTCACGTTCCGGAAGGACTTCCGGCCCGTCCGGCGGCGGCGTTCAGAGCCGGCCGGCCGTCCCCTGCCCGGTCCGTGCCGGCCGATCCGCCGGACCGCCCGACGCGCCGCGGTTCCGTGCCCGGGTCCGCGAGACCGCGACCCCGGCCAGGCAGAGCAGCCCGCCCGCGACGGTGAGCAGCGCGGGCACCTCGTCGAGCAACAGCCAGGACATCACCACCACCAGTGCGGGCACCGCGTACGTCGTCGCGCCCATCCGGCCCGCGGTGGTCCGGGCCAGCGCATAGGCCCAGGTGGTGAAGGCCAGCGCGGTCGGGAACACCCCGAGATAGATCATGTTCAGCGTGGCGGACAAGGGGGCGTCGGCCGCCTCGGAGACCAGTACGCCGGTGAAGGGCAGGCAGGCGGCCGTGCCGATCAGGCAGCCGAACGTGGTGATCTGCAACGGGGATCCGTGCCGCAGCGCCGGCTTCTGGATGACCACTCCGCCCGCGTACGACAGGGCGGCCAGCAGGCACAGGACCACGCCGAGCACCGAGGAACTCCCATGGCCGGACATGGAGAGACCGACGACGACGGCGCCCGCGAACGAGACCGCCATGCCCGTCAGGAGCCGGCGCGACAGCGTTTCCCCGAGCAGCCTGGCACCCAGCAGCGCCATCAGGATCGGCCCGATGTTCACGATCATGGCCGCCGTGCCCGCGTCGACCTGCTGCTCACCCCAGTTGAGCACGACCATGTAGAGCCCGAACCAGAGCAGCCCGGACCCGATGACGCCCGGCCAGGCCGCCCGGGAGGGCAGTCCCTCGCGGCGCACGAGCAGGATCGCGCCGAGCGTCAGCGTGCCCGCGAGGAGCCGGCCCAGCGCCAGCGCCCCTGGTGAGTACGCCTCGCCCGCGCTGCGGATGGAGACGAATGCGGAGGCCCACAGGATGACTGTGATGCAGGCGGCGGCCGGGGCGCGCCAGTCACGACCGGAGGCGGCCTGCGCGGCGGGGCGCGCTGTCGGTGTCGTCGTCATGGTCACGACGGTAGGCCGGGAATCCCTCCGGCCCCACCCGGTTACCGGCTCGCGTCAGCCGTACGGCGTGATGTCCGGTGCCGTACGGGCCATGGGGCCGGGACGGGTCAGGCGCCGTTCGGTGCGGGCCGGACCGTGCGCCCGGCGGCCGTCGTCCGCTCGTACTGGAGGGCGAGCCCGTCCAGCAGGGCGCGCAGCCCCGTCTCGAAGGCTCCCTCGTCGACCTGCTGGCGGCGGTCGGCCAGTAGGTGGGCCTGGCCGAGGTGCGGGTAGTCGGCGGGGTCGTACGCCGTCTCGTCGTCGACGAATCCGCGGGCGAAGGAGCCGAGCGCCGATCCGGTGATGAAGTAGCGCATCAGCGCCCCGATGTGGGTGGCCTGGGCGGGCGGCCAGCCGGCCCGGACCATGGCGCCGAAGACCGCGTCGGCGACCCGCAGGCCGGCCGGCCTGCGGCCGGGTCCCTGGGCCAGCACCGGGACGATGTGGGGGTGTGCGGCGAGCGCCGCGCGGTAGGAGAGGGCCCAGTCGTGCAGGGCGGCGGGCCAGCCGCGCGGGTCGGACTCCTCGAACATCGACAGGTCGACCTGGGCGGACACGGCGTCGGCGACCGCGTCGAGGATCTCGTCCTTGTTCCGGAAGTGGTTGTAGAGCGAGGGACCGCTCACCCCCAGCTCGGCGGCGAGCCGACGGGTGGACACGGCGTCCAGCCCTTCGGCGTCGACGAGCGCGCTCGCCGCCTCGACGATGCGGTCTCGGCTGAGGAGGGGCTTGCGCGGTCGGGCCATGCGGCACATAGTAGGGCCTGCGAACATAAAACTAGCAGTGCTAATTAAACGTGGGGTGTGCAGGATGAACCTGGAGCTGAGCGAGGAGCAGGAAGCCGTCCGGCAGCTCGCCGAGGACTTCGTCGCGCGGGAGATCACCCCGTACGTCGTCGAGTGGGACCGTGCCGAGAGTGTCGACAAATCGATCGTGAAGAAGCTGGGCGCCCTCGGCTTCCTCGGACTCACGGTCCCGGAGGAGTACGGGGGCTCCGGCGGGGACCACCTCGCGTACTGCCTGGTGACCGAGGAGCTCGGCCGCGGTGACTCCTCGGTGCGCGGCATCGTGTCCGTCTCGCTCGGCCTGGTCGCCAAGACGATCGCGTCCTGGGGCAGCGAGGAGCAGAAGCGGCAGTGGCTGCCGAAGCTCACCGCCGGAGAGGCGGTCGGCTGCTTCGGCCTCACCGAGCCGGGCACCGGCTCCGACGCCGGGAACCTGACCACCCGGGCCGTGCGGGACGGCGACCACTACGTCATCAACGGCTCCAAGATGTTCATCACCAACGGCACCTGGGCCGATGTGGTCCTGCTGTTCGCCCGTACGAACGACACGCCGGGTCACCGGGGCGTCTCCGCCTTCCTGGTGCCCGCGGACACCCCCGGCCTGACCCGGCGCACCGTCCACGGCAAGCTCGGCCTGCGCGGCCAGGCCACGGCCGAGCTGGTGCTGGAGGACGTCCGGGTGCCCGCCTCCACCCTCATGGGCCCCGAGGGCAAGGGCTTCTCCATCGCCATGTCCGCGCTGGCCAAGGGACGGATGTCGGTCGCGGCCGGCTGTGTCGGCATCGCGCAGGCCGCCCTGGACGCTGCGGTGCGCTATGCGGGCGAGCGCGAGCAGTTCGGCAAGTCCATCGCGAGCTACCAGCTCGTCCAGGAGCTCATCAGCGACATCTCCGTGGACGTCGACGCCGCCCGCATGCTGACCTGGCGCGTCGCCGACCTCATCGACCGCGGCCAGGACTTCGCCACCGCGGCGTCCACGGCGAAGCTCTTCGCCTCCGAGGCCGCGGTCCGCGCGGCGAACAACGCCCTCCAGGTGTTCGGCGGCTACGGCTACATCGACGAGTACCCCGTGGGCAAGCTGGTCAGGGACGCCCGCGTGATGACCCTGTACGAGGGCACCAGCCAGATCCAGAAGCTGATCATCGGCCGGGCGCTGACGGGCGTCTCCGCCTTCTGACCCGGCAGGGCCCGCCTTCTGGCCTGGCCCGCTTTCTGAGTACCGGGTGAGTACGCCGGCGGATGCCGGCGTACTCCGCCGCGCCGGATGCTGGGCGGCATGAGTGAGACGACATCGGTCAAGCAGCAGAGCACCGCCGCCTTCTACGGGCAGGCCGTCCTCTCCTTCGGGGTCGCGATGGGCGCGGTGGCCCTCGGCATCTTCTTCCTCGACGCCGACGCCTGGGTGCGGGCCTTCCTCGCCATCGGCGTCCTCTACCTCGTCACCTCGTGCTTCACCCTCGCCAAGGTCATCAGGGACCGGCAGGAGGCGGGGCAGATCGTCAGCCGGGTCGACCAGGCCAGGCTGGAGAAGATCCTCGCCGAGCACGATCCCTTCCAGAAGCTCTGACGGTCTCACCGCACGAGCGCTCTAAGCGCTTGCTCAGGTTCGCGGTATGGTGTTCGTCCTGCCAGCGGAAAGGGGCACGTGGCGATGAGCACGGCGGAGGAGACCGACGGCGACAGCACGCCGTGGAGCGAGGTCACGCCCGAGGCGGCCAGGCGGCTGCTCCTCGCGGCCGTCGAGGCATTCGCCGAGCGCGGCTACCACGCGACCACCACCCGTGACATCGCCGGCCGGGCGGGGATGAGCCCGGCCGCGCTCTACATCCACTACAAGACCAAGGAAGAGCTGCTCCACCGGATCAGCAGGATCGGCCACGACAGGGCCCTGCTCCTCCTGGAGACGGCGGCCGAGAAGGACGGCACGGCGGCCGAGCGGCTCACCGACGCGGTCCGGTCCTTCGTCAGCTGGCACGCCGAGCGGCACACCACGGCCCGGGTCGTGCAGTACGAGCTGGAGGCGCTGAGCGACGAACACCGCGTTGAGATCGTCGCCCTGCGCAGGCGGAGCGACGCCGTGGTCCGCCGGATCATCGGTGACGGCGTCCGGGCGAAGGAGTTCGACGTCCCCGACGTCCCGGGCACCACGCTCGCCGTGCTGTCCCTCTGCATCGACGTGGCGCGCTGGTTCAACGCGCAGGGCAGCCGGACGCCCGAGGAGGTCGGTGCCCTCTACGCGGACCTCGTCCTGCGCATGGTGGGCGCCCGGAAGTGACGCCGGGCACCCCCGCGGGCCCGGCGCACCCCGCACTCCGAAGCGGTGCCGCGACTCCGAAGCGGTGCCGCGGCTCAGAAGTAGTAGCGCGACACCGACTCCGCGACGCAGACGGGCTTGTCGCCGCCCTCGCGCTCGACCGTGACGAGGGCGGTCACCTGTACGCCGCCGCCCGCCTCCTCGACACTCTTGAGCACGGCGGTGGCGCGCAACCGTGAGCCCACCGGGACGGTCGAGGGGAAACGGACCTTGTTGGTCCCGTAGTTGATGCCCATCTTGGCGCCGTCGACCTGCAGGATCTGCGGCACGAGCGCCGGAAGCAGCGACAGCGTGAGGTAGCCGTGCGCGATCGTCGTCCCGAAGGGGCCGTTCGCGGAGCGCTCCGGGTCCACATGGATCCACTGGTGGTCGCCCGTGGCCTCGGCGAACTGGTCGATCCGCTTCTGCTCGATCTCCAGCCAGTCGCTGTGCCCGAGCTGCTCACCCACGGCGTCCCGCAGCTCCTGTGCGGACGTGAAGATCTTCGGCTCTGCCATGTTCCTGGTCCCTGCCTTCCGACTGTCGGTCGCCCCTTCCGGGGCAATGTCTAAGCGCTTGCTCAGCATGGTTGGGCAGGGCGTCCCTGTCAACGACGGGCCCGCCGGGTTCTCGAAGCGGCAGCAGAGGCCGAGGGACGACCATTAGGGTCGGGGGAGTGCCACAGATCCCGCAGTCATTCCAGGAACTCACCGTCGGCCAGCTCTCCGCCCGTAGCGGCGCCGCGGTGTCCGCCCTGCACTTCTACGAGTCCAAGGGCCTGATCAGCAGCAGCCGCACCAGTGGCAACCAGCGCCGCTACACCAGGGACGCACTGCGCCGGGTGGCGTTCGTCCGGGCGGCGCAGCGCGTGGGCATCCCGCTCGCCACCATCAGGGAGGCGCTGGCCGAACTGCCGGAGGAGCGCACGCCGAACCACGAGGACTGGGCCCGTCTCTCCCGGGCGTGGCGCTCGGAGCTCGACGACCGCATCAAGCAGCTGGGGCGGCTGCGCGACCACCTCACCGACTGCATCGGCTGCGGCTGCCTGTCGCTGGAGACCTGTGTGCTGTCCAACCCCGACGACGCCTTCGGTGAACGCATGGCCGGCTCGCGGCTGATGCCCGAGCGGGGCGCGGCCGACCGCTCCTGAGCGCGCCCCGGCTCCGGCCGTCTCCTCGGTGACCGGTCCGCCTCAGGCGGCCGACGCCGTCAGATTCCGTGTCCGTGCTCCCCTGGCCCTGGCCAGCGCGCCCGCCGTGAGGACGGGCCGGGGGACGACGATGCCGCATCCTGTGCAGACCGGACCGGCCCATGGTTCGCGGTCCAGGTCCTGCCGCCAGACGATCCCGGTCGCCGCGCAGACCGGGCAGGCGGCACCGGGTTTCGCGCCCAGGGCCGAGATCAGCCGCCTCAGGACCTCGGCCAGGGGTGCGCTCGGATGAATCCCCGGATCGTCGCAGTGCGCGATGCCGTTGCCTCCCCAGGTCCGCCGGTGCCAGTCGTCGAAGGTGCCGGGCCGGCGCAGCCCGTCGTGCTTCTCACGGCGCCGCCGTTCGGCGAAGCCCGTCTCGTACGCGAGCCAGACGGCCCGCGCCTCCTCCAGTTCCTCCAGCGCGTGGACCAGGCGCACCGGCTCGGGGGCCCGGTCCTCGGGTTCGATACCGTGCCGGGCGCACAGGTGGTCCCAGGTCGCCCGGTGGCCGTACGGAGCGAATCGCTCCAGGCATTTGCGCAGTGAGTACCTCCGCAAAGCCAGATCGCCCCGCGGATCGCGGACCTGTCTCGCAAGACTCCGGAAACCGGCCATGGCACTGCCACCTCCGTCGGTCGTACTTCGGCGTCAAGGGATGGACGTACGACTGCCCGATTCGGCTCCATCCAAAGGTGAAATGTGTCCACGGACCGAGATGGCCCATGTGGGGCCGTGCGCCGGCGTGTGGCGAACCGGAAAAAGTGACCGATGTTCATCTTACCGGCGGGGTGTACCGCCAGTAACCTCCGGCGCATCGGCCACCCGGAGGAGCACGCATGCCCCCACGCAGCACCCGCACGCTCAGAGCCGCCGCCACCGCGGCCGCTCTCGCTCTCGGTACGTCCCTGCTCGTCGCGGCGCCGGGCGCCGGAGCCACGGAGCCGGAACCCCTCGCCGTCACCGACCACTGCCGCGACCAGTGCGCGGACATCCTGCCGCCCGGTGAGAACGGCAACGCGACCCTCGTCGAGATCCTCGGCAACAAGGCGTTCGGCACGCACCCCGCCCACAGCGAGGACCAGCTCGACCGGTACGACAGCCTGGTCGCGGGCCATACGGGCCTCACCGACCAGAAGCTGACGGACTTCTTCAACGACGCGTCCTTCGGGGTCGCGGCCGACCAGGTCGAGTCCGTGACGAAGCCGCGTGAGGACGTCACGATCACCCGGGACAAGAAGAGCGGTGTTCCCCACATCAAGGGCACCACCCGCTACGGCACCGAGTTCGGTGCCGGGTTCGCCGCCGGACAGGACCGGCTGTGGCTGATGGACCTCTTCCGCCACATCGGGCGGGGCGAGCTCACGTCCTTCGCCGGGGGAGCACCGGCCAACCAGGGCCTGGAGCAGCAGTTCTGGCCGCAGGCCCCGTACACCGAGGCGGATCTGGAGGCCCAGGTCGAACGGATCAGGACCACCGAGGGCGCGCGCGGCGAACAGGCGATGGCCGACGCGCAGGCCTACGTCGACGGGATCAACGCCTACCGGGTGAAGTCGAAGAACGGCCGCTACTTCCCCGGGGAGTACGTCCTCACCGGGAAGATCGACTCGATCACGAACATCGGCGAGATCCAGCCGTTCGAGCTGACCGACCTGATCTCGATCGCCTCGGTCGTCGGCGGGCAGTTCGGCGGGGGAGGCGGCGGTGAGGTCCAGGCCGCGCTCTCGCTGCTCGCCGCCCAGCAGAAGTACGGCGTCGAGGAGGGCACCCGCGTCTGGGAGTCCTTCCGCCAGCGCAACGACCCGGAGGCCGTCCTCACCGTCCACGACGGCACCTCGTTCCCGTACGCCGGCAAGCCCGACAAGGCCCGGGGCACCGCCCTTCCGGACGCGGGCTCGGTCACCCCCGAACCGCTGATCCACGACCGCACCGGCTCGGCGGCCACCGGCAAGAAGACCCCCGTCGACGCCCCGGACGCGCTGAAGCCGCTCCAGGGCATGTACGACGACGGCGTCATCCCGGAGGGATCGCTGCCCGGACCGGGGCAGGGCACCCAGAGACGTGGCATGTCCAACGCCCTGCTGGTGTCCGGCGAGCACACCGCGTCCGGCAGTCCGGTCGCCGTCATGGGGCCCCAGACCGGCTACTTCGCCCCCCAGCTGATGATGCTCCAGGAACTGCAGGGCCCCGGCATCAGCGCCCGTGGCGTCTCCTTCGCAGGCGTCGGCATGTACGTCCAGATGGGCCGCGGCCAGGACTACGCCTGGAGCGCCACCTCGGCGGCCCAGGACATCACCGACACGTACGCCGTCGAGCTCTGCGAACCCGACGGATCCGCGCCCACCAAGGACTCCACCCACTACCGCAGCGACGGCGCCTGCACGGCCATGGAGAAGCTGGAGCGCACCAACTCCTGGAAGCCGACCGTCGCCGACTCCACCGCCAAGGGCTCCTACCGGATGAGGGTGTGGCGGACCGACTACGGGATCGTCACCCACCGCGCGACGAGGGAGGGCAGGCCCGTCGCCTACACCTCGCTGCGCACCACCTACCGGCACGAGGCCGACTCGATCATCGGTTTCCAGCTGCTCAACGACCCGGCGTACGTGACGGACGCGGCCTCCTTCCAGCAGGCTGCGAGCCACATCGACTACGCCTTCAACTGGTTCTACGCGGACGCGCGGACGACGGCCTACTACAACAGCGGGATGAACCCCGTGCGGGCGCCCGGGGTGGACGCCGCGCTGCCGGTCGAGGCCGAGAAGGCGTACGAGTGGCAGGGTTACGACCCGGCGGCCAACACCGCTGACTACACCCCGTTCGCCGAGCACCCGCACTCCAGCGGGCAGGACTACTACATCTCCTGGAACAACCGCCAGGCCGAGGACTACTCCACCGCGGCGTTCGGCTTCGGCGCCGTGCACCGGGGCGACCTGCTCGACGACCGGGTGTCCGAACTGGTCGAGGAGGGCGGCGTGACCCGTGCCTCCCTGACCCGCGCCATGGAGGAGGCAGCCCTCACCGACCTCCGGGGCGAGCAGCTGCTGCCGGAACTCCTGAAGGTGCTGCGCTCCCAGCCGGTCACCGACCCGGCCGCCGGCGCGGCGGTCCAGCAACTGGACGCCTGGCGGGCGGCCGGTGCGCAGCGCAAGGAGACCGGCCCCGGATCGCGCACGTACACCCACGCGGACGCGGTACGGATCATGGACGCGTGGTGGCCGAAGCTGGTCGAGGCGGAGTTCCGGCCGGGCCTCGGTGACGACCTCTACCAGGCGTTCACCGCGAGCCTGGCCACCGACGAGTCCCCGGCCGCCGCTCACGGGCCGAGCGGCGCGCACAGCGGCTCCGCGTTCCAGTACGGCTGGTGGGGCTTCGCCGACAAGGACCTGCGGCAGGTCCTCGGGCAGCCCGTCGAGGGGCCGCTGGCCAGGACGTACTGCGGCGGCGGCGACCTGAGCGCCTGCCGCACCGCGCTGCTCACCACCCTGAAGGAGGCGGCGGCCGCACCGGCCGCCGAGGTCTACCCGGGTGACGACAGCTGCGGGGCCGGTGAGCAGTGGTGCACCGACGCGATCATCCACCGCCCGCTGGGCGGGATCTCGCACAAGTCCGTCCACTGGCAGAACCGGCCGACGTACCAACTGGTCGTGGAGTTCCCCTCGCACCGGTAACCGGCCTGAGCGAGCCCGGCCCGGCCGCCGGACAACGGGTGGCCGGGCCTTTCGCGGCACGGATGCCTTGCCGTCATGAACACGTCGGTACGCCTGGAAGAGCCCACCCCCGACAACGTCATGGCCGCCTGCCGGCCGCACGTGGCGCCCGGCCAGGAGAAGTTCGTGACCCCGGTGGCCGGGTCGCTGGCCGAGGCGTATGTCCACCCGGAGACCGCCTGGCCCCGGGTGATCCGCGCGGGTGAGCGCGTGGTGGGCTTCGTCATGGCGTTCTTCGGTGTCCCCTTCGGCTACGACGCCGAGACCCCCGGCGCACCGCCGCGCTCCGGCCTCCGGCGGCTCGCCGTGGCCGCCGGCGAACAGGGCCGGGGCTACGGCCGGTTCGCGGCCGAGGCCGTGCACGAGGAGATCCGCAGACGGGGCGGCACGCTCTGCACCATGACGTGGCAGCCGGGCGAGGGCGGCCCGGAGGAGTTCTACCTCCGGCTCGGGTACCGGCGGCGCGGGCTGACGGGCGACGGTGAGTACCTCGGTGAACGGGGTCTCACGTCCTGAGCGCCGAGGCACCCGCGCCGGTGCCCGCACCCGGTCCGGCCTCACCGGTACAGCAGGAACTCCCGCCGCACCCGCCGGAACGCGGCGAGGTCCGCCGCCCAGGCGCCCACCACCTCGTCGGTGTCCGCCCCCGCGTCGATCATCGTGCGGACCCGGGTGTTGCCCGTGAGCTTGTCGATCCAGTTGTCCGCCCGCCACGCGAAGCCGCTCCACGTCCGCTTCGCCGTGACCAGCAGGGCGATTCCGGTGCGTACGGGGTCGAAGGCGTCCCGGTCCTGGACGTGCACCTGCACCCCGCCCACCGTCCTGCCCGCGAACTTGGAGAACGTCGGCGCGAAGTAGGCCTCACGGAAGGCGACGCCGGGCATGTCCAGGGCGTTCGCCGCCGCCGCCCACCGGTGGTCGACGCCCTCCGCACCGAGCAGTTCGAACGGCCGTGTCGTGCCCCGGCCCTCGGAGAGGTTGGTCCCCTCGAA
This sequence comes from Streptomyces sp., assembly GCF_035563135.1. Taxonomy (GTDB): domain Bacteria; phylum Actinomycetota; class Actinomycetes; order Streptomycetales; family Streptomycetaceae; genus Streptomyces. The sequence goes on from NZ_DATMVN010000369.1 coordinate 13,474, forward strand.
CAGGCACGTCCCCGGGTAGACCAGCGCTGTCTCCGGCGTCGGCATGTTGGGGCTCGGCGGCACCCACGGCAGACCCGTCGTGCCGAAGAAGTCCGCGCGGCGCCACCCGGACATCTTCACCACGTCCAGCTCCACCGGCCGGTCGGCCAGGAACTCGGCGTTGAAGAGCAGCGCGAGCTCCGCCACCGTCATGCCGTGCGCCTGCGCGATCTCCCGGCGTCCCACGAAGGTCGCGAACGCCGGGTCGAGCACGGGCCCCAGCGCCGCCCTGCCGGTGACCGGATTCGGCCGGTCCAGGACGACGAAGCGCTTGCCCGCGAGCGCGGCGGCCTCCATGCAGTCGTACAGGGTCCAGATGTACGTGTAGAAGCGGGCGCCCACGTCCTGGATGTCGAAGACCACCGTGTCGACCCCGGACGCGGTGAAGACGTCGGCCAGCGGCTGCCCGCTCTTCAGATACGTGTCGTAGACCGGCAGGCCGGTCGCCGGGTCGTCGTACCGCCCCTCCGAGCCGCCCGCCTGCGCGGTCCCCCGGAAGCCGTGCTCGGGGCCGAAGACCGCGGTCAGGTCCACCCGGTCGTCGGGGTGCATCACGTCGACGACGTGCCGGACGTCCGAGGTGATCCCGGTGGGGTTGGTGACGACCCCCACCTTCTGCCCGGCGAGCAGCCGGTA
>NZ_DATMVN010000370.1:0-3131 GCF_035563135.1 Streptomyces sp.
ACGGTGCCGGCGCACGTGCAGCCGGGGCCGGCCGCGGGCATCGGCCCGGAGTCGGTCATCGTGGCCACCGGCGGGGCCCGCGGGGTGACAGCGGCCGCCTTGCTGCACCTCGCCAGGGCCCACCGTCCCCGCATCGTGCTGCTCGGCCGCACCGAGCCCGTCGACGAACCGCAGGGGCTGGCGGCGGCGACCGACGAGGCCGCACTCACCCGGGCCCTCGCCGGACGCTCCGGCGCGGCCCTCCCGGCCGAGGTCGGTGCCGAGGCGCGGAGGATCCTGGCGGCCCGGGAGGTCCGGTCCACCGTGACGGCCCTCGAGAGCGCCGGCTCCAGGGTCCGCTACGTGCCCGTGGACGTCCGGGACGGCGCGGCACTGCGCGGGGTACTGGAGGAGGTACGCCGCGAGTGGGGGCCGGTCACCGGAATCGTGCACGGTGCCGGAGTGCTGGCGGACAAGCTGATCGCCGACAAGACCGATGAACAGTTCGAACAGGTCATGGCCACCAAGGTGGGTGGCATGCGCGCGCTGCTCGCGGCCACCGAGGGCGACCCGCTCGACACGATCGTCCTGTTCTCCTCGGTCGCCGCCGTCTTCGGCAATGCCGGGCAGAGCGACTACGCCATGGCCAACGAGGTGCTCAACCACGTGGCCTGTGCCGAGCGCGCCCGGCGGCCCGGCTGCCTCGTACGGTCCATCGCCTGGGGCCCGTGGGACGGAGGGATGGTCACTCCCGCGCTGGCCGCGCACTTCGGCCGGTCCGGTGTCCCGCTCATCCCGGGCGGACCGGGCGCCGCAGCCTTCACCACCGAGCTGGGCGCTCGTGGCGCCGACACCAGGGTGGTCATCGCGGCCGGGGACGAACCGGGCCCCGTGGCAGCCGCCGCCGGTCCGCCCGCGGCGCAGCTGCGTATCGATGCGTACACACACCCCTACCTCGCCGACCACGACATCGCGGGCGTTCCCGTCCTGCCGTTGGCGCTGGCCCTGGACCGGTTCGCCGGTGCCGCCGCGGCCTGGCGGCCGGACGCAGGCCACCTGGTGCTGCGGGACCTCCGGGTCTTCAGCAAAGTGGCCCTGCCGCGTCTGGACGGTGCGGGCCACCGCCTCACCTTGAGCGCTCGCACGGCAGCGACCGGCTCCCCCTCTGCTCTGGAGGCCGAACTCCTGGGCGAGGAGGGTGCGACGCACTTCCGGATCCACATGGACTTTGAGGAGGGCCCGTCGCGCCCGGGGAGCTGGGACACCCCGCAGGGCCTCGCCGCACCGCGGCGCACCGAGATCTACGACGGCCGGGTGCTGTTCCACGGTCCGCGGTTCCACGCGCTCCGGTCCGTCGACGGGATCGGCCCGGACGGAGCCGAGGCGACGGCGACCGGCCTGACCGAACTCGGCTGGGGCGGTGAGCACTGGCAGCTCGATGTGGCCGCCACGGACGGTGCTCTGCAACTCGCCGTGCTGTGGGCGGACGACGCGCTGGGGTACGCCACCCTGCCGATGGCGGTCGCGGAGTGCAGGGTGCAGCGGAGCGGCCCCGTCCAGGGTGCTGTGCGGTGCGTGGTGCAGGCCCGGAAGGTGCACGACACGGGAGGGCGCTGCGATGTGGCGCTCGTCGACCCGGACGGCTTCCCCCGGGTGGAGCTGCTCGGCGTGGAACTCGTACGACGCCCTTCCTGAGCCCGCAGCACTCGGATCCGTCCGCGTTCGTGAAATGAGACCGGTATGGGCTTCGACCCGATCGCCATCGTCGGCCGGGGATGTGTCTTCCCCGACGCGCTCGACCCCGACGCCTTCTGGGACAACATCGCCGCAGGCAGGTGCAGCCTGACATCGGTCCCGGACGGCCGATGGCGACTGCCGCGCCGATGGGCCATGGGAACCGTCGACGACCACCTCGACCGCACGTGGAACGACGTGGGAGGCTACGTCCGCGATTTCGAGCGAAAGTTCGATCCGACCGGGTTCCACGTCGCCCCTGCGGAGATCCTCGGCCTGGACCCGCTGTTCCACTGGGTGCTGTACGGCGCGCGGCAGGCGCTGCGGGAGGCCGGGCAGGAGGGGCCGTCGCCCCGCACCGGTCTGGTCCTGGGAAACCTGTCCTACCCCACGAGCGCGGGTATGGCCTTCGCCGAGCACGTATGGCTGTCGGAGGGCGCCCCCTCCCTGCTGGCGGACGCCGCACCGGCCAGGCCCGACGCCCGTAACCGCTTCTCCTCGGGGCTTCCGGCGCACTTCGCGGCCAGGGCGCTCGGACTGGGCGCCGGGGCCTTCGCACTGGACGCCGCCTGCGCCTCGTCCCTGTACGCGGTCAAGCTGGCCTGTGACCGCCTGCACGACGGGACGGCGGACGTCATGGTGGCCGGAGCGGTCAACCGGGCCGACAACCTGTTCCTGCACGTGGGGTTCTGCGGCCTGTCCGCGGTGAGCCGTACCAGCCGTAGCCGTCCCTTCCACCGGGACGCCGACGGGCTGCTCCCCGGTGAGGGCGCCGGGTTCGTCGCGCTGATGCGTCTGCGTGACGCCGTCGCACAGGGCTCGCCCGTCCTGGGGGTCATCCGGGGCGTCGGGCTGTCCAACGACGGACGCGGCAGAGGGCTCCTCAGCCCCGCGCGGGAGGGACAGGAGCGGGCCATGCGGCTGGCGTACCGCATGGCGGGCGTCGCCCCGCAGACCGTCTCGCTCGTGGAGTGCCACGCGACGGGGACCCCCGTCGGGGACGTGGAGGAGGTCCGCAGCATGGCCCGGATCTTCGCGGACAGCGCTGATGTGCCCATCGGCTCCGTGAAGTCCAACGTCGGACACCTTCTGGCCTCGGCCGGAGTGGGCGGACTGCTCAAGGTGCTCGGTGCGATGCGGACGGGCATCCGCCCCGCCACGCTCGCCGCCGAGGAACCGCTGAACGAACTGCACGGCACTCAGCTGCGGGTACTGAGCGAGTCCGAGCAGTGGCCGGGCCTTCGCCGGGCGGCGGTCAGCGCCTTCGGGTTCGGGGGCACCAACGCCCATCTGATCGTCGACGCCTGGGACGGTACGGGCAGGGCCACGGCAGCGGTGCCCGGAGCGCCGCGCCCGCCGAGCGCGCCGCTGGCGATCGTGGCGGTGGCTGCCCGGGCCGGCGGGGGAGCCGGCACCCA
>NZ_DATMVN010000371.1:0-2313 GCF_035563135.1 Streptomyces sp.
CGGCCGCGTCGGCCGACGAACTCGACCGCCCCCAGGGCTGGGACCTGGTCATCGACGCCACCGGCAACGCGGCGGCGATCCAGGACGGCCTGGACCGGGTCGCCAAGGCCGGCACCTTCCTCCAGTTCGGCGTCGCCGACTACGCGACCCGGGTCCAGATCGACCCGTACCGCATCTACAACCAGGAGATCACCATCACCGGCTCGATGGCCGTGCTGCACAGCTACGAACGCGCCGCCGCGCTCTTCGCCACCGGAGTCCTCGACCCCGCCGTCTTCATCAGCGACCGGCTGCCGCTCGAGCAGTACCCGCAGGCCATCGACCGCTTCAAGGCGGGCATCGGCCGCAAGATCGTGGTGGAGCCGTGACGGGCGGACCCGGCGCCGTCCTCGTACTCGGTGAGGCCCTCATCGACCTCGTACCCGTGGGCGGGGACGGCGGTGTACGGGCCGCCCAGTTCGGCGGGGCCCCTGCCAACGTCGCCGTCGGGCTGGCCAGGCTCGGCACCCCCGTGTCGTTCGCCGGGGGTCTGGGCGGCGACGGTTTCGCCCGCACGATCGAGGACCGGCTGAGCGCGGCCGGGGCCGACCTCACGCTCTGCGAACGCTCCGGCCTGCCCACCGCGCTGGCCGTCGCGGAACCGGGAGCCGGGGGGACGGGCTACCACTTCCACCTCCAGGACACGGCGACGTTCCGGCTGCCGGACCTCTCCGCGCGCACCACCGGTTTCGGAGCCGTGTACGTCGGCGGCCTCGCGGCCGTCGTCGAGCCGGCGGCGTCGGCCGTAAGGGCGACCGCCCGCGCGGCCTCGGAGCACTCCCTCCTCGTGGTGGACCCCAACGTCCGCCAGGACCGCACGCTGGGCACGGACCACGGCGCGGCGGCGCTTCGGGAACTGTGCGGACTCGCGCATGTCGTGAAGGCCAGCGACGAGGACCTGGAGCGGCTGTGGCCGGGGGCCGGCCCCGAGGAGACGTGCCGCGAGCTGGCGGCCGGCGGACGGCTGGTGGTCCTCACCCGGGGGGCGAGGGGCAGCACGGCGTACACGGCGACCGCGCCTCCCGTGTCCGTGGCGGCCGTGCCGGTGGAGGTGGTCAACACGATCGGCGCGGGGGACGCGTTCGCCGCGGGCCTGCTGAGCCGGATGGGCGCCCTCGGCGCCTTCACGGCGGCTCCCGGGCCGGAGGAGGTGCGGGACATGCTGGCCTACGCCTCCGAGGCCGCCGCCTCGGTGTGCGCGCAAGCGGGCACGGAGCCCTCCGTGGCGTAGAGGGCGCGCCGGCCGTGGGACACGCGCACCCGCGGGCGGGTGCGCGTTCCGGCTGTGTGACCTGGAGCCCCGAAGGCAGCCGAAGCCCTGCGGACCGCCGGGGGCGCTCGCCCGGGCGGTGGTGAGCACCGGCGACGCCGCCGAGGGGTACGCGGGCGGGGCCCCGTGCTCCCGATGCCGGGCCGCCTCCTCATGCGGGTGCCCGCAGGGCTCCCCGGGCCCGTGCTGCGTCCCTGCTGCGTCTCTGGCGGCGGATGCAGGTGAACCGGCCCCTCCCTCCCGGACCGCTCCACGCGCCCGTACCGGTCCGCCTTCGTGGACCGCACGGCGGCCGCGTGCCGGGCACTTCGAGCGGGACACGGGCGGCGGAGCCGTCACCGTGGACGACCGCACGCGCGAGAGATCCTGGGCCATGCGCCGACGGACGCACCGGTGCGTTCCACGGCGCGCCGCTCATGGCCCCCGCAAGGGCCCGTCCCGCTGATTCCCGCCGGTCACAGCCGTGTGCGGTGTCCGTCATCCGAAACGCGCCCGGTGCGGACTGCGCCCGCGGCGCGTCGGTGAGGCATCCTCTGCTGGTCGGGCAGAACGGGCCCGTGGCGGTGAGTGGATCATCCGCCGCGGTCTGTGACGGAGAAGGATTCGAAACCAGATGGCAGACAACACGGACCTGTTGGCCTTCGTGCGGGCGCGCCTCGCCGAGGAGGAGGACATCGCGCGGGAAGCGGGTGGTGACGGCTGGCGGACCCCGGCCGAGGCGCCCGGTGAGGTGCACGACCGGACGAGCGGTATCGCGTTCGTCGTACGGTCACGGGGTTACGACCGGCACATCGCCTTCCAGGACCCGGCGCGCGCCCTGCGCCGCATCGAGACCACCAGGGTCCTCCTGGACGAGTACGAGGAGATCGCGGTCCTGGACACCGACCGCCCGGCGCAGGACTTCACCTCGGGCCGAGCCGTCGGGCTGGGGTTCGTCGTCCGGCAGATGGCCGCCGAGCACGCCGGCCACCCCGGTTACCGGGTGAAGTGGCTGCCGAGGTTCT